>JAZSBA010000089.1:0-3454 GCA_045602125.1 Christensenellaceae bacterium | reverse complement strand
TCAAAATTAAGATATCCCATATCTCTAAGCGCTTTAGTTATAAAACGAGAGTAGAGAAGGTGCATACAAGCGTGTTCCGCGCCACCAACGTATTTGTCAACTGGGAGCATTTGATTGATAAGTTCGCTATCAAACGGCTCTTTTGAATTATGAGCGTCAGGATATCTCAAGAAATACCAGCTTGAACATACGAAAGTATCGAGAGTGTCAGGATCTCTATGTGCTTTTCCGCCACAGATAGGGCACTTTGTATTGATAAATTTTTCGCATTTAGCAAGCGGAGACTTTCCGTCCGGCTTAAACTCAACGTCGTAAGGGAGTTTTACCGGTAAATCTTCTTCTGGAACTGGAACTATACCGCATTTATCACAATGAATAACGGGGATAGGAGCGCCCCAATATCTTTGGCGTGAAACGAGCCAGTCACGAAGTCTATAATTAACTTTGAAACCGCCTTGTTCAGTCATAGAAAGATCGGCAAGAATTGCCTTTCTACCTTCTTCGCAAGTAAGACCGTCGTATTTAACGCTGTTAACTAAAACGCCTTCGCCGGTAAACGGAAGAGCATCGTCAACACCGTTAGCGCCTTTAACGACTCTAGTTATAGGAAGATTATATTTAGTTGCGAACACGAAGTCTCTATCGTCGTGCGCGGGAACGCCCATAACGCAACCCGTGCCGTAAGAGTATAAAACGTAGTCCGAAATCCAAATAGGAACTTTCTTTCCGTTAACTGGGTTAATACAGTAAGCGCCTGTGAATACGCCCGTTTTCTCTCTATCGAGAGAAAGTCTTTCAATTTCTTTAGTTTTAGCCGTGTCGTCAACGTACTTTTCAACTGCTTCTTTTTGCTTGCTAGTAGTTATTTCTTTAACGAGTGGATGCTCTGGAGCAAGAACTACGTAAGAAACGCCGAATATAGTATCTGCTCTAGTTGTGAACACCTTAAATTCGTGATTGCCGTCTTCGCCTTTAAACGTGATTTCTCCACCAACGGATTTTCCAATCCAGTTTCTCTGCATAGCCTTGGTTTTTTCCGGCCAATCAAGACCGTCAAGACCAGTTAAGAGTTCTTCGGCGTACTCGGTAATCTTAAAGAACCATTGAGTAAGGTCCTTTTGAATAACGGTAGAGTGGCATCTTTCGCATTGACCTTGAATAACTTGTTCGTTTGCAAGAACGGTTTGGCAATTAGGGCACCAGTTAACCGGTGCTTTTTTTCTATATGCTAAGCCTTTCTTATAAAGTTGTAAAAAGAGCCATTGCGTCCACTTATAATAATCCGGCATGCAAGTTTTGATTTCGTTAGACCAATCGAACATAGCGCCCATTTCTCTAAGCGTTTGTTCCATAAGTTCAATGTTTTTCTCAGTTGAGTCTTGCGGGTGAATACCGGTTTTAATTGCGTAGTTTTCCGCAGGAAGACCGAACGCGTCAAAACCCATGGGTTGGAAAATTTCAAACCCTTTCATGCGCTTATATCTAGCGTAACTATCGGTAGGGCCGTAGTTATACCAATGCCCGACGTGAAGTTTAGCGGCAGAAGGATAAGAGAACATTTCTAAAACGTAGTGTTTTTTATCAATGTTTTTCTTGTCGAAATTATTGAGTTTATCTTTTTCCCATTTAGCTTGCCACTTTTTTTCTATTGCTTTGTAGTCCATAAAGTACTCCTTTTAAGTAGTAACTTTTTATATTTTATCACTAAAATAATAAAAACACAAGTATATTTTAACTATTAAATTGACAAAAGTGGCAGTTGGTTATACAATATAGTAGTAAAAATTTTAACGGAGATAATTATGGCTAAGATAGTAACTATTAAAAACGATTGTTTAGAAGTTCAAATTTCAACGCTCGGCGCTGAAATCGTAAGTATAAAATATGCGGGCGAAGAAAAAATTTGGCAAGGTGATCCTAAGGTTTGGGAAGGGCACGCGCCAATATTATTCCCCGTATGCGGTTGCATTTGGAACGGCTATTACACGCTCGGCGATAAAAAGTACGAAATAGGCGCTCACGGCTTTGCAAGAAAAAAAGAATACGAAGTTGTTTCTGAAGAAAAAACTCAAGCAACTTTCCTTTTAGAAAGTGATGAACAAACTTTAAAATCGTACCCGTTTAACTTTAAGTTTAGAGTTATGTTTAAGTTAAACGGAGATTCGTTAGGTATTTATTACATCGTTGAAAATCACGGCGATAGTACTATGTACTATAACGTTGGTTGCCACGAAGGTTTTAAAACGCAAAACGGCGTTGACGGATATTATATTAAGTTTGATAAGTCTTACGACGAACTTGATAATTCCTTACTTTCTGAAAACTTTATCAACCTTAAAACTAACAAGATAAAAGTAGGAGATAAAGGCGTAAACTTAGGCGAATTCTTTATTCCTGAAAACGACGGTGAGTCAATTATCTTTGAAGATATAACTAGCAAGCGCTTATCACTTTTTAAAGAAGATAAAGAACTTTTATCCGTGTATTATCAAGACTTTGATCATTTAGTTTTATGGACGGAAGGCGGAGCGGATTTTATAGCAATCGAGCCTTGGAACGGTCTTCCCGACGTTTATAAATGCGATAACAAGTTAGAAACTAAAAAATCAATTTCAACCTTAGAGCCAAAGTCTTCTAAAACTTTCTATCACAGCATAACTTTTTTTGAATAAAATCACGTAAAAAAACACGCTTTTAATTAGCGTGTTTTTTATTTACTATTTGAAGTGATAAAACGGTTTGAGCGGGTAGGTAAAATAACCAAGCCATATTAATCGGAATATCTAATAAAAAGTTTATAAAACTAGCGTTTTCAAGGTTAATAAAATCGCCTAAAAACCCAATTCCAACGAAAAAATCACAAAGCGAAAATAAAACTAAACCAACGAAAAATAACGGCTCGTTTTTAACGTTAATTCCTGCAAAAACGGCGTTTATTATCAAGTTTAGATAATATGCAACCGAGATTATTGCCAAGGCGTTTACGGTATCTTTTAAAACTAAAATAGTTATAATTATTGAAAGTAAGGTGGCGGATAATCTAACTATTAAATGAGTAAGTTTTAAAGCCTTATTATTTTCAGTTTTATATATCCTTATAAAGTAGCAAATTTGAACTATTAAAAAAGATATCACAGATAGCGTTTGAAGACTATAAGTGTATTTGAAAAATCCGCAAAGTAAAAGGTCTGAAAAACTAGTAAATAATAGCGCAATTATAGTTATTATCCCAATAAAATTTTTTTTAGCAAAAATTAATGCAAATATAAAGGCAGTTAATATCGATAAAAACGACGACGCGTGATTTATCGTTCCACCGCTTGCGTGAATAACTATAAAAAACGCAAGTTCAATTATTATAAACGTAACGGACGCGAAAAATTTTGCGTCTTTTTGTTTTAAAAAATTTATATTCATATAATCATTATATCCTTTTTTATATAATTGTCAATTT
>JAZSBA010000088.1:0-4299 GCA_045602125.1 Christensenellaceae bacterium | reverse complement strand
CTGGGCTTTTCTCTGCGTTCTTCTGTATGAGGGCGTGCTATCCATATTTAAAAGATACCAAAGGCACGGTTACCAACCTTGCCCCGGGCGCAGGCTTGTCCGGTAACTTTGGTCAATCGGCTTACGCCGCCGCAAAAGAAGGCATAAGAGGTCTTTCAAGAGTAGCCGCAACCGAGTGGGGCGCAGACGGAATTAACGTCAACGTAGTTTGCCCGCTTGCGTGGACTTCTCAACTTGAAAAGTGGCAACAATATAACCCCGAAGCGTTTAAAGCAAACGTTAAAATGCCACCAATGGGTCATTACGGAAATAGCGAGCTTGAAATTGGTAGAGTTTGCGTTCAACTTGCGTCTCCTGACTTTAAGTATATGTCTGGCGAAACCTTAACGTTAGAAGGCGGTATGGGTCTTAGACCGTAATTTTATAAACAATTAAAAACCAAGGCTGTTTTGCCTTGGTTTTTTGTTTTGAATTTTTTATGCTCTATCTCAATTTATGCTAAACTTTTTTATGCTCTGTCGCATTAATGATGATGTTTTATGAAACCTATTGCCTTTGCAATTTCCATAACGAGTATCGGGAAGAGTGAAAGACCTATGCCTACGAGATATAACCACCACTCAACGTACATCATGCCAAACACTGCGTTTACACCGGGGATTAAAACGACTACCGCGGTAAGTAAGGTGCAGATAAGAAGTGATAAGTTCATAGTCTTATTCGAGAAGAAACCAACTTTGAAAAGTGAGTGAGAAGATCTCATATTAAGCGCTTGAACGAGTTGGCTAAGAGCAAGAATCATAAACGCCATCGTGCTACCTGCCGCGTGATTGAGCGCACCGCTTGCATCTTTCATAACGAACGCGCCGAGAACGTAACCAACGAGCGTAGTAACCGTTAATAACACGCCGTTTAAAATAATCTTTGCGCCTAAACCTTTAGCAAATAAACTTTCGTTTTTAGGATTTGGCTTTCTAAACATAATATCGCTTTCAACGGCTTCCATACCGAGAGCGATTGCGGGTAAAGAGTCGGTAACCAAGTTAATCCAAAGAAGTTGGATAGGAATAAACGGATTTCCAAGCCCTGCAATATAACCTAAGACGATAGTTGAAATAAATACTACTAAAACTTCGGCAAGGTTAGTTGAAAGTAAGAAACCTACAACCTTTCTAATATTTTCAAATATGCCCCTACCTTCTTTTACCGCTTCAACGATAGTTGCGAAGTTATCGTCGGTAAGAGTCATATCGGCAGCGCCTTTGGCAACGTCAGTTCCCGTGATACCCATAGCGCAACCAATGTCCGCCGCCTTTAATGCGGGAGCGTCGTTAACGCCGTCACCAGTCATCGAAACGACTTCGCCTTTTTTCTGCCATGCTTTAACTATTCTAATCTTGTTTTCAGGAGAAACACGAGCGTAAACGGAAATGTTTCTAACTTCTTTATCGAGTTGCTCGTCACTCATTTCGTCAAGTTCAGCGCCGGTTATTGACTTATCGCCGTCAACGAAAATTCCAAGTTCCTTAGCGATAGCAGTTGCGGTAATTATGTGGTCGCCGGTAATCATAACCGGTTTAATACCCGCTTGACGGCAAGTTGCAACCGCGAGTTTACACTCAGGTCTAGGCGGATCGATCATACCAACTAAACCGATAAACGTAAGGTCGTATTCAAGTTCTTCAAAAGTAGCTTTTTCGGGAACTTTATCAAGTTCTTTATAAGCAATTGCTAAAACACGGAGCGCGTTAGAACTCATTTCGTCGCACGCAAGTTTTGCCTTTTCAATATCGCCTTTAACAGTTCTTTTTGCAATAACGTCAAACGCGCCTTTGATAATGGCGATAGGCTTACCGTCGATTACGTTAACGGTAGTCATAAGCTTACGGTCAGAGTCGAAAGGAAGTTCGCCTACTCTTGGGCTATTTGCGTTAAGTTCGTCTTGCTTGCCACCTGCTTTATGCGCCGCTAAAACGATAGCGGTTTCGGTAGGATCGCCAAGATGTTTTTCAACGCCACCGTCAAAAACAACCTTGCCGTCTGAACAAAGCGAGCCGTAGCAAAGCATTTTGTAAGTTTCGCCTTCGGCGCTACCGCTAAAATCAATAATTTCACCGCCGTCAACGTAAGTTTTAACGAGCGTCATTCTATTTTGAGTGAGCGTTCCTGTTTTATCAGAACATATAACTGACGCGCTACCTAAAGTTTCAACCGCAGGAAGTCTTCTAATAATGGCGTTCCTTTTAACCATACGTTGAACGCCGATAGATAAAACGATAGTTACAACCGCAGGTAAGCCTTCGGGAATTGCCGAAACGGCTAAAGATATTGCGGACATAAATCCGTTTATGATATTATCAAACTCAAACCCGTCGCGAATAAGTTGAATTATGAACATTACGCCACAAATAGCGAGAACGAGTATACCTAAAATACTGCCGAGTTTAGCAAGTTTATCTTGAAGCGGAGTTCTATTCTCTTCTTCGTTTGCAAGTATCCCTGCAATTTTACCCATTTCGGTATCCATACCCGTTGCGGTAACTACCGCAAGAGCAGTACCGTAAGTGATAGAACAACCGGAGAAAACCATATTAGTTCTATCGCCGATAGGGGCTTTTTCTTTAACTTCAGCGTCCGCAAACTTTTCCGACGGAACGGATTCGCCCGTCAAAGCAGATTCTTCACTTTTTAAGTTAACGCTTTTTATAAGCCTTGCATCCGCCGGAACGAAATCGCCCGCTTCGAGCTTTATAATATCGCCGGGAACGAGTTCTGACGACATTACAATCTTTTCAACCCCGTCACGAATAACTCTTGCGTGCGGAGCGGACATATTTTTAAGAGCGTCCAGCGCTTTTTCCGCCTTACTCTCTTGAACCACGCCCATAACAGCGTTTATTAAAACGATTGCCAAAATAAGGAAAGGCTCTATCATTTCGATTAAATCAAAATGATTATTTGCAATAGTGTTATAGATTGCTATACCGAACGATACCGCCGCCGCAATCAATAAAATAATAATCATTGCGTCTTTGAACTGTTCGAAAAATCTTGCAAGTAGGGTCTTTTTCTTCTTTTCTTTAAGTTTATTCTCGCCATACTTTTCAGTAAGCGCTTTGAGTTGCTCGGTGGTTAAACCACTAACTTCATTTGTGCCCAAGTCTTTAATAACTTTTTCTGCACTTTCACTATGAAATATCATGTTGCCTCCTAATAAAAAACAGATATAGCATAAGCTATATCTGAAAATTAAATCAATAAAGAATCTCCCGTATAGCTTATTAAAGATATACGTAAGTCTCGTAAATTAAAACAAGCCAGACCTTTTATCGGCCATGCATGTTGACTTGTTCCGTTACCATTTTAACGGATACTACTCCCCTACGGAATAAATTTATTTTATCACACTTTTTTAAAATAATCAACCCTTAATTTAATTTGTGTAAAATTTTTCATCTATCGGGCTATTATCCCTTAAAATTTCAACGCTTTCGCTGTTTTTTCTTATTAACTTCATAACCTTTAATAAAATTTTGCAGTCGCAAAGCCTAGTTATAGCGTTGCCGATAAACCCTTGAGTTATTCCGCTGTGATAAATAAATGCGGGCTCGTATTTAGCAAATCTCGTTGAAACGTCGCCAATATCGCTCTCGTCAAAATAGTGAAATGGCTTTGTTATAATACTTCCGTCTAGCTTTTTAACCTTCATAGGTATTGGCTCTTTTGAAAACCTGTTAGGAACGCCCATTATCTCTTCAACGGCGTGAATATAAGTGTTCTTTTCCTGCCCAACGCCTATAAGTAACGCGTAATCTATTTTAGAATATGCACCGCTCTTATCCGTCGGCTTTAAAATATTTTCTTCAGCGTCTAAAAACTCTTGAACTTTTTTATCGTTACCAAAAATCACTACGGAGTGAGTGGGGTTAGTCGTTCTTTTACCCCTTTTATCTTGAAGGGCAATTTTTGAAAACGTGCCAACACAAGTATCAAAACTTGCCATATCTAAAGTGATTTCTTTAAAAGTATTATGCCAAGTGTGAGTTGGAACTATCAAAACGCCACCGTCACTTGTAAAGTAGTCAATAAAAATATCTAGCAAGCATTGAGCGTCAATTTTCCCAACCGCCCTTAAAGATATATGAACGATAACGGCTTTATCCTTAGGCGCGCCCATACTTTCAAGTTGTTTGACAATCGTTTTTTTATTCATATTTTTATTTTATCATAAATTATAGATTTTTTCAACGTAAAAAAGCAAGGCTTTTGCCTTGCTTTTATTATTTATTTTTACTAGTT
>JAZSBA010000087.1:0-8862 GCA_045602125.1 Christensenellaceae bacterium | reverse complement strand
AATTTTATTTAATTTCCGATTTAAAAAAGGCTCTTGATAATTGCGTTGACGTGATATTTGGAATATTTATTACAAAAATTACTAAATCGGTTGAACAATTAATTGATAATTATCGTAAACTTTATGAAAATACGCATTTAATTAATAAAAAATTAAAAAATGAATTAATTGATTTAACTTATAGCGATGATTCTTCAAGCGTAGTTTACAACGCTCGTTCAAATAAAGACGAAAGGCTTAAAGACGTTAACGATTATCTCTTTGAGATAAACAATGACGATTATTCAGATATCGATAGTGAATATGGAAAAGTCGTGTTTGAATTCGTTAAGAATTTTGAAGGAGAAATTGGAAACGATTTAAGCGATATTACTGAAAAATTGTTTAGTAGTGAAGTAGAGCGTTTTAAACGTAGCGATTTTTACGCTATGCTTGAAAGTAAAAACGTTTTATCTGCAATGTGCGAGCCTAAAATTGATAACTATTCAAAATCTCTTTTAAAGCGCGCTAGCAACGTAAGACCACATTTTATTACTGCTAATAGACCTAGTGAAATTGAGCGAAGAACGCTTTACTTATCAAAGGACGTTGCAGAATACGTATTAAGTAAGAAAGACGAGTTAATGCTTCGTGAAACGGCGCTTGATAAAGCGGTTGAAGAATTGCTTTCAAGTATGGGTGATTTTGATACGCAAGTCAAAATATTTGACGAGCTATCAAATTCTGAAATATTCGTAATAGCTAAAAAATGCGCTGTTAATTTAGATTCAATCGTTAAAGTTAATAGCGAAGGCGAAGTTGCTTTATATAAAGCAGAATATCAAAAGGCAATAAGAAACAAATCGGAATATTGTTCCGAAATGTGGAATCCTCACATCTTTTTATTAGATGGAAAAACTGAACTTTGTAACATATAAAATTTTTTAAAAGGGTAAAAGTATGATAACTTACGTAATAAACACGTCGGAAAACAGAACGTTTGATAGCGATCAATTGTTCAAACTTGCCGGTTACAAAAAAATACAATGGTTAAACGTTCATTTAGATGAAGTTGATAAATGTATTGAATACGTAAAGAACAAGCAAGGTGCGATAGAGTCTGAAGAATTTAGAATAGCCGTGATCGTAGACTTTTTTGGATACGATAAAATTAGAATTCCTTACGGAAGAGAAGGCTATTTTGAAGACGAAGGCGTAGAATGGAGCATGTATTTGCCGTATATTGAAGCTTATTTAAACGATAAGCTCTTTTACGCATTGGAAAAACAAGAGTTGTTTAGCGCTAGTTACGAAGTTTTCTACATAAAAGGCGGAAGCGTTGAAGTAATCGAGAATATTGACAATTTAAAAGAACAAGTCGATCAAGTTGTATTTCCTAACGAAGAAGGTTTCACAGGGGATCATAAATGTTACGTAAAAGAAAACGAAACGGTATACGTATCTGCAGACGGAAACGTTTATACTCTTAAAGACTGCGAAAATATGAAAGCTAAATTAGACGAACTTAATAAGCGTCTTTATGAAAATCTTTCTAAAACTGAAAATGAAAAAGTAATAGAAGAAATTCAAGAGTTAGAAAATAGCCTTGATATAGTTAAAACTAAAACAATAGAAACTAAGAAGGTTGTTGAAGAAAAAACGTATAATAAATTTGAATTATATTGTACTCAAAATTTATCTTTGAAGTTTGATATATACGATTTTCCGTACATAGTAGAAGTAAACAAAGGCGAAGGAATTTCAACTCGCAAGTTCTTTGAAGCTTTCCACGATAGGGCAATAAAGAGCAAGAGAATTCGCCGTTATTTCCACAGTACTAGTTTGGGTGGAAGCCCTGCAAAAGCTGCGTTTGAAAACCTTGCGCTTTATCTTAATTTAGTTCGTCTTTACGAAAGAGAAGATTCGTTTAAGGAAGACGGGGTAATTGACGTAACCAAAATCAATCCCAACGAATTAAGGGATTTATTGCTTAATTCTTGGAATAAAATCGTTAAGGCGAAAAGCGTTGCAAAAGAAAATAACTCTTTCTATTATTCTTTAAAAAACATTTTCAAAAAGGAAAATCCAAAACAGAATAAAAAGAAAGAAAAACCTGAAGAAGAGTTTTCTAAGACAAGGGCAAAAATCGTTGTTCCCAACAACGAGCTCAAAGATTCTATTGATAAACAATATCAATTCATTATGGGGATGGGTAAAAAGGGTGAAAAGATTTTTATCGACGAAGATAAAAAAGAATTCGACGCTATTTTATCCAAATATCTTGAAAAGAGAAACGACTTAACTGAAAAAGAGATTGATCAAGATTTTAGCGATAGAATAAAATCGGATACTCTTGAAAAGACCAATCAATGTCCGCCTCAACAAGAATTAGACTTCGTGGTAGGTCAAAAGGAAGATGAAATTTCTAGCCTTATGGCAAAGGTTTTACAAGCTGAATATTCGGTTCAAAAATTTGAAGACGAAAAGAAAGCTGCTAAAACCTATTACGAAAAATATTTAGAGGCGATGAAGGTTTTAAAGAGAGGAACTATAGGTGATATAATCTTCTTTATTTTAACTCTTGTAACGGTTATAGTTCCCTATATCGTAGCAAAATCAATAACGGCCTTTAACGTTGGAACGGTTCTTACGATAATTGTTTGTTCTGCAACGTTCTTTGCTTTATTCTTATTGTCTTTCCTTATAGCGGTGTTGCCGTCGATAAAGAAGATGAACAAGATGAAACGATTGATGCTCGAGTGTTACAAAGATTGTCTTACCAAGAAGAAGATTGCTCTTGCAGAACTTAGAAGAAGATATGAAATTGACCTTATTGCAATTGAAGAAATTAGATATGAAATAAGGCAAATAATCAATCTTTACAACTACAATTTAAAGAAAGATAAAAATATTGATAAACATAGAAAGACTCTTGACGAGCTTGAAAACTGTTTAGGAACTATCTTAAATAATTTAGGCGTTCATCCGGTTATTGACAATAACGTTATAGTTGAGAGAGAGTTTAATATGTTAAAACCAATTATATCTTACGAGAATAAGATTTATAAAGTGTTCTCGTTAGATGCGATCGAAGGTTTACTTTTAAAGGACGATAGGGGGTTAGTGTAATTTATGACTGCTATTAAAATAATTGCAATTATATTAATTGCACTTATAATCTTTTTCCCTATGCTTCCGTTTGGGGCAAAAGTTAAAAAGATATCTACTATTCACGCGTTAAGTTATAAAGAGCCAAACAATAAAAAGAATTTATACTTCGTATTATTAGCAACGCTTTTTTGCGTGGTAGTATTACTTCTTTTAAAAGTTTTAAGCTCTCTTTCAGATGCAGTTTTAAGCGTGTCGTTTATAAACGGTTTATTTGCAAAGATATCAGATAAAATTCCGTCTAACGTTGATTTTATTTCAACGGTTGCAATAGTAGTCGTTGTAAACGTTGTAATAGTTTACGGATATTCAATCGTTAAATTCTTGCTTAAAGCGTGCATTTTAGACCCAGCTTACGGATTTGGCAAACGTCCAAAGAGAAAGAAAAAGAAACGCCGTCTTGGCAAAAAAGCAAAGGGTGAACCTGAAGTAAATGAAGGCGAAACAACTGAAAACGTTGAGGCGGAAGAAGATAAAAAACCTGAAGAAGCTGAAGATAAAAAGAGAATTTTAGTTCGTGAACGTGAAATTCTCACTAAAGCTCCACGCGGTAAGATTAGAACGGCGCTTTGGTCATTATTCTTTGAAAAACCTGATTTTGTTTATGCAAAGAACTGGGTTATCCGCACTAAGAACGTGTTACAAGGCTTCGTGTATATGGTCGAAGTTTTATACGCGATTATATTCATACTTTTATTATGGTCGGTATTCTTCGTTGCTCCAGATTTCGTGTATTTTATCTTAATTGATATTTTACAATTCCACGATTGGTATCTATATCCGTTCATTTCTTTGATTATTTTACAAGAAGTATGTAATTTCTTTAACACGAAAATTAAGGAAGTTGACGAGGTAGCGGAACAAGAAGAACAGAAAAAGCAGGAAGAAAAAGAAAAGATTGAAGACAATCTCCGTGCTCTCCATTTAGAAATTCAAAGGCGCTTTGACGGCGAACATAATCTTCGCTATTATCCAGAAGCTGGTCAAGATACGGCTATTCCTTATCAATGCACTAATAGACCTTACGCTAGCGCGTTGAACTTTATTCAAAATAGGATGAACGAAAAATCTGGAAGAATCGTTCACAGTTATATGGAGTGTTTAGACTCTTCTTATAACGGCAAAAACGTTTATTTTTGCGCATCTTTCTATTCGGAATTTGGCGATTATTTAATTCACTATACTTACACTAGATTATTATCTGGTATGCGTATGGTATTTATCTTATCGGATAGAAGCAGAGTTTTAGCGCTTAGAAAATACATAAGCGACGCTCTTATGAATTTAATCGACGCTACTGAAGATTGTACTTGGAGAGTATATACTAGCCAAGAAAGACTTGACCAAGCAGACGTTTTAATTGCTACGCCCGACGATTTCAAAAATGAAGAAATGGTTGAAAACTATCCGACTTTCTTCGACGAAGTAAGCAACGCCGTATTTATCGATGCCGATAAAATGGTTGAACTTGAAAGCTACTTATGTCCGGTTATTGCAAAGCGTTTACAAAGGGCAAGTAGTGATAGAGTAAGATTTATATTCTTATCTAAAGCGATTATTCGTGGTTTTACCGCGTCTACGCTTCCAAGGTTCTTCTGTTTAGACGACGTTCTTAGTTTCTCAAGCGCTAACGAAAACGAAGCGGTTTCTTATACTTTATGGAATAAAGAAAGTAAGAGAAACGTCGTTTATAATAGACACGGTCAAACGCTTACTAACCTTGAAACTATGATTGCCGAACAAGCGGTAAATCACGGGGTTGACGGTGTTAGAGTTGTAACGCCATGCGTTCTTGATCGTTCTGAAAGGGACGTTTTAGACGCTCACGATATAGAAATCAACAAGTTCTATAAACAACCGCTCCCAAGAATTAATTACATGATATATACCGACGATAGATGCAACTTGTCCGCCGCCTTATATACGGCAACGAGATTTAGAGGTGTTGAAAAATCGTTAGTACATATTATTAGCCATCCGTATTTACTCCGCGAGTACTTTATGGATAGGATTTTATACGATGAGTACATTAATAGATCGTCGTTTATTCAACCGAGAGTATCCGAACACGTAAATAAGGCAAAGTTAAGTTTCTTAAAATTATTCTGCGACGCTACTACCGATGAAGGTATGAGTTTAGGAGAATTTGAAAAGAAGATGCTTGACGCGATAGAAATGACTAAATTGCGTGAAGACGCTCCGCTTTGCCCGTACTGTCAAGACGAAGTTCAGTTGGGTGAATTCTTAGAAGTAAACGTTGAAAATCTTGCAGCATATCTTCTCGCCGCTTTATACGACGACGTTAACACTAAGAAAGAAAATAGTATCGCAAGAAGGGTTAAAGATTATTATATAATAATCGACGCGGCTGAATTTGACGGTTATACTCTTGAAAAAGATAAGAAAATTAAGTTCAAGCACGTAAAAGAAGTGTTAAACAAAGTTTATGACTGTAACGAAAGAGTTAAACTTTGCATTAACGACCAAATAATTGGCGAGCTTGAAACTTTCCCAGCACGCGTTCCGCTTGAATACGTAGTTGGTCAAAGCATCGTATTTAATAACATCGAGTACGAAATCGAAAGAATATCTCAAGACAATAAGATTATATTCTTAAGACACGAAAACGTAACGTTCAAAAACTGCCTTGACACTATCTTCTTAAGAAGATATTCCGTTGAAGACAACGGTATAGTTGGTATAGAAGGCGTATTCCATAAGACTGAAGGTATGCTTGAAGAAATTAGAGTAGGCATGCATAACTACAGTTTCCGTGGTGAAACTTACGGTTTCTATAGCCTTTTATCAAATTGTCAAACGTTAGATTTCGTTAAGGGCGCGGTAGGTAATCCGCATATCGATAAAGCGTTAGTTGACGCCAACGCTAGAAACGTTGAAAACGGTAAAGTTTTACAAGTTAACTTAAAAGCAAGAATGGAATGTACTGATGAAATGAGATTGCTTTTAAGTGCGGTATTTAACGAATTTATTCGTACGATATTCCCTAAAACTTACCATTGTATATCAATTTGTCCCGTACTTGAAAATCCTATTCCTTACGGCGAAAATAACGAACCTAACGACTATTTAGGTAGAGTTAAATCGTTATATCCGTACCTTACCAACAAAGGAATTGAAAAGGTTGAAGGCGACGATAGTTACAAGTACAATATGCAGTTCTTATTTATCAACGACTGCACGGAAGACGTTGGTGTTCTCGACTGGTTCTACGATAAGTTTGGCCACTATATGCACGAGTTCTTGGAGAACGTATATTCGTATCTTCATTGGTTAAAACTTCGCCCAGAACTTAATCATTACATTTACTTTGGCGCTGATAAACTTGCAGAGTGCTTTGACGTTGAAAAGTGTTGTGAACTTTTAAGCGATTACAATATCATTTTAAGTGAAATAGGCGTTCAAGATTATGAAACTGCCGGTGATAATTTAGTTGATGAGGAACCTGAAAGATGCTCGTTCTGCGGTAACGTTTTAGAAAGTGGTAGATATATTAAGCTTGACGACGGAAGGTTTATTTGCGTTGATTGCGATAAGCAAAGCGTTAGAACCTTAGAAGAATTAGTTGAAGCAGAAAATGCGGTAAGAGAGTATCTTAACGAAAAATATCCTGAAGTTATGTTCGGTACGTCTATCGTTAAGTTCCACGAAGGCCCGTTCTCTAAAGAAGATATGACTATCTCTCAAATCAATTATAGGGTTGACTTTGATGCTCGTGAAATATACGTTGAGAAGGAAACCCCAAGAATTGCTATTGAACGCGCTATATTAAGGGGCATAATTAAGATGTGGCAAAACGATAACGAGTTGCTTATATCTTATGCTGAAGCTCAACTCGAATTTGAAGAACTTGAATATTTAAAGTCTAAAAATTACGAAAACAAGATTGAGCAAATAACTCAACAATACGACGTCAATATGTCTTCTGACGTAGAACAAATTAGAGAGGCGATAGAATCTGAGGATTCGACGGTTAAATCAAGTTTCGCGTTTATGCGTAAACAGTACGCTGAAATAATGGAAGAGTCTGATTTAGAAAACGTTATATCAGATGAAGAGCCAGGCGAACTTTACGATCCTATGAAGACTCCGAGATTCTGGAAGAGATATTTGCGTGGCGGAAAGATTACCGACGGTGAAGATAAGTTATCTTCGGACGATAGAGTCGAAGAGGAAGAGCCTGCCGATGAAGAAGATTATTCGAGTGAACAATCTACGGTAGAAGAGTCTGAATCTAACGAACAAGAATCTGAGGTTGCAGTAACTGAAGATGCTTTTGAAGAGCCTGTTGCTCAAGAAGAAAACGAACAAGAATTCTAAGAAGGAGGCAATTTATGGGTATTTTTGGAAAAAAGAAAAAAGATGAAAATAACGATAAGCCTTCTTCGAAGAAGGCAAAGAACGAAATCTTTCTCGAATATGAAGATGAAGAGAGTACCAATCCAAGAATTAAGCTTTATAACGAGATAGTAAGGCATGCTTTTGCGTATGATACCGAGCCGTTTTCGTCTTGTGGGGTGTCAGATTTTGACGAGGTTGATCGCATCTACGAATACGTTAGGGGAGATTATCCTGAACTTTTTTGGATTAGCGGTTTCAGAGTGCTTGGAACGGCGTTGCCAAACGATAAGTTCGACGTAAGTGACGTTATAATAAAATATAGATGCGTAAACCAAGACGGTCAAATTGATATTAAAGATATTGAAAGAAAGAAAGCAGAGCTTAAAAAAGCAGCGAAGTATTTTACTCGTGGCATTACTAAAAAAACAAAACCTTACGATGCTTTAATAACCATTTATAGAAGGCTTATTTTAGAACTCGATTACGACGGAGTTGGGCTTCAAACGGAAAAAAATCGTGGTAGAGCACAAGATCTTAGTAGAGATGACACTTTGCGTTCTCTTCACAGCGCGCTCGTTCATAAAAAAGTTGTATGCGCGGGTTATGCCGTTGCTATGCAATATCTTTTACAGTCGGTTGGTATTAGTTGCGCTTGTGTTACGAGCGAATTTGAAAACAATTCAGGTCACGCGTTTAACGCGTTAAAGATTGGTAAATACGTTTACTATCTAGACGCTACTTGGGGCGACGCTTCCGACACTACGACGGGTAAGGCTCACGCTAATGACATCAGTTATGATTATTGTTGCGTGCCGTATAAAGAATTCTTACTCACAAGTCCGGAACAAAGATTTTGCCATGTTCCAAATAAGCAATATTATCCAGATCTTGAAGAGTTTAAGGATACCAATCACGAATATTATAGGTTTAGAAAAGCTTATCTCGTTCGTTATGATGAAAACCTTATTGCAAACATATTTGCTCGCACGGCTATGAATTATAATCCTAAGGAAATGGGTGACTTTACAATCTCTTTTAGATGTCATGATAAAGCGCTTGTTAATTACGTGTGCAATCAGTTAAAAAACGGAACTAATATGCTTAGAATCGTTGAAAAAGCAAAAGCGTTATGTAAGAAAAGAAGCGCTAAAAAATTGTTTACCGACAGGTTTGGCGTTAGAACTAATCAAGACGCCGCTACTTTGTACGTTCAATTTGTATAAGCTATTACGCGAGTTATCGTAATACTTAAAACCCTTTTAAAAGGCGGAGAGGTAAATTCCTTTCTGCTTTTTAATTTAAAAGGAGTATTGATTAATTTTAAAATATTTGGTATAATTAAAATATAAAATTGCA
>JAZSBA010000086.1:0-20629 GCA_045602125.1 Christensenellaceae bacterium | reverse complement strand
CGTTGCCTTGAACTGCTTCAACGGTAATTAATACGCTTGCTGATTTTCCTTGAGCGTTGGCATCATCTTCTTCATAAGGTAAAGTTATAACGACCGTTTGAGGATCAATAGATGCTTTAGCATCAATTGAAGTCCAACCTTTTACTGCTGGAGTGATAACTAAATAATCAGCAAGTTCTCCACTTACAGTAGTGTTCACTTTATACTTAATAGCAATATCTGATTTGTTTTCGATTGCAACGGTTGCAGTAACGGTGTCACCCGGCATCATGTAATTAATATCAAGACCGCCGTCTGCGTTGATTACGTGAGTACAATTACTTGCTTCAGTTAATCTTGAATCAAACGAATATTCAGATTTTGATACGTATGCCCTAACGTCAACGGTAGCAGAAGTTACCGCTACGTTTACTTCACTTTTGCTTGTGAATAACGCAAAAGTACCGCCAACAGTCAATGATAAGCACATAATAATGCCTAAAATCGACGTGAGTAATGTTTTCTTTTTCATTTATTTTTCTCCAAAAAACTAGTTATACAAAGAAAACCATTTTTAATTATTTGGTTTAATTTGCGTTAGGCAGACGTTGTTGCCTGTACTGCGTGAATTATTAAGTCAAATTCAACGCTTCCACCTTGCGTCGCATTGTTATTTGCAAGGTTTAAATATTCTACGGTAACGTAGAAAGTCTTGCTTCCACCTTTTGCAACAGAGCCTATCGGAGCTTTTTCTGAACCAAGTTCAAGCCCGTCAACAAGATATGCATCGTCAGTTACGTCTCCTTCTACGGTAACTTTTAACTGTGTTGCAAGATTTTTGGTGTTTTCTTTACAAACGATTTCGATCCAGTAGTTGAACGCAACCGTAGAGTTGTTTGCAAGCTTCATTTCCGCTACGAACTTTGAGCCCGGAACGATGAGCGTATCTGAAGTTACGTCAAAAACGTTTTTATCGGTTTCGCCTGAAAAATCAACGTCATTTAGATTTTCAACTTTTGAAATGAAACCCGTTTGATTGTTGAGCGTTTCAGAAACCAAGTTAGTTCTTGTTAGAGTAACGTTCAGGTTACCTGCTTTTAAGTGAGTTTTTACGTTTACGTCGTCGGTAAAAAGAGCAAACGTTCCACCTAATGCAAGTAAAGATACGAGAGCAAGCGTTACTACTGAAATCAGTAAAGCTTTAACCTTCACAATGTTTACCTCCTTATATTAAAATTTATGCGTAAACGCGCACGTAACGCGCTATTGCCATGTTAGTTTTCCGTTATTTCTTCGGCGGGCTCGGAATTTTCAGTTTCAACATTTTCCTTTTCCGCTTCAATTTCTTTGAGTTTTTGACGGAGCATTTCAAGTTCGGATAAGTCTTCTTTTAACTTTTTCTTCTTATCTCCGTTCAAAAGACCAACGATTTTAATAACTTCTAATATAATTACTATAATCGACGGTAAAATTACTATAAAAAATATCCCTATAGGCGATTTGAGCGCCGTTAAGAATAAACCTAAAGCATAACTTTTGCCAACCACTTTACCAATTACGTAGTTGGGGCTATCAATTGCCGTGTTTATCGTTTGAACAAGACCACCCTGCTCGTCAGTTCGGTTATCGCCTTGAAGTTTTATGATAAATCCACCGTCAATCTCTTCTTTTCCTATAATTCTGTGAGTTATAGTTACTTGCCTATCGTAAACGTATTTAAAAGTTAAAACGTCGCCAACTTCTAAACCTTTATAAAACTCGTAAGCCTTTTCTTTGTCAGTAGGCACGGTTTTAATAAAAACTACTGAATTTACGGGAATATCTTTAATATCGTAACCACTTGCATCAAACTCGTCACACTCTTCCATTGATGGAGAAAGCACCGTGCGCATTTGCATGCCAAAAATTGTGGTTGCATCGTCTCCAGACTTTTTTGCACTTATCGAAAAGAAAATCCCCACAACGCAAAACGCAATAAACACGTATAACAACACGTTTATTGCTATTTTTAATATTTTTTTAACGTTTACCTTTTTTTCCATTTAATGCCTTTACTTTCTATCAATTTTTAGTCCTACGTTAAAACTTGCTGTCGTGTCTTGTGCTGTATCGTCTGTTTCTATAGGCATTTTGTATATTATTTTTAAGTTTGAACTTCTCGAAGTTTTTACTTCACCTTCAAAGGTTATTGCGTCTCCGTTTAATAAAGTGGAAAGCCTTTCACTCTTTACAAGCTCGTCGTTATAGATAATATCAACTATAATAAACGGTTTTAACCCACCGTCTGAAATTTCACTGAAATTAAGAGTTACGTTGAAATTACCACTAACCTTCGTTGAAATAGAAACTTCAAATTTATGATCGGCTCCAGGATATAATTCAAGACTATTTACTTCATACTCTTCAGAAACAACCCCGTCGCTGTCTATCATGACTCTGTCGTCTACACCGTTGCAGTCGCCTAATAAATACAATATTAAAATAAGCGAAATAATTAATACAACGAGAGAAACGGCAATTATTATTATAGTTTTTCTCTTTGTTAGCGCCATACCGTCTCCTTATTGTTCATCATTAATCGTTACGATTTTCTAAACTTTCTTCTTCAATATATTCACTATCGTCAATTTTTACGTATTCTTCTTTGTTGTTTTTTAAATAAATTATTACCGAGTGAGTTATAACCCCAATATTTATACCAACAAATAGCCCGATAATTAAGCCCCATGTGAACGACATATTCTTTATATCCTATACATGCAACAAAAAAAATAAAGCAACATATTGGTTGTTATGTTGCAATATATATAAAAAAATGCCGTACTAAAATAGTACGACGAAAAAAATCACATTATAAACGAGCCTTGAATAATAACGAAGTTAAAAACGTTTAAGGAAGGCTTTTTTGGCATGTGCACAATATTTCACTAATTTTAAAAAATTTTGATTTTTAGGTTAAAAACGTTTGCTTGTTTAGAAAAAAAGTGATAATATGTACTCACAAAATAAAAAATGCGATGCAACTAAACGCTTAACTTACAACATAACAACCATTATGTCGCTTTTTATTAATATAATTGCAACATAACAACCATTATGTTGTATTTGGTCGACGATAGGTCGACTTTTTTTATTTTTTACTAAAAATTTATAATATCAACCGCATGCTTTGCAGTTTCTGACAATGCTCTAAACCTGTCGACGCTATATAAATTCTAGTTGTGTTTACGTTTGTGTGCCCTAAAATGTCGGCTAAGCGAACGATATCTTTTTCAATACCGTAAAACGTTCTTGCAAATAAGTGGCGCAGATTGTGTGGAAAAACTTTGTTCGGGTTTACGTTTGCCATTTTGCATAGCCCTTTCATCTCCCGCCAAATATTCGTTCGAGAAACGGGCTTTCCGCATTTGGTTACGAAAACCACTCCACTTCTTATCCCCTTATTCTTAATATATCTAATGAGTTTTTCACGTAATTTAGGAACGATAAACACCGTTCTTCGCTTGCCTTTGAGTGATACTTGCGCTTCGCCTTTTTCAACGGCTTCAACGGTGATGTATTCGAGTTCGCTAACTCTAATACCAGTTGCGCATATCGTTTGAATAATCATACTCAAACGCTCGTTGCGTTCGCTGTTTGCCGTTCTTACAAGCCGTTCAAATTCTTGTTTTGTGAGTTCTCTGTCTTCGGAAACGTAAATTTGACGTTGAATTTTAAGTTGTTTAACCGCCAGCGCACCTTTACCTATAAAACGTAAAAATGAGTTGAGTGACGCTAGCATTGAATTAACGCTTGCGGGCTTATAACTTTCAATAAGCGTTTGCTTATAATCTATGATTATACGCTTACTCAAAGGTTTACCGCCAAGAAAATTACAAAACACGTTTATATCGTGAATATACTTTTCTACGGTCAATTTACTCTTTTCGTTTTCAATAAGCCAAATCTCGAATTCCTTTATTTTTTCCGTTGTGATAAAATAGTCTTGCATATAAAAGTCCTCCAGCAATAAAAATTAACTCTAATAATTTGTATAACCTATTAACTACCTTTATAAAACAAGTAAGCCGTTTTTAATTATGCAAAAATGCAAAATTAAAATAAAATTAGTAAGTAAAAGTGTTATATATATGAAAAAAGCAACCAAAATCGGTTGCTTTTTTGCATCTTAAATGAATTTTTTATAAGTGTCAACCCATACTGCGCCTAAATCGTTAAGCCAAGAAAACGGGTTTTCAAAAAGTTCTGTTTTCATAATGGAAACGTACTCTTTAACTTTATACATAGTAAGCGTAGCTTCCCCACAACTGCCGTAATGAATCATACCCTTTTCAGTTAAAAAGTCTTGAACTTTACGTCCGCTATGACCAAACCAAACGGGACCACCATTATCAAAATCTTGAAGTTCGGATATCGCGTTTTCTTTATTTTCCCCAGAAAGAGCGTCTATTATATCGTTTGAAACTGCCTGCTCCACGTAATGCTTAAACGTGTTGTAATTCAAATCAACGCCAATAAACACTACTTTAGCGCCAAGTTCGTACATTCTTTCCCAAGGAGAATTATGACCAAACGCGTAACGGCCAAACGAACCGTATCTAAATTTTCCTTCGGAGTGGGCTTCGGTTAAATACTTGGCGTATTTACCGATAGCCGCTACCGAGTGAGTTTCTTGATTGCTACGGAGAGTTCCTTCCATCTTTCTAAAAGTTTCAGTAATCAAGCCTACGTCGGACGGGGTGTTATTTATATCCCAGTCTTTGTACGCATCTTGAAAGTTCCTTTGGCGTAAGGTTGGAAAAACCAAAGTTCCACCTTTGACTACTTCCATTAAAGCGTCTATAACCGTTTGCGCGCCACCATCTACCGTGCCTAAACTTTTAAGCGACGAGTGAACGAGCAAAATATCCGTAGTTTCAATGCCTAAATCTTTAAAAGATTTAACGATATCCTGTTTGGTAACCATTTTTATAAAACTCCCATTTCGATAAACATTTCTGAAAAACCGAGCGCCACAATACCTACGATTGTTGCAACGATTGCTATATAGTGAAGGAAAGAAAGTTTTTCTTTAAGGAAAATTCTACTCCACACTACTGAAAGTACGCAGTAAGCTGAAATCATAGGAATTCCCGCTATAAAGCTTGAAGCCATTACCGCCATATAGAAAATTTGACCAACGGTTTCGCAAATACCACCTAAAACTAAATGCTTGCTAAAAGGTACTGATTTTGTTATCGTATTGCCGTTTTCATCAGTTTCTTCAATCTTCATTGAGAACATATTGTCCTTTTTAACGAGTTTAATCCAAGCAAAAGCAAAGATTGCAAAGCATAAAGAAACGAGTTCAAAAGCGGTGTTAGCAGCGTAATCGCTTACGAAAATTTCTAAGTCGTAAATAATTTCGTCGCCAACGGTTGCGATTGCGTCTAAGAATAAGTAAATGATAGGAATTAAAATTGCTATAAAACTCTTGGTGTATTTAAATTTATCGCCTTGAGTTCTAACCATTTTAACTTCATCACTTTCACGATATTCAACGACGCCAAGCCAAATAATACCAAAGGTTATAAGCGCTACGGCTACAATGTCAACCCAAGTAAGTGAAGCCGGTTCAGAGAACACTCCAAACGCTCCTAAAATTACTATTAATACGAGCGCAAGCGAGCCTGACGCGTTACATATTGGGCTTGAAATTGAAAGCTCTATGTATCTAAGACCAACGTAACCGATTACCATTGCAAGCAAGTAAACGAAAGCAACGGGTAAATATTTAATAAAGTCCATTGCTACGAAGTCGGTGTAAATTAAACTCTTAACAAAGTCTGGCGCGTTAACTAAAACGTCACCGAATAAAAGGGTACATACGATTGATATTACCGCGTGAATACCCATTACAATACCTACCCAAAAGATAACTCTCCAATGACTGAATTTATCTTTTTGTTCGGTACCCATTTTTGAAAATAAATCCGAACCACTCCACGAAACGAGAGCGATAAGCGCGTATATAAATTCCATAATTTTCTCCTAAATAAATCATAACTTAACGATATTATCGTTAATAAGTTCTTGAAGCGATCTTAAAATACCAATTTTTGCGTGTTCGTAAGTTAAACCGCCTTGAAAGTAAACGGCGTAAGGTTCTCTAATAGGTCCGTCTGCCGAAAGTTCGATTGAAGAGCCTTGAACGAACGCTCCCGCCGCCATTATTACTTTACTATCGTATCCCGGCATATCGGACGGAATAGGAGTTACGTAACTATCAACGGGCGCAGAGTATTGAATTCCCCTACAAAAAGCGCACATTGCTTCTTCACTTCTAAGTTTTATGGCTTGAATAATATCGTGCCTATCCTCAGTTGAATTAGGAACGACTTCAAAGCCGAGTTTTTCATATACGTTAGCGGCAAAAATACTGCCCTTTAAAGCGTTTGCGCTAACTGTTGGCGCTAAAAATAAACCTTGATAAATTCTCGGAAGAACACCGAGCGTTGCGCCTACTTCGTGCCCAAGACCAGGGGCTGTTAAACGATAACCACATCTATCGATAAGGTCTTTTCTACCTACTATATAACCGCCGATTGGCGCTAATCCGCCACCTGGGTTTTTAATGAGCGAGCCAACGGTCATATCTGCACCAACTTCGCTCGGCTCGATAGTTTCGGTAAATTCGCCGTAACAGTTATCTACCATAACGATAACGTCGGGCTTAATCTTTTTAACGAAAGCTATAAGTTCACCAATTTGCTTTACCGAGAAAGTCGGTCTAGTTTGATAGCCTTTTGAACGTTGAATTGCAACGAGTTTAGTTTTTTCGTTGATGGCTTTTTCAATGTTTGGATAGTCAAAGCCACCGTCAATTAAGTCTACTTGGCGATAAGTTACGCCGTATTCTTTAAGCGAGCAAGCGCTCTCTCTTATTCCGATAACTTCTTCTAAAGTGTCGTAGGGCTTGCCTGCCGGCGCTAACATTTCGTCACCTGGAAGTAAGTTTGCAGATAACGCGATAGTGAGCGCGTGCGTGCCACAAGTAATTTGCGGGCGAACGAGAGCGGACTCAGTATTGAAAACGTCGGCGTAAACTCTTTCGAGTTTATCTCTACCTATATCGTCGTAACCGTAACCCGTAGAAGATTGCATACAAGCGGTATCTACTCTATTTTTTTGAAATGCGTATAAAACCTTTGCTTGATTGTATTCCGCTACTTCTGAAATTTTATCAAATCTTTCTTTGAGAGTCTTTTCAATTTCTCCACCGTAGTCAACGACTGCCTCTGTTATTCCAAGATTTTTGTAAGTTTTATAGTCCATAATATTTCTCACCCGTTAACTATAACGAGAGCCTCCCCAAAGTTTATTGAAACGCTAAATTGATCGCTTATTGAAACGTTAGATAACGTTACCGTTTGACCTATTTCTACCGATATATTATCAAGCGGATATTTAAGCCCCGTAGAACTAGTAAATTCCACCTTTTGCGTCATTGGAACGATTGATACAAAACAATCGGTTTTTGCGGTAAATTGGGCGTTTTTATCGTTATTAGTAATATAGTAAACAACTTGATTTAAGTCGATTATTTTTCCTTTAATTTTATGAGTGTTGCAAAGTCTTAACAAACCGATATTGAATAGTTCGTGGTCAATTCTTCCACCTAAACAAAAATAGTAATCTATCTCGGTTGCGCCAAGCGATATTGCCTTGATAGTTGCAAGTTCAGTATCTGAAAAGTCTTTATCGCAAGGAAAAAGTTCCGCTCCGCTTGGAACGAAATCTAAACTATCGAAATCACCAACGATATAGTCGGGCGTTAAGCCGAGTTTTTGAGCGTAACTATACCCTTTATCCGCGCAAATGAGTTTATCGTATGGTAAAATATCGATATTTTTAAATTCTCCACCTGAAAAAATCGCTACTTTCATAACTCGCTACTTCCAAGAAAAGTTCTTCTAAGTTGACCGCAAGCGCCTTCGATATCCGCGCCGAATAATCTTCTAACGGTTGCAGATAGTCCTGCCTTTTCAAGTTTACCTGCAAAGCGGTAAGCAGACTTATCGTCAGTTGCCTTTAAACCGTTTTCCTTAACTTCGTTAAGCCTAATAATATTAATATGGCAGGGGCGGTGCTTTAAAAGTTTGATTAATTCTTCGGCGCAATCGTCGGTATCGTTTACGCCTTTAACGAGCGAATATTCAAATATAAAACGCCTACCCGTCTTTTTAAAGTAATTATCGCAAGCGGATAAAATTTCACTTATCTTATACGCTTTTGCAATAGGCATAAGCTCCGCTCTTTTATCATCGAACGGATTGTGGAGTGAAACCGTTAAGTTAAGCGGTAAACCTTCGCCTGCAAATCTTATCATTTCAGGAACTAAACCGCACGTTGATAAACTCACGTTTCTCATACTAAAATTAAGCCCGTCTTTATGAGATAAAAGCCTTAAAAATTCAACTACGTTATCGTAGTTATCAAACGGCTCGCCACTACCCATTAAGACTAAATTCGTAACCGAGCGTTTGTCAAGCGTTCCGCCGGTTATTCTATTAACCGCGGCTACCGTTGCAAGCATTTCGCCCGCCGTTAAATTTCTAACTAAACCACCGATCCCAGACGCGCAAAATTTGCAACCCATTCTGCAACCAACTTGAGTTGATAAGCATTGAGTGTTGCCGTAGTTGTTTTTCATAAAAACGCCTTCTATAACGTTGCCGTCATATAGCGCGAATAAGTACTTTTCAGTACCGTCTTTAGAAACTAATTTTTTAATAATTTTTACAGGTTCATCAACGAATTCTTCCATCAACTTTTCTCTAAAATTTGCGGATAATTCAGTAATTTCGAAAATTTTTCTACCACTTTGAAGGGCGCGGAAAATTTGACCTGCCCTAAAAGACTTCTCGTTATAAGAAGCCATTAATTGTTTTAAGTTTTCAAGTGATAAGTCCTGTAAAATCTTCATCTTATTCTTTTGAGTTTTGCTAAATAAAACCCTGCTCCAAGTGATATATGCGGTAAAAACTGCAAGCCGTATTCAGCTTTTACGTGTTGTAATTTTGAAGTAATTTCAACGACTTCAAAGTCTTTATTAAGCTGTAAAAATTTTGATATAACTTGGTCGTTTTCTTCTTTTAAAACCGAGCAAGTTGAATATATAAGTTCTCCGTTTACCTTTAAGTATTTTGCGGAGTTTTCAAGTATTTTAAGTTGAATTTTTGATAGCTCAATAATTGCGTTATCCGTGCGGTTAAGTTTAATATCAGGGTTATCTTTCATAACTCCGGTTCCCGAGCACGGAACGTCACACAGTACACCGTCAAACACGCTTTCAAACTCTTTATTAAAGATTGAACTATCTTTAACTAGTGCGGTAACGTTTTGCTTATTCATACGGCTTGCGTAAGCGTTTATAAGTTCTACCCTATGCTCGTGAATATCACAAGCGGTAACTTGACTAAATTTATCGCTTAAATAAACTGCTTTTCCGCCTGGTGCGGAACAAGTGTCAAGCAACTTTTCGCCACCACTAAACGCCGAGCAAATAGCAACCGAGCCGATTGATTGAAAAGTGTATAACCCACTATAAAAATCATCGTTTAAAGTAAAATGCTTAACCTCAAATAAGTTTTCAAACGGCGTTACGCTAAATTCAAAGCCGTTTTCGGTTAAATATTTTACTCCGTCTACCCCGTCGTTAAAGCGGATATACGTTTTTTCTTCATCGTATTTTAAAAACTCTATCGCAGTTTCTATTCCGTACGCATTAATTAATCTTTTTACTATAAATTCGGGGCAAGAATACTTTATTGATAAGGATTTTGCGTCCGTTTTATCTGAAAGACTTACGCCGTTTCTAACAAAGCTTCTTAAAACTGCGTTTATAAAACCCGAAACACCGCCCTTTCCCATCTTTTTAGCAAGGCTAACTATCGTATCCGTTACTAAATGCGGTGGGGTTTTTAAAAAGTTTATAGAATACAAACCGATTTTAAGTAAAATCTTAATTGATGGTTTGGGATTTTTAGCACATAACTTTGAAATAAAGTATTCAAGCGTTATATCTTTATCTAAAACACCGTAACAAATCTTAGTTACCCTTGCTTTGTTTAACGGCTCAATTTGAGTTGAAGATAACGCTTGCTTTACGTAAGTTCTATCGCTATAAACTTTTGATAAAACGTTATAACTATCGTAATACGTAACGAGCATTAAAACTTATACCCCTTTTCAATTTTATGACCGAGTAAAAAATCCTTGGCGCTCATACGCTTACTTCCTTCAAGTTGAACTTCGTTAAAGGATATTATTCCCTTTCCACAACAAACGTCAATGCCGTTTTCGGTGGATATAACAGTTCCAATCTCTCCGCTACCTTCTTTAACGCTTGCCGAGTAAACTTTTAACGTTTTACCTTCAAAGAAGGTAAACGCTATCGGCCACGGGTTAAGACCGCGAATTAAATTCTTAATTTCAAGCGCCGACTTTGAAAAATCAATAACACCGTCTTTTTTACTAAGCATTTTAACGTGTGTTGCTTTGCTTTCGTCTTGCTTAACGCCTTTTAACTCGCCGTTTTCAATCTTATCAAGAGCGTCTACTATCGTTTTTGCGCCTAAAATTGATAAGCGGTCAAAAAGCTCGCCTGCGGTTTCATCGTCGCCTATTTCTAGTTCTTCTTGCATTAAAATATCGCCCGCATCAACGCCAACGCTAGTTTGCATTACGGTAACGCCGGTAACTTTATCGCCGTTAATTATCGAATATTGAATTGGCGCAGAGCCACGATATTTAGGAAGGAGCGACGCGTGAACGTTTATAACGCCGTATTTTGCTATATCTAAAATTTCCTGCGAGAGTATTTGACCGAACGCGCAAGTAACCATAATATCGGGGTTTAAAGCCTTTAAATCTTCAACACCTTCAAGCCTTATTTTTTCATAAGAATAAACTGGTAAACCTAGATTTTGTGCGCATAACTTAACCGCGCAAGGCGTTATTATCGCCTTGCGCCCAACAGGTCTATCCGGTTGAGTTACCACCGCAACGATTTGATGCTTTGAAGAATTTATTGCTTCAAGCGGTTTAACCGAAAAATCGGGCGTTCCTAAAAATACTACTCTCATTATCTATCGCTTGCCTTTACGTTTTTTGCTTTATCTATGTACAAAGTTCCGTCAAGATGATCGTATTCGTGGCATATTGCCCTTGCTGTAAAGCCTTCGGCTTTAATTTCAAAGAAATCGCCGTTTCTATCTTGATATCTTACGGTTACCTTATTAGGTCTAGTAACGTCCCCTTGCATGCCTGGAACGGATAAACAACCCTCAATCCCCGTTTGCGTTCCGCTTTGAGAGATAATTTCAGGGTTGATAAATTCTATAACGCCGTCTCTTGCGCTATCTCCGTCAATTACTATAAAAATTCTTTTAAGTACGCCTACTTGAACGGCTGCAAGTCCAGCACCGTCAGCTTTTACTAAAGTATCGTACATATCGTCGAGAAGTTCGTGAGTGCGTTTACCAAAGTCAGTTACTTCAAAAGATCTTTTTCTTAAAACTTCGTCGCCTTGCTTTACTATTTGTCTAATTGCCATAATTCTCCTTGATAAAATCTAAAATTCTACCGTATTAATTCATAGTGGACGGATTTACTTCTACGTAGCAAAGCACCTTTTTAGAAGTTAAACCGTTTGCTATATTATAAAATTCGTCTTCTATAAGAGCGTAATCGCTCCTTATTCTACAAAGTATTTGATATCTAAATTTATTTTTTATGCGTTTTACAGGACTCTTCATCCTATCAAAATAAATGAAAGAACTATGATAAGTTTCTTGAACTTGTTTAGCCCTTTCAAACGCTTGTTTTAAAGTTGAAATCGCCAAGCTTTCATCTTCGCTTTCAACCATAATTCTCACTATGTGAGAAAAAGGTGGGAAATGCGACGCTTTTCTAACCGCCACCTCGCGATTATAAAAACTTTCGTAATCGTAATTAACGCTAGCAGTTAGCGTTGGATTTTTAGGCGAGTACGTTTGAAGAACAACCTTTCCTTGCGCCCCCGCTCTACCACTACGCCCCGCAACCTGCGTTACGAGTTGGAAAGTTCTCTCTCCCGAACGATAGTCGGAAAAATATAAACTCATATCAGCGTCAAGTATCCCAACTAAAGTTACCGACGGAAAATCGTGTCCTTTAGCAACCATTTGAGTTCCCACGAGTATATCGGCTTTCTTTTCACCAAATTCTTTTAGGATTTTGAAATGCCCTTCTTTATTTTGCGTAGTATCGTTATCCATGCGAAGAATTTTAGCGTCTGGGAACAATTCGTTGAGTTCGCTAACCACTTTTTGCGTTCCCGTTCCGCTATAATTTATGCTTACAGAACCACACTCTGGGCAAGCAGTTAACATGTGATATTGCGCTCCGCAGTAATGACATTTTAACACGTCGTCTG
Source organism: Christensenellaceae bacterium (assembly GCA_045602125.1). GTDB lineage: Bacteria > Bacillota > Clostridia > Christensenellales > Borkfalkiaceae > HGM11412. The sequence continues at coordinate 8,193 of JAZSBA010000086.1, read as the reverse complement.
CCTTATGATAGTTTAACGAAACGTCACAATTTAAGCATTTTGCAACGTAACCGCACTCTCTACATATTACTTTTTGAGAATACCCTCGCCTATTTAAAAATATTATCGCTTGATTACCACTATCAAGCGTCTTTTTAAGCTCGGTTTTTAAGGCTATTGAAAAGGGGGAAATATTACCCCTTTTAACTTCTTCGCGCATGTCTGCAATAACGATTTCAGGAAGCGGTTTACCGTTAACACGCTCGTTCATAAGCGCTAAATTATACTCGCCGTTCTTTGCTTTGAGATAACTCTCAACTTTCGGCGTTGCGCTACCTAAAACAAGTTTTGCGTTAGATAAATTTGCGCGCATTAAAGCAATTTCTTCAGTAACGTATCTTGGCGAAGTTTCGCTTTCGTAACTTTGATCGTGCTCTTCGTCAATTATTATTATCCCCAAATTTTCAAGCGGAGCAAATATTGCGCTACGCGCGCCAATTGCAATCACCGCTTCGCCACTTCTAAGTCTCCACCACTCGTCAAACTTCTCCCCTGCAGATAACCCGCTATGAAGGATAGCGCATTTATCGCCAAAACGAGAACGCAATCTTGAAAAGGTTTGAGGTGTTAAAGAAATTTCAGGAACTAGCATTATAGCGGTTTTGCCACTATTTATAGTTTTTTCAATAAGTTGAAGGTAAACTTCGGTTTTTCCGCTACCCGTAACGCCTTTTATAAGCGTTGGCTTATCGCTTGAAACAACCGATTCTACCGCATTTTTTTGCTCGGTAGTTAAAGTTACCCTTTTGCCTTGATTATCTAAGTTTTTATAAGGCGTTCTTAAAATTTGCTCTTCGTTAATAATTAAATACCCTTTGTTTTTAAGAGCGGTAACTGAAGACGCGGAAAACTGCTCGTTAAGTATAGAAGCTTTAGTTTTGCCGTTCTTTTGCAAATATTCAATAACCGCAACTTGCTTATCCGCTCCCTTTCTGATTGAAGATAGCATATCCGAAACGGATATTTCTTCATTTAAGCTTGCATAATTTGCAAGTTTTTTCCTAACTTTTCCCGTGCGCATTTCAGACGGCAAAAACAATCTTAAAACGCTTGCCATTGAAGAGTGATACTTTTTGTGAATATAATCTGCTAAACGCAAGTTTTCTTCGGTTAAAGCGGGAACGTCGTCAACAACTCTTATTATTGATTTTAACTTATCTTCAGGATATTCAGATATTTCAGAAGTTTCAATAACAAAACCTTCGGTTTTGAATTTGCCGAACGGAACGATAACACGGCTACCCCGAACTGCGCCTGAGTAGCCTATTTTATAATCAAAGATTTTATCAAGTTCCGAAGTGGCTATATCCACTATAACTTTTGCTATCATATCTATTTACGCCTACTAGCTTGGCTTTTCGCCATTTATGGTTGATGCAAAGCCTAAAATAAAAAAACGGCAGTCAAAAAAGACTTGCCGTTTTGCGAAGTTCACTACGATAAAATTAACCGATAACGGTAGTAATTTTTCCGTTTAATATTTCGTTGGCTGCGGCAGTGAGCGGTTTCTTATCTTCCAAAATTGCCGTGCTGTTTTGACTTCTTGTTATATCAATAAGTTGCCTTGCCCTTTTTGCGGCAACTACGCAAAGCACGTATTTTGAGCCTTTGTATTTATCGCCTATGTTATCAGTTAAAACGTCAATAGGGGGTTCGTTAATCATTATGTATTCTCCTTTACTCGATATTCTGTATTTGTTCGCGAATTTTTTCAATTTCGCATTTTAATTTTAAAGCATTGTCAGTAACTTCTATATCGTTTGCTTTTGAGCAAATAGTATTTGATTCTCTATTAAACTCTTGAACTAAAAAGTCAAGTTTTTTACCCACTTCGCCAGTTTGCTCGCAAATGGATCTCAACTGAGCGATATGAGAATATAATCTAGTGATTTCTTCATCGATATTAGACTTGTCCGCAAAAAGTTGAACTTCCATTAAAAGCCTTGACTCGTCAATCTCGCTACCTTCAAGCACGGTTTGAACTTTTTTAAGGATTTTATCGTGATATTCTTTGCTTACAAGCGGTGCGCGTTCTTTGATAATGCCAACCGTTTCTTCTATAATTGAAACTCTCTTTAAAACGTCCGCCTTTAACTTTTCGCCTTCGAATAAACGCATAGCGTTTAAGTTCTCACAAGCTTTATTGATAGTTTCAACAAGTATTGGCGAAATTTCTTCCGCATTGAAACTTTCTTGAGATAATCTTAAAACGTCAGGCGTTTTCATTAATGAAGAAACCGTAAAGTCGTTCTTTAAAGACGGAAATTGTTTTTTTATTTGCTTTGCAACGGAAACGTATGCGCTAGCAAGCTCGCTATCAATCTCAACCGCGCCTTCTCTATCCCCTTGCTTATAATAGTTAACGAAAAGGTCAACCTTTCCCCTTGATAAGTGGTTTTGAACGGTTGAACGCATAACGTCTTGCAAGCAAGTGAAAGACCTTGGGCATTTGTAAGATAAATCTAAAAATCTATTATTTACGCTTTTTATTTCAACGGTAAGAGTGATTCCGTTTGCGGAATATTCAGCCTTGCCGTAACCTGTCATACTTCTCATATTTAAGCACCTAAAATTACTCGTTAATATGATTCTATCATATTTTTTTATAATTGTAAACTATTTAATTAAGTTTTTGAACTCGTTTTCATCAATAATTTTTATACCGAGAGCCTTGGCTTTTTCAAGCTTTGACCCAGCTTCTTCACCCGCTAAAACGATAGTTGTGAGTTTTGAAACCGAACTCATAACTTCTCCACCTAAACTTTCAATGATTTTACTAGCCTCGGAGCGTTTAAGCGTTGGTAAAGTTCCGGTAAGAACAAATTTTTGACCTAGCAAAATCCCACCTTCAACGATTTTCTCACTTTCAAACGTTACGCCTAAAGATAAAAGTTTATCAATCTCTAATAAATTTTCTTCATTTGAAAAATATTCGTAAACGGAATTTGCCGTGATGTCGCCTATATCTCTAACCGCGGAAAGTTCTAAAAGCGTTGCCGACTTTAAACCATCGATAGATTTAAACTCTTTAACCAAGTCTTTTGCCGTCTTTTTACCGATGCCGTCAATTCCCAACGCGTAGATAAATGATGAAAGATTAGCTTTTTTCGAATTTTCTATCGCCGAAAGGATATTTTGCGATTTTTTATCCTTAAAACCTTCTAACGTTAAAAGTTGCTCTTTATCCAAAGAATAAAGATCTGAAAACTTTTTAACGTTAAACTCGTCGTATAAAAGCCCGGCAGTCATTTCTGAAAAGCCTTCGATATTCATTGCGTCTTTACTAGCAAAGTGAGTGAGCGCGCCAACTACTCTTGGCTTACAATCGGGATTATCGCAGAAAATATTAGCGCCGTCTTCAATAAGCAAACTATTGCAGTACGGGCAAACGGTTGGTTTTAAAACGTCGCTCGCCGTGCTCGAAACTTCAGTTGAACCTAAAATTTCGGGAATAACGTCGTTACTTCTTCTAATGAGTACGCGACTTCCAATTTTTACGTTCTTCCTTATAATATCGCCGTAGTTATTAAGGGTTGCTTTTTTAACCGTTGCACCGCCTAATTCTACCGGCTCGACAATGCCTAACGGCGTGAGTTTTCCTGTTCTACCAACTTGCCATAAAACGTCTATTACAGTCGTTGTAACTTCTTCCGCTTCAAACTTATAAGCAAGCGCCCAACGGGGGAATTTTTCAGTAAAACCAAGCGTTTCACGAAGGGCAATATCGTTGACTTTTATTACTGCACCGTCCGTCAAATAATCGATAGATTTTCGCTTTTCTTCGATGATTTTTAAGATTTTTTCAATTTCGTCAACGCTTGACGCTAACTCTAAAAAGTCATAAACTTTAAAACCGTTTTTCTTTAAAAATTCAAAGTGCTCGGTTTGAGTTTTAAACTCTCCGTCACTTAGATAATTGACGTTGTAAAAAAGTATCTCGGGCTTTCTCTTTTCAGTTTCCTTGGGGTCTAAATTTCTTATCGCTCCCGCCACCGCGTTACGAGCGTTTTTAAGGGGCTCTAATGCCGTTTCGTTATACTTTTTAAGAGTTGATAGTTTAATAACCGCCTCCCCTTGAATTTCACATACTCCTTTATATTCTATCGTTAAAGGGAAAGTTTTTATAGTTAAAACTTGGGCGGTTACGTCTTCACCAACCGTGCCGTTACCACGAGTCGTTGCTCTTATAAATTTGCCGTTTTCATAGGTTAAACAAATAGTTAAGCCGTCGTATTTAAACTCAACGGTATATTCTGGATTTTTGCCAGAGAGTTTTGTTACCCTATTTAAAAACGCTTTAACCTCGTCTATAGACACGCCTTTATCTAAACTATAAAGTTTATTTATATGCTCGTGTTTAGAAAATTCGGAGATAGGCTCGCCACCAACTCTTTTTGTTGGAGAATTATCTAAAACTACGCCTAATTCTCTTTCTAAACGCAAAAGCTCGTCGTAAAGCTTATCGTACTCCCCGTCTGAAACGGTGGGATTATCTAAAACGTAATACTCGTAAGCGTATTTATTAAGTTTTTCAACTAAAGATTTCATTTTTTCCATAATTACTTAACTATCTCAATGGGAGCGTAATCGGTTGCAAGCGATTTTATCCCAACGCCTAAAAAGGCTACGTCTATTACTTTTCCGTTATCTTTAACGGCTATAACCGTTCCTGCACCAAATTTTTTATGAATTACTTTCATGCCCGATTGATATTTTGCGTTAGAAACAGGCTTAATTGGAGTTCTACTTGCGCCGTAATTTGAACTATAACCGCTAGAAAAACTCTTTACGGAACCGAAACTTCTTGACGGCGCTTCATCTGAATAATAACCGTATTCGCTACCACTATTTTTATTATAACCTAAATCTCTTGGGCGTTGAGTTTGATAACTATTATAATTATTTACCGATTTTTGAGTTAATAACGGAAGTATTTCCTTTACAAACCTACTCTCAACCGTCATATTTCTATTGCCGTATAAATACCTACTCTTTGCTCGAGCTAGGAATAAATCGCGCTTTGCCCTAGTTATCGCAACGTACATAAGACGGCGTTCTTCTTCAAGTTCTTCATCGCTCTCGCACGCTCTAGATATTGGGAATATCGTTTCTTCTAAGCCTACGATAAATACCGTATCGAACTCTAAACCTTTAACCGAGTGGATAGTCGCTACAGTAACGAAGTTACTTTCATCCATTTCATCGGTATCGGAACTTAAAGTTATAGAGCCTAAATAATCGGTTAAAGTGGCGTCTTTATTGAGTTTCACAAATTCTTGAGAAGAGTTCACAAGTTCTGAAACGTTGAGTTTTTTACTCTCGTTTTCTTCCGTGTTATCTTCAAACTGGGATAAAAAGTTAGTTTTATCTATAACGCGCTTGATAAAATTAGGAACGTCGTAATTTAAAACTTCTAAAATTAAGCCGTAAATAAGGTCTTTAAACTCTCTAATTCGAGTTTTTGCCGACGGGCCAAGCGGAATATTGTCAATTTCTAAAATCGCTTCGTAAACGGATAAATCGTTCTCCGTTGCGTAATCAATAACCGCTTGAACGGATTTATCGCCTATGCCACGACGTGGAACGTTTATAACCCTTAATAAAGCTTCGTTATCAAGCGGATTTGTTATCAGCCTTAAATATGCAGTTAAATCTTTGATTTCCTTACGGTCAAAGAACTTAAAACCACCGAAAACTTTATACGGTATGCCGTATTTTAAGAACTCTTGTTCAAGCGAACGAGAAAGAGCGTTCACACGCATTAAAACTGCAAAGTCAGACGGCTTTTTACCGTTTGCAATTAATGATTTTATCTTGGTTGCAACGTATTCAGACTCCGCATTTTCATCAAACGCCGAATAATATTCAGGTTTAACACCGTCACCGTTTTCCGTCCATAAAACCTTTTCTTTTCTAGAAACGTTGTTTCTAATTATTAAGTTTGCTAAATTTAAAATGCTCTTCGTTGAACGATAGTTTTGTTCAAGTTTATATATTTTAGCGCCGTAAAAATCATCTTCAAAGCCTAAAATATTGCTAATTTTAGCACCGCGCCAACCGTAAATAGACTGGTCGTCGTCACCAACTACGAAAATGTTTTTATGGTATGACGACAAAAGCTTTGCTATCTTATATTGAACGACGTTCGTATCTTGAAACTCGTCGATATGAACATATCTAAACTTTTCGCTATAATAAGATAGGATTTCTTCATCTTCTTCAAAAAGATGGAGAGTTTTAATAAGTAAATCGTCAAAGTCAAGCGAGTTACTGCGTTTGAGTTCTTCTTGGTATTTAGAATAAATTTCAGTTATTATACCAATAGAACCAACTCTTATATGTTCTTCTTTATACTCTTTTGGACTAAGATCGCTGTTTTTAGCGGAAGATATGTGATTTTTAGCAAGTTTTAAAAACTTTTCAGGCTCTAATTCCATTTCTGAAATAATGCGTTTTAAAACCCTTTCTTTATCGTCTTCAGAATAGATGGAAAAGTTCTTTTCAAAACCCAATCTCGCTATTGAACTACGAAGAATTTTAACGCACATAGAGTGAATAGTTGAAACCCACATACCGTCAAGGTCGCCAACCATTTTTTCTAGACGGGCTTTCATCTCGTCCGCCGCCTTGTTTGTAAAAGTGATTGCGAGTATGCGTGAAGGATCAACGCCTTTTTCTTTGATAAGATACGCTATACGACTAGTTAAAACTCTAGTTTTCCCGCTACCTGCGCCGGCTATAACAAGCACAGCGCCTTCGGTATCTTTAACGGGTAAAATTTGAGCGCTATTTAATTTTTGCAAATAATTATCTAACATATTGTTATTATACCATAAATAAGTTGTATTTTCAAGTGTACATATAAAAAACCCCGAATAATATTCGGGGTTAATTTTAAGATTGTTTTTTAATTCTTCTCTTCATTATCAAGTACACGCACCAAATAAGCGCTACTAAACAGCAAACGCCAAGCATAACGTAGAAAACAGCGTTCCAACCGCCGTTTTCGGCAATAGCGCCTAAACCGTAAGAACTGAGCGCGCTACCTAAATAACAGAAACCGTTTGTTATACCTGCAATTTTACCAGAGTTTATACGAGTTTTCATAAATAATGGGAAAACGCTCGTTACAACGCTATTACAAGACGAAATAAGCAAGAAAATTAAAATAAAGCAAAGTATGGTGATTATTATAATTTTAAGATCAAGAGCAAATAACACCAGCCCTATTAAAGCGCCTGAAATAATAAACATTAAAGCAACTTGGGTAACGAAATCGGAAATCTTTTTATGAAGCGTTACGGCAAATAAATTACCAAACACCGCAATACACGGAAGAGCCAACGTTAAAATTATAGATAACGATCCAGATATATTATATTCGTTTTTGAAAATTACCGGAGCCCAAGTGTTAAGCCCGTCTTTAATAAGGTTGATAAATATTGCTATTATAAAGAAACAAAATACCGATAAATAAATCCCTTTAATCTCGGTTTTAGTTGCCGTGAGCATTTCTTTTTGAGTTTCAACTTCTGCTTCTTTTGGAATTTTTGACGTGATTTTTGGAAGGAAAATAAACCATAAAATAGCAACTATTGGCATTGCTATTCCTGAAAAATAAAAGATTGCTCTAAAAATTCCAAGTTCAACAAAAATTGCCGATAAACCGTAAACAACGAACGTTCCCATAGGAACTGTCGTTCCAATAACCACGCTAGACTTTGCCATGTACTCTTTAGTTAAGGTTTCGGCAAGTATTCTAATTACCGCAGTCCATAAAAACGAAAGGGCTATACCGTTAAAAAACCACAATATTGTAACAAGTGTAAAATTGGTGGTTACACCAACTATTAAGTTGATAATACCCGATAAAAATAAACCTAACGCAACTACTAGCCTGATATTATATCTTTTAACTAAAAACCCGTTTATTATTTGAAACGCACCGTAAGATATAAAGAGCAACGTTCCAACTAAACCAGCCTCAGCGTGAGAAGCGACGAAAAACTCCTCTATCTGGTTAATATTTGCCGAAAAACTCAACTTGCCAAAGTAAGACGAAGTGTAAGCAAGCCAGCAAAAGAATATCAATAAATAGGAATATTTTTTCGTTATTTTATTACTTTGTGATTCACTCATAAAAAAATCCCCTTT
>JAZSBA010000085.1:0-8760 GCA_045602125.1 Christensenellaceae bacterium | reverse complement strand
AGGATAGGAATATAGCAGCACTAAACGGTATAGTCGTGTGCCATAAGGTAGCTTTGACCGAGTTTTAATTGAAGTTTTCGCTTCGGTTTCGAATATCAGAGTTGATTCGCAGTAATTTCAAAAAAGGAGCGGGGTTTCAAGGTTTTGAAACTCCGCTAAAAATTATTATGGAACAAAAACTTAAACAAATTTTTAGTGAAATTGAAAACGGCAACTCGTACGGCGAAAAGGTAACTTTAGTTGGCGCAACAAAGTTCGTTCCCGTTGAATTTATCAATCAAGCGATAGCGCTTGGGCTTAAAGATATTTCTGAAAACAGAGCGCAAGAGTTTAAGGATAAATATCCGCTCGTTACCCAACCTGTTAATTATCACTTTATAGGCAGTTTGCAAAAAAACAAGGTAAAATATTTAATTGGAAAGTGCTGTTTAATTCAGAGCGTTGACAGTTTATCACTTCTTGACGAAATTGCTCGCCAAAGCGTTAACAAAGGCGTTTTAACTAACGTTTTACTTGAAGTTAACTTGGGCGTTGAAGAGCAAAAGCACGGCTTTGATTATTCTGAACTTGAAGGCGCTTTATCTTACGCTAAAAATTTAAGTGGCGTTAAAGTTTTAGGTCTTATGGCAATGCTCCCTGAATCTAACGATGACGAAATGCTTTTAGATTTATCTAAAAATTTGAGAAAAGTTTACGATAGTTATAAAGAAGAATACGGCTTTAAGCATTTATCACTCGGCATGAGTAACGACTATAAAATAGCAATTAAAGCAGGCTCTAATATGATAAGAGTTGGCTCTAAAATCTTTGGTAGAAGGTACTAATTTGCAAGACGTTAAAGAGTTTTCTCCAAGCGGTACTGAAGATTGTTTATCTATAATAAACTACATCAAAAACTCCCCTGCAATAATCGTGCTAAACAAAGCCGATAAGGCGGTAAAACAACGAATTATAGACGTTTTATGCGGAGCGTGCACAGCCCTTAATTTAGGCATGTGTTTGGTGGATAGAAATAATATTTTGATAATAAAAAAGTAGGCATGATTTTGCCTACTTTTTTTGTTAAAAGTTAAAATTATTCAACGCTCTACTTTAAGACGTTAGTTGCGAGTTAGGCAAGGCTCGTAAAGACGGGGCGATTACGATAGACCTTGCTCGGTCATCGTAAGTGCAACGGCTTTACAGAAACGATGCATAACGAAGTAAATAACGGCTTAATAGCCGTTGGGGTTATTAATCTGCCAACGAAGTGCATCCTTACACATATCGTCTAAAGTCTTTTCCGCTTTGAAACCTAAAAGTTCGTAGGCGTAAGACGGGTCTGCATAGCACTCTGCTATATCGCCGGGGCGACGGTCTACTATTTTATAAGGAATTTCTTTGCCGAGCGCTTTTGAGAAAGATTTTACCATTTCAAGAACGCTATAACCGGTACCTGTTCCTAAATTTACTATAAATAAACCGCTACTATCAAGTATTTTATTTACCGCTAAAACGTGGCCGACTGCTAAATCTACAACGTGGATATAATCTCTAACGCCAGTTCCGTCTTTAGTAGGATAATCGCCACCGAACACGTTAAGGTGTGGGAGCTTGCCTACGGCAACTTTCGTTATATACGGGCAAAGGTTATTTGGAATTCCGTTAGGATCTTCGCCAATCGTTCCCGATTCGTGAGCGCCAACCGGGTTAAAATATCTAAGTATTGCAATATTCCAAGAGTTATCCGATTTATAAAGGTCTTTTAAAATATACTCTATAAAAAGTTTGGTACTTCCGTAAGGATTAGTAGTTGAAAGTGGGAAATCTTCCTTGATAGGAACGGTATGCGGATCGCCGTAAACGGTAGCGGAAGAAGAGAACACCAAGTTTTTGCAGTTAAATTCCTTCATAACTTCAACGAGAGAAATTAAACCGCCGATATTATTGTGATAGTATTCAATGGGCTTTTGCACCGATTCGCCAACCGCTTTATATCCTGCAAAGTTGATAACGCTATCGATTTTATGCTCGGTAAAAATTTTACGGAGAGCGTCTTTATCTAAAATATCCGCCTTATAAAATGGAATTTTTGCTCCCGAGATTTTTTCAACTCTTTTAACGGCTTCTTCTTTACTATTAGAAAGGTTATCTACGATAACGACTTCATAATTTGCCTTTATCAATTCAATGACGGTGTGCGAGCCAATGTAACCTGCGCCACCCGTAACTAAAACGGTACTCATATTTACTCCTTAGATTTTACTAACTTTATTATACAACCGTTATAAAAAAATTTCAATTATTTTTAACCACTTTGCATACTATATTATTATGAAAACGATAATCTTAACGGGCGGTGGAACTGCAGGTCACACAACCCCACACTTTGCATTGCTTGAAAAACTTAAAACTCACTTTGATAATATCTATTATATTGGCTCTGAAACCGGAATAGAGAAAGAACTAGTAAAAAATAAAGGAATACCCTATTACTCTATTCCCACCGTAAAACTTCAAAGAAGTTTAACTTTGAAAAATTTGAAAATCCCCGTAACGCTTCACAAAAGCGTTAAATCGGCAAAAGAAATTTTGAAAAAGTTAAAGCCCGACGTGGTGTTTTCAAAAGGCGGTTTTGTAGGGCTTCCGGTAACTTTGGCGTGCAAAAGCCTAAATATCCCCGTTATTATTCACGAATCGGATAAAAGCTTGGGGTTAGCAAATAAAATAGCGTCAAAATTTGCAAGCCTTACCCTAACTACTTTTCCAAGCAAGATTAAAAACTCTAAATGTTTAGGCGCAATCGTTAGAGAAGAACTGTTTTATAAAAGCAGAGAAAGTTCGCTTAAACACTACGGCATTTCGGGGAATAAGCCCGTTTTACTTGTAACCGGCGGTTCAATGGGCGCAAAAGTTATTAACGAGCAAGTAAAATTAAACCTTGATAAACTGCTTTTACACTTTGACGTTTTGCATATAGTTGGAAAACGAAACCTTTCTAGTATTGATAAAAAGGGATATTATCAAGTTGAGTTTACCGATATGGCTTACGCTTATAGCGTAGCGGATATTGCCGTGTCAAGAGCGGGTTCTAATACGGCGTTTGAACTTATTGCTTTAAAAATTCCCACCCTATTTATTCCGCTATCTAAAAAAGTTTCAAGGGGCGATCAAATTGAAAACGCTAGATATTTTTATGACCAAGGTTTAGCGCATATTCTCTACGAAGAAGATATAAACGAAAAATTTTTAGATAGCGTTATTAAGCTTTATAAAATGAAAAATGTTTTAATATCTAATATGAAACAATCAAATATTACTATTGCAAACGATAAAATAGTTGACGTTTTAATTAAATATTGACAAAGGTGTGTCATAATTGTATACTAAAATTAAGTTACTAAATAAAAAGGGGAATTTAATTATGAAGTATACGATGATGCTCAAAATTTTATTTTTACTTTTATCAAGAAAAAAAGTATCTGCAAAGTATATTGCGGATAGATACGATATTTCAATTCGCTCGGTTTATCGTTATATTGACGAGCTTAGTTTGGCAAACGTTCCAATATATAACGAGCGCGGGAGAAACGGAGGATATTCAATATCTGAAAGTTACAAAATTCCCGCAAATTTTCTATCTAGCGAAGAAAGTGAAAAGATAATTTCCACTTTATTAGAGATAAACAAAGAACTCGGCTCTGACGTTTTAACGAGCGCCATTGAAAAGCTTGGCTCAATCTCAAAAATTTCTAGCGAAACGCCCACTATTAACTTTGGCAATTTAATAATAGACGGTAGCGCCTGGGGAGTGAGCGACGCTTACGGTGAAACGCTTAAAATTCTTCAAAAGGCGATAGAAGAAAAAACTCTTCTTTCCATTTGCTATATCGACCGTGACGGCGAGTCAACCGAAAGAATCATAGAACCGCACGTTCTCGCTTTAAAGCAAGGGCTTTGGTACGTATACGCTTATTGCCGTTTAAGAGATACTTTCCGTTTATTTAAGGTTGGGCGTATTCAAAAGATAAAGTCGATAAACGAAAACTTTTCTCGTAGAGAACTTGTAGATTTAAAACCCGTTTTTGAAAAGTGGTACGACGAGCCTGACGAAGATATCGACTTAATACTCGACAAGTCCGTTAAAGCTAACGTTGAAGAGTGGCTTGGAGTTGATAAAGTTCACGTATCCCCTAGCGGAAAAATAACTGCAACCGCAAGACTTCCAATAGACGATTATTTAACGGCAAAAATACTCTCGTTTGGCAGTAAAGTTAAAGTTGAAAGCCCTAAAAAATTAAAAGACGCGGTTATAAAAACCGCCAAATCGGTAGAAGATTTATATAGATAAAAATAGCCCGAAAGCGGAAACGCTTTCGGGCTTATTTTTTATTTGTTGTTAGATTTTTTAAGTTCTTCTAAGATTTTAGCTAAAAGCTCTTCAGTAGTCGGTGGAGCGTTTTTCTTTGCTTCTTCTTCCTGAAGTTTCTTTTGGTTTTCAAGTTCTGCTTGCTTTTCAGCGATAATCTTCTTAATTTCTTTACGAGTTTTACCTTGTTTTCTAAGTTCTAAGTATTCTTTAGAGTAAAGTTCTTTTGCTTCTTTCTTTCTCTCTTTAATGCCTTCGTTGATTGAGTTCATAGTCTTAACGATTACGAATAACACGAACGCAATTAATAAGAAATTGATAATCGCGCTAATGAACGCACCCCAGTCAATGTAAATCGAACTTGCTAAGTCTAAAACACCGTCTTTGTAACTTGGCGAAAGCATAGTGATTGCGCCAGATAAACCTTCTTTGCCTAAAACGAGTGATAAAAGATAGTTGATTAAAGGTTTTAAGATGTTGTTAGAAAGACCGTTTACTATTCCTGTGAACGCTCCGCCTACGATAACGCCGACAGCCATGTCTAAAACGTTACCACGAGTTATAAATTTTTTAAATTCTCCAAAAAATTTCTTCATAAATGTACCTCTTTACATTTTTATTATTTCGTTAAGTAATTGTTCTGCGTTTTCAGCAAAAATCTCGCATCCCGCGTCTTCAAGCATTTTCTTTGGTCTAAATCCCCATAAAACGCCAATACCGTCAACCCCTGCTCCCTTAAACGTTTGAACGTCAACTTCGCTATCGCCTATAAAAACTGCATCTTCCTTTTTAATACCTAAGGTATTAAGGCAGTACTCAACGCACGATTTATCCGGCTTTGGATTGAAAAGTTCAGGGCGATTGCCGGTTATAAAATCAAACTCGTACTTTCCTAACTTTTGCTTAACTACCGGTTGAGTTACGCTGTCTGGCTTGTTTGAAACGATTGCAAGTTTATATCCCCTTTCTTTTAGTTCGGTTAAAACTTTATCAAGCCCATCGTATAACACCGTTTTTGAGTTATCGCTTTTAAGTTGAAGGGGAACGTACTCAGAAAACATCTTTTCCCACAACTCGTCGCTCGGTTTATTCGCCGCAAGATAAACTAGTTTTTTAGCGCCGTAACCAACGCATTTTAAAACTTCTTCTTTGTTTAAAGTTTTATAGCCGTTGTTTTCTAAAACGACGTTTATACACTCTCTAATATCTTCCAAAGTATCAAGGAGCGTTCCGTCTAAATCAAAAATAACTAACTTTTTCATATTACATCTTCTCCGGTGCTTTGATACCTAAAAGCGAAAGGGCGTTTTTAATAACCGTTTTAGTAGCGAAAGTAAGCGTTAAACGGAAATTTTTAACCCCGTCTTCTTCCCCTAAAATCTTGCAGTCAAAGTAGAATTTGTTAAACGCCTCGGAAACGTCAACGGCGTATCTAGTTATCATACTCGGCTCGTATTTTTCCGCCGATTGCTTGATAACATTAGGATACTCTGCTAACAACGAAAGTAAGTTGTACTCATCTTCGTTAAGGTCGTAATTTTCAGGATACGCGCCAATATCTCCACCCTTTTTAAGAACGCTAACGGCTCTTGCGTAAGTGTATTGACAATAAGGGCCCGTTTCCCCGTCGAAGTTGAGAACTTTATCGTAAGAAAAGACTATGTCTTTTATCCTGCTTGAACTGAGCGCTCCAAATATCACCGCGCCAACGCCGATTGCGTTTGCGGTATCAACCTTGTTTTCAAGGTCAGGGTTTTTATCGTTGATAATTTGAAGAGCCTTTTCACAACACTTATTGATAACGTCTTCTAAAAATACAACTTTACCCTTTCTCGTTGACATAGTGCCTTCTTCGAGCGAAACCATGCCGAACGCTACGTGCACCATATCTTTTGCCCAAGGCTTGCCGAGAAGTTCTAAAACTTTAAAGAATTGCTTAAAGTGAAGGTTTTGTTGATATGCTACGACGTATAAACACTTATCAAAGTCGTATTCCTTCTTTCTAAAATATGCCGCCGCCAAATCACGCGTTGCGTAAAGCGACGCACCGTCAGAGCGTAAAATTAAACAAGGTGGCATATTATACTCTTCTAAGTTAACGATTTTAGCGCCGTCACTCTCTAAGAGTAAGCCACTTTCTTGAAGTTCGTCGATAACAACGCCCATTTTATCGTTGAAGAAACTTTCGCCGTTATAACTATCAAAAGTGATACCGAGTTGCTTGTAAACCCTATCAACGTCTAATAAAGTTAATTCCTTAAACCACTTAAAGAGTTCGTTGCACTCACGATCACCTTGCTCGATAAGTTTAAAATATTCTCTTGCTTTATCGTCAAGCGCGGGATTTTTTTCGGCTTCGTCGTGATACTTAACGTATAAACGCATAAGTTCTTTAACTCTGCCCTTTTCAACTTCTTCACGATTGCCCCACTCTTTATAAGCGTAGATAAGTTTACCAAACTGCGTTCCGTAATCGCCAAGGTGATTGATACCTACGACGTTGTAACCGAGCTTTTTGTAAATTTTATAAAGCGCGCCACCGATAACAGTAGTTGATAAATGCCCTATATGGAAAGGTTTAGCAACGTTAATTGACGAGTAATCTATACAGATAGTCTTGCCGTTGCCAAGAGATGAAGAGCCGTAATTTTCGCCTTGCGTTAAAATTTCTTTTAAAACTTGGCTTGCTCTACCTTGACGGTTAACGGTAAAATTAAGATAGCCGTTAACGGCTATAACTTTAACGATAACGTCGTCAACCGCATAAGCATTTTGAAGTTCTTCGGCAATGATTGCGGGAGATTTTCTCAAAACTTTTGCAAATTTAAAGCAAGGGAGAGCGTAATCCCCGTAAGTATTGTCCGGCGGGGTTACGATAAGTTGCTCTATCTCTTGAGCGGAAACCCCTTCGATATTTAATTTTTCTGCAATGTAACTTTTGTAATTCATAGTCATATTTTAGCATACTTTACAATCAACTGCAATTATTTTTCAACTTTAACGCTAAAAAGATTTGAATATATTCAAACTTTTTGGTATACTGTATTAAATAACTATGGAGAAATGACATGAAATTAGGAGTAGTAGGACTTCCAAACGTAGGAAAATCAACACTTTTTAACGCAATAACTCACGCGGGAGCGCAAGCGGCGAACTTTCCGTTCTGCACTATCGAGCCAAACGTTGGCGTGGTAGCAGTTCCCGATGAAAGGCTTGATAACTTAGCAAAATTATATAACAGTAAAAAAATAACCCCCGCAACCATAGAATTCGTGGATATTGCAGGGCTTGTTAAAGGCGCGTCAAAGGGCGAAGGCTTAGGAAATAAGTTTTTATCTCACATTAGAGAAGTTGACGCTATCGTTCACGTTGTTAGATGCTTTGAAGACGATAACGTCGTTCACGTTGAATCGGACGTTGAGCCTATAAGAGATATTGAAACTATCAATTTAGAACTTATTTTATCGGATATGGAAAGTATTCAAAAAAGATACGATAAAGCCGTTTCAATGATAAAAACCGGGGATAAAAAGTACGTTACTGAAAGTGAACTTTTAAAGAGAATTCTCGATTGCTTGGAAAGTGAAAAACCGGTTAGAAGTTTAGAATTTTCAGAAGAAGAGAAAAAGTACGTTGACGGATTGTTCTTAATAACTTCAAAACCGGTAATTTACGCTGCAAATATTTCAGAAAACGACATTGCAAGTGAAATCGACGATATTCCACTTGCTAAAAAAGTTAGAGATTACGCTCTTTCTGAAGGTAGCGAAACTTTGATAATTTCAGCAAAAACGGAAGAAGAAATTTCCGAACTTGATCCAGACGAGCAACAAATGTTTTTAGACGATTTAGGTCTTAAAGAAAGCGGTCTTAACCGATTAGTTAAAGCAAGTTATAAACTTTTAGGGCTTATAAGTTACTTAACCTCTGGCGAGCCTGAAACTAGGGCTTGGACTATTAAAAACGGAACTAAAGCGCCTCAAGCGGCAGGTAAAATCCACACCGACTTTGAAAAGGGCTTTATAAGAGCCGAAGTCGTTGATTACGAAGTACTCCTTGAGTGCGGTAACTACACTAAGGCTAAAGAACTTGGCAAAGTTCGCTCGGAAGGTAAAGATTACGTTATGAAAGACGGTGACGTAGTTTTATTTAGATTTAACGTATAAAAATAAAGCAAGGAATTTTCCTTGCTTTTTTTATTTTAAAAAGACTGCCCCTGTCGCAACCTGCGATTGATTATAAGATAACTTTTCAAACGCAAGTAAAACAAGGCAAAGCCCGAAGATAATACTTTTTTCGTATTTTCAAGTGGCTTTAACACAGTTTTACGCCGTGTTTCAAGAGTTATCTATCAATCGTGGGTTGCGACAGGGGCATAAGTAGGTCTATAAGCCGGGTTCTGTCATTTAATA
>JAZSBA010000084.1:0-4475 GCA_045602125.1 Christensenellaceae bacterium | reverse complement strand
GAATTACGTAAACGTATGATACTTCAAGAACAATGCGAAACTGACGTTGAAGTAAAGAGTTGGGTTTCTGAAACTATACGAGCGTACTGGTATAAACATTATGGCAGAAAAACAATGCCAAAACTTTCAGCAAAACTATTTAGAAATTTATATAAAATATTTATATTAAATAGAAAACTCGCTCGAAAGGTTGATAAAGTTTTTGAGAAATATATCAAAGATTTTGAGTATGAAAAAATCCCATCGCAATATCCCCCTGCAGATATGCATTATAACGAAGTAACTTGGGGAAGTTGGGGTGGATTAAATATAAGCGAAATGAAATATTGTTTCGATATAACTTTCATATACAACAATAGAAGGTTTTTAGATCTTTTATTTAAAGTTCCTCTTAAAAAGAGAATATTAGACGAGCATCATTTGGATATGAAAAAATATTTAAATAAAGAATTGTTTGATATGAATATAAGAGTAGTTAATATGAAGGAAACAAGGTTTAGGGCATTTGCGTTAAACGTTATCTTCACGTTAAACTCTTGGTTGCCGTTTTAAGGAGTAAAAATGAAAAAAATTTTATACGTGGCCACCGTTTTTAGTCACGTTTGTCAATTTCATCTTCCATACTTAAAAAAGTTTAAAGAACAAGGCTATGAAGTATGGGTGGCTGGTAGAGATAATCTCGCCGAGAAAAACGGTCTTTCATTGAAGCACGTTGATAGCGCCGTTGATATTCCGTTTAGGCGCTCTCCGTTTAACCCTAAAAATATCAAGGCGTATAAGCAGTTGAAAGCTCTTATAAACAAAGAAAACTTTGATGTTATAATTTGCAATACTCCAGTCGGCGGAATTCTTACTAGGCTTGCCGGAAGTAAGGCGAGAAAAAAGGGGACTAAAATAGTATATATTGCCCACGGTTTTCATTTTTACAAAGGCGCATCTAAGAAAAATTGGATGCTTTACTATCCAATCGAAAAGGCTTTTGCTAAAAAATGCGATTATTTAGTTACTATAACTAATGAAGATTACGAGTTGGCGTCTAAAAAATTTAAAACGAACGTCGTTAGAATGCATGGTGTTGGCGTTGACGATAGTAGGCATTATCCTATAAGCGATGAAGAAAAACTTTCTTTACGTAAAGAGTTAGGTGTAAGCGATAAAGATTTTATTTGCTTATGTACAGGAGAACTTAATGCGAATAAGAATCAAAAGTTTTTAATTGATCTCGTTCCAAAACTTAAAGAACAAATACCTAATTTTAAGTTATGGCTTGCAGGTAACGGAAATTCTAAGGAAGAACTTGAAGAACAAATTAAAAATCTTAACGTTTCTGACTTTGTTACTCTTCTTGGTTATCAACCGAAGATTGAAAATTACGTGCGCGCCTCAGACGTTGTCTTAACTGCAAGTAAGAGGGAAGGGCTTCCGTTTAACGTGGTTGAAGCGATGCTCACAAAGCGCCCGGTTGTTGCAAGTGTTAACCGTGGCCATAGAGAACTTATTAAAGACGGCGAAACCGGCTTTATAACTAGTAATAGCGATATATTTGCTAATCAAATTATAGCGTTATCTAAAGATTCAAAATTATATGAGACCATATCTAAAAATGCTTTTGACTACGCGCAAAGTTATACGATAAAATCAACTATTAACGAATTTGAAGGATTTATGTTTAAAGAAAATGAATAAAAAAATCAGTATTTTGATGGGTATATATAATTGTGAAAATACGTTAGCCGAGGCAATTAATTGCATTATAGCTCAAACGTACACTAATTGGGAACTAATCTTGTGTGATGACGGATCTAAAGATAAAACCGTTGAAGTTGCAGAAAGTTACGTTCAAAAATATCCACAAAAAATTATTCTTTTAAAAAATGAAAAGAATATGGGGCTTAATTATACGTTAAATAAGTGTCTTGAAAGTTCTAGTGGTGACTACATTGCTCGTATGGATGGCGACGATACGTGCAATCCCTTACGTTTTGAAAAAGAAATTGCTTTTTTAGAAGAAAACGAAGAGTACGCTTTGGTTAGTTGCCAAATGGAACTTTACGATAAAGAAGGAGTTTTCGGGGTAGTTAAGTATAAAGAAACTCCTAAACTGAAAGATTTTTTGAAGGCTTCTCAATTTTGCCACGCAGGGTGTATGATACGATCTGAAGTTATGAAATCGCTTGGCGGATACACCGTTTCCGATAAGTTTTTAAGAGTTGAAGATTACGAGCTTTGGGTTCGCTTATATCTCGCGGGATACAAAGGTTATAATTTGCAAGAAGTTTTATATTCAATGCGTGATGATAGAAACGCAAGTAAGCGTAGAACTTTAAAAAATAGGCAAAACGAAAGTAGGGTTATAAAAAAGGTTTGCAAAGAAGGTAAATTTCCAATTTGGATGCGCGTTTACGCGTTCGTTCCAATCTTAAAATGGTTAACACCACGTTTTGTTTATAATATTTTACATAAAAAGAAATAGAAAATAATAAAAGGATAGAATAAAGTGAACTATTTAATTTTAACTGCAATTGTATTAGGAATATCTATTTTCTATGATCAATTAAAAAACGTAAAAAAGCTATCTAAAGGTGTAGATTGGCTTTTTTACGCAATTATTTGTTTCGCTTTATGTTTATTTTCCGGGCTTAGAACGAAATATAACGATACGGGCTCGTATATTGTAGGTTTTAGAAATACACCTACTGATTTTTCAAGTTTATTTTTAGCGGAGTTTAATTTATCCGAAGTTTACTTATTTAAAATTTGGAACTACTTTATCTACAATTTTATATCGAAAGATGCAAACGTATACTTATTTCTTTGTTCAATAGTGTTCGTTTGCCCAGCGGTATATTTAATTCAAAAATACTCGAAAAACTTTGCTTTTTCGATGCTAATATTTATGCTTGGTGGAACGTTTTTATTTTCGCTTGCGGGTTTAAAGCAATCAATGGCAACGGGAATTATATTACTTGCTTTACCGAAGCTTGCAAATAAAAAATATTTTGCATTTTATTTAAGTTGTATATTAGCAATAGGTTTTCACGTTTATAGCGTTTTCTATTTGGTTATTCCGCTATTAGGCATTGAAGTGTTTAATAAAAGAACGGTTGCGTTTTGTTTCTTCATAGTCGTAATAGGCGTGTTATTATCTTACTTTAGTGGAGTTATAACGGCGGTAATTGAATTTTTAGGAAAAGATATGTCTGACGAGACGCTTCAATCGGGTTCTGTAAACGTAGTTAGAGCAATCGTATTTGCAGTTCCGTTAATTTTAGCAATATTGTCTTCTAAAAATTTAACTGGGCTTAGCGATGAGAAAAAACTTTTTATAAAGTTAGGCGTTATAAGTTCAATGTATATGCTTCTTGCATTATTTGGAAACCCAATTTTATTTGGAAGAATTCCATATTATTTCGTAATAGGAAGCGTTGTTTCATTGCCCGTTTTAATTGAAGAAACGTTCGTAAAAAAAGAAAAAACAATAATTACGATGATAGCAATTATTTGCTATATTGCATACGGTTTATACGCTTTATACGTAGACGGTGCGTTTGGAAGCGATGTTTTTGGATTAATATGGTAAGGTGTTAAATGGTTAGTGTAATCGTTCCTGTATATAAAGTAGAAGAGTATTTGCGTAGGTGCATAGATTCTATTTTAAAACAGTCGTATAATAATTTGGAAATTATACTTGTTGATGATGGGTCACCTGATAATTCAGGTGCGATTTGCGATGAGTATGCAAAATTGGATCATAGAATCAAGGTTGTCCACAAGCAAAACGGAGGGATTTCTTCTGCAAGAAATGCAGGAGTTAAAGTTGCAACAGGGGAATTTATTGCATTTGTTGATAGTGATGACTGGATTGATGAAAATTTTATTAAGACTTTAATAAGAGTTATGTTTGAAACCAATGCTGATATGGCTTCTTGTAAGTTTTGTCATGCAAAAGGTGGTGTTGCAAAAAGGGCATTTTTTGATGAGAAACCAGAGATTGTAACAGATAAATATTTTGCAGTATTTGATGAGAATTCTTATGCTGGGTATTCATGTAACAAAATTTTCAAGCGTGGCATTATTGAAAATAATAGAATTTGTTTTGATGAAACTATTCATAACGGAGAAGATTCGTTATTTGTATTGGAGTATTTAAAGTATGCTAATAACGTAGCGTTTATTAAGCAAGATTTGTATTTTTATTTTTATAGAGAAACGGGAATGATGAATTCTTATCGCTTAAGTGAACGCTTTATTACCATAATTAACGCAAGAGAAAAATCGCTTGAATTTTTAAAAGAAAACGATCCTAATTGTTATGATGTATGTAAAGTTTCGTATTTATCGTTATTATCAAAGATAAAGTATATGTCGGCATTAAATTTAAAAAAACATAATGAACTTTACTTAGATGTCAGTAATAAAATTAAAACTGCGCGCAAAGGATTATTTCATTTAAAACGCGTTAGCATAGAGAGTAA
>JAZSBA010000083.1:0-2958 GCA_045602125.1 Christensenellaceae bacterium | reverse complement strand
AATTAACTAGCGATAAAAGATTTTCATAGTTTTCGTAATCGCTAAGTTGTTTGTTTAGTTTTTGAGCGTCGATAATTTTATCGGATAAATCTTTAATTTGCTTTTCATAATCGATAAGATCTTGATTTTTTTGCTCTAAGGAAACGGCTATTGATTTTACGTTTGCAATTTTGGAGTTTAACTCTAAAATTAAGTCTTGCTCCTTGCTTATCTCGTCTTTACCCTGCTTGCTCTTTTTATAGCGCTTTTGAGCGGTTACTAAAACGTTTTTTGCAGTATCAATTGAAACGTCGTCTAAATTACCTTCTAAAAACTCGCTTAGCTTAGCGTTTATACTAGACGTTGACTTAATTTCAATCTCGTCGCTCGAAACGGTTATTATTCGCTCGAAAGACTGCTTATCAAGACCGAAAACGGCTTTGCCGACGTCTTCTGAAAAATCGTTGGTTTCCATGCCGTTATGATATACTTTAAACGTGTCGCCCATTTTACTCTTTTCGCCGAAAAATCTTTCGATTTTATATTCTTTGCCGTTATGCAAAAAAGTTAAGTTACCGCCGAACAATCCGCCTGAAAAGGGGTAAAAATGAAGCCTATCGCAAAAACCTACCGAACTTATAGTGTAACCTTCTAAACCGTAAAACATAGCCTTTATAAAGGCTACGAGCGTACTTTTACCCTCGCCGTTTTCTTGGGAAATTACCGTTAAGTTTTTATCGAAAAGATATTCTTTGTTTGATATGCAACCAAAGTTTTCAATATAACAAGAAATGAGTTTCATTATTCCACCTCGCTTCCGCTAAGAGCTTTTAAGCCGTAAGCGATAATCTGCGCTTTTTCTTCATCGGAATAATCCTTACTTTTATATACCGAGCGAACGAACTCGCCTTTTAATGAAAGGTCATTTTCATATTTTGAAATATCAATTTTTTTAGTCGTTCTATCCTTAACGTCGGCGTACTTTACGCTACCTGAAAGATATTTTTGAATATCGCTAGCAAAATCGTTAACCTGAGCGTCAACCTCACCGATAAGTTCCACCCTATATATATCGTTAGGCGAAAATTTACCAACTTCTAAAGCTCTTTCATACATAGCATAAGAGTCTAAAAAGTCAGAGACGTCAACGGTTACAAGGCTTATTTTACGCTCTGAAAAGGGAATAAAAGTGTGAGTGATTTTATCCGTGATTTCAAGCAAAACAAAGCCTTTATCGCCCGTTTCGTCGTAACCCCTGCCTTCTAAACAACCGCTATAAGCATACGTTCCGCGATTATCTATCGAATTTTCTACGTAACTGTGATAGTGACCGAGCGCTAAATAGTCTATATTTTTATCTTTAAGTTTTGAAATGCAAACTTTATTAACCCCAACGCTATCCGACGTTTGACCGTGGAGCATTACGATATTTAACGCTTTTTCATCAAGAGATAAAGTTGAGTAAATCGACGTTGCGTTATCTTTAGTTATTTCAACGCCAGTTATAGATACTTCGCCTAAATCGTAAGTTTGCCAATCGCTTGAAAAAGTTTTAAGGTTAGAAAACTCTAAACTATCCCCACTTTCGTCGTGATTACCACGAAGATAGTAAAAGTCGATTGACGGATTGTTTTTAACTACGCTAAAAAAGAAGTCCTTATCCTTTTGAAAGGGCTTATCCGAGTCGAATAAATCTCCGCTTATAATTATTGCGGAAACGTCGTTATTCTTAGCGTAATCTACCATACGCTTGAAAGAGTTCCTTAACTCTTCTTTACGAGCGTCTGATATATCCTTTGGAAAAGTGTTTACTTTTGAGCCTAAATGAATATCGGCTGAGTGAATAATTTTCAAAACGTTTTCTCCTTAAAAACTTGTGTTATAACTATAACACAAATAAAATAAAATTACAATACCTTTTATAAGAAGATTTGGCAACGAAGATATTTGCTTTTACGGAAAACTTGTTTTCGTAAGTAAAAGCAATACATCCGGCCGTAGGCCGAAAGTTCAGGTTTCGCGTAGACAAAACAATATGAGAAGATTTGGCGCTTGCGTTTGAGTTTGCGGTAAATTTATTTACGTAAGCAAACTCAATACTTCCGGCTTGCCGGAAGTTCACATTTTACGCAGTCAAAACAATATGAGAAGATTTGGTGTCATAGACACTTGCTTTTACGGAAAACTTGTTTTCGGAAGTAAAAGCAATACTTCCGGCTTGCCGAAAGTTCACATTTTACGCAGTCAAAATGTACAAAAAACGAGATGGCGTTAATGCCATCTCGCTTTTTTGTAAAATCTGGTCTGAGTGAGAAGATTTGAACTTCCGGCCTCTTGAACCCCATTCGTCACTCGGAGGCTTATTTTATGCCGCTCCCCGGCGTTTTGGCGGTAGCGTGGCGGTTATATTTATTTTTCGTCTCCGCCATGGGTTTGGTCATGGTCGATTTTGTCCCGATACTGTTTCAAGCCATTTTTAATCCACGCCGGGACGGTCGCCCCGAGCTTTTCCGCATTTTCGGCAATACTGCCCAACTCCGTAAAAATATACCAAAGCAAAACAATGGGCGTCACCACGGCAGAAAGCGAAATCCCTATATTGATGCCGGATCCCTCAACAATAACACGGAGCGCAATGTCACACAGCGCGGCCACCAGGACGGCGAAAATCTCCCCAAGTTTGTGCCAAAGGCCCTCCCGGGCAATGTCGCTTGACCACTCCCCGTTTTTGTGGGCCGCGGCGGTGCCGGAGATGTAGTCCAGCGTAAAACACATAACCCAAATAAGGACGGCCCAGCCAATCCAGCCCCATAAAGCTGTCAAAAAGGCCAGGACAGCCGCTAACACTCCCTTTATTTCGTTGGCTCTCTCAGGTGCAGGCATAGAAATTCCCCCTCAATCTCAATTCATAAGTTGTGCCCATGTGGCCGGGCCGATCTCCCCATCGGCGTCCAGTTCATTTGCCGTTTGAAAATTTTT
>JAZSBA010000082.1:0-2764 GCA_045602125.1 Christensenellaceae bacterium | reverse complement strand
GCTTTTATTATTTATTTTTACTAGTTCTATACTTTAGTAACTCTTGAAATTCACCCCGCCAACTTTGTTGGCGGGATTTGTTATTTTTTTATATTATTTTTGTTTAATTTTTAAGCAAGAATTAACCGGTAGTTTAAAAGTTAAATCATTGGTTGTTAAAATCTTTTCACCGTCGCGCGAACTATCTAAAAGATAAATGTCGTACTCGCCGTCACGTCCAAAGTCTAACTTAAATTCTATATCTTTATTCTCGTCGTTATCCGAATAATGAGTTACGAGCGCAGTTATCTTTCCATTTTTATCCACACCGCAAATAGTGTAAAGGTCTTCAATAGAACTTTCTTCTCTAACTTCATACTCTAAATCGTAAAATTCGCCGTACCACTTAAACGGAGTATAGCCTTTTAACGGACGATAAGTGTAATAATCAAACAAGCCGTTATATACGCTAGGGCGCGTATCGTAATACATTAACATATCAACCGGCTCTTTTTGGCAAGCAAGCATTACTGCCGACAAAAACGCAGCGCCTTTCATCGAGTGAATTACTTCTACCGAATAAACAAATTCTTCAACCCAGCCTTTAATATAATTCCACTCGTTTAAAATGCTCTCGGTATCTTTATAACCGTATTTATCGAGCTTTTCTCTAAACCATCTGACGTGATTGATAAAATGTTGAACACCGCTTCCGTAAAGATGCCAAGATAAAAAGTCCAAAGTAACGTTTCTCTTTTGCATTTCGCAAAGGAAATCTTCCGCCCAAACTTTATTATGCGCTATAGCAGGACCGCCTATTTTTAAATTGGGGAAACAACCCTTTAAGTATTTTACAACAACTTCAAAAAAGTCGAAAAACTCTTCTTTCGTGCCGGTCCAACAACGCTTATTATCACTGGTATAATCAAGGTCAGGCTCGTTCCAAATTTCCCAATACGGCATATCAAGAGTAAAACCGTTTGCCCAGCCTTCCGTGTAATGGCGAATTATATGCTCGCAAATCTTAGCCCATTTCAAATAATCTTTAGGTGGGAAGATATGCATTTTCTTAATTTGATGTTCAATTGATTGTCCTAAGCGAAAGAAAGTTTTCGTGCCAGCGTCAAGGGTTGCTAAAATGTTTTCATCCGTATTTTCAAAATTATAACTTTCGGGGCTATTAACGTCTGCGTCAAAATTAGGGAAAATAACGCTTATGTCGTGAATGTAAGGGCCACCATATACGCCATTAAAATTGGAATCGTGATTTCTAGAATATGGGATTCTTGCATCTTTATACTCTTGAAAATTAGTTCTAAACTGAGTGTTTGTATGGCGCCTGTGAAAAGGACCACCGTTAGTAGCGTTTAAAATTTTAAACTTTCCAAAATTTTTATTAAGATCAAATTTCAATGTTTTCATAAATCTCCTCCAAATATCAGCGCGCACTCGCCCGCAAACATATACGATTGACTCATTCCATCCCAATCAATATTTTTTGCACCTTCTTTCATAATACTAATGGCTTTTTGAGAAATTCGCTCATCCCCAGAGGTAGTTGCAACCCACGTTGCAAACAAAGCGTTACCTAAAATGCCATGCTCCATTCTACGATGCGGTACTACGTGTGTACACCAAAACGCCGATTGTCGATTAGAAATTTCCGTTCCCTTTTCAATGTTTTTATCGTACCATTCCCACAAATCGTTGAGCCTACGCCAGTTTATATCAAATTTACCCGACTCATTATCATAAAGATTAATGCTTTGTGCATTTTTAAGTGCAGTAACACCGTTATTATATAAGCAGATGCGGAAAAATTGCTCGTTTTCATTGTCAATCACTAACAGTTCACGAACTGCAAGGTGAGTATAAGTGCATATCCAAGTTTGGTTCCCAAATGAAGTTATCATATCGTGCGAATAACCTTGAGAAATAATTTCCTTTCTCGTATAAACACAGTTTATAGGGCAAGTATCTAAAAGACTTTTATATTTGATAAGATATTTTTCATCTAAAGTCAACTCGTATAAAACCCTTACACAATATACAAGCATAACGACACTTCGCCAATCAGATGCTTTTTCCCACTCGCATTTATAAAAAAGCCCCTCTTCATCACAAGGGATATTCCATCCACATTTTTCTAATGCAAATAAGATTCTAAGAATTCTCTTTTTAACACCTTCTTTATCATTACACAAATCACTATTGTAATAGGAAAAAAGCGCTAAAACCCAAGGAAATGTTTGGCACTCTGCCCCCATCGGATAGTGGCTTTTGCCGTCTTCCGCAACGCCACGGGCAATAAAACCTTCAATCTTAGCAACGTCTTGTAAAAGATACAAACCGTTAACTAAAATATTAATCTCATCAGCGGTTTTTTGAGTTTTATTTTTACGATATTTTTCTATCATTGCGTAAGTATAAAGCCCAGTAAAAAAACCACCGTCAGAAATCGGCAAACCCCAACTACGTGGATTTGGCATTGCTTTACTGCATTCTTGAGCAGTTGGGAAAAACGCTTCTCCGTTCCTGCCTGCATAGTTTAAAAGATGCCCATATGGAAGCCTTATAAAACGCTTCCATACCATTTCATGAAAAAAATCATGCCCTATTTTCGATTCTCTATTCATTTTGCATGCTCCTATTTAAAACTTCTTAATCGCTACACTTACTTGAACTAAAGCTTTAGTTCTTCATTTATAGAAGCGCTATTTATATTTTAGACTATATAATTTGCATTGTTTTTGCAAATTATATTTATTTTATTGCAGTTTTCACA
>JAZSBA010000081.1:0-7546 GCA_045602125.1 Christensenellaceae bacterium | reverse complement strand
TTTTTCTAATTTCTTTTACGGATTTTTTATCTTTTACGCTTAAACCGAAAACCTTAACGTCCCCTTCCGTTGGAGTTAAAAGCCCGTTTATAAGGCGGGATAGCGTTGATTTTCCGCTACCGTTCTCTCCTAAAACACACAAAAAATCCCCCTTGTCTACCGACAAGGAAAGATTTTTAATAACGTATTTGCTTTCTTCTGAATATCTAAAAGAAAGGTTTTCGATTTCAATAGCCTTCATTTTTTAAGCCTTGTATTTTTTAAGGTCATCAACCCTATCTAAACGTTCCCAAGGGAATTCGCTTCTGCCAAAGTGACCGTAAGACGCCGTCTTTTTATAAATAGGCGCTCTGAGTCCTAAAGTTTTAATGATTGAATACGGGCGAAGGTCGAATTCTTTAACTACGATTTCAGCAATTTCTTCATCGGATAAAACGCCCGTTCCTTCGGTGTTGATAAATACTGAAATAGGTTTTGCAACGCCGATTGCGTAAGAAAGTTCAAGCGTGCATTTTTTAGCAAGACCTGCCGCTACTATATTTTTACAAATGTAACGCGCCATATAAGCTGCGCTTCTATCAACCTTAGTTGGGTCTTTACCCGAGAACGCTCCGCCACCGTGTGGGCAACTGCCACCGTAGGTATCAACGATAATCTTTCTTCCAGTTAAACCGCTATCGCCGTGAGGTCCACCGATTTCAAATCTGCCGGTAGGATTGATAAAATACTTAGTATTTTCGTCTAAAAGTTTTGAGGGAAGAACGGCCTTTATAACGTGCTCTAAAATATCTTTTCTAAGCTCTTCGGTAGTAATCGTCTCAGAGTGTTGAGTGGAAACTACGACGGTGTCTATTCTATTAACTTCGTTGCCGTCGTACTCAACGGTAACTTGGCTCTTACCGTCTGGGCGAAGATACGTTAAAAGACCTGACTTTCTAACTTCTGAAAGCCTTCTAGTGAGTTTATGCGCTAAAGTTATAGCGATAGGCATATATTCTTCAGTTTCGTCGGTTGCGTAACCAAACATCATACCCTGGTCGCCCGCGCCAACTTTATCTGCTATATCCCCGCTTTCACGGTGTTCAACCGAACTATCAACGCCGAGCGCTATATCTTTAGATTGCTCGTTAATTGACGTGATAACACCGCAAGTAGATGCGTCGAAACCGTATTTTGCTCTCGTGTATCCGATTTCTTGAACCGTTTGGCGGGCAATTTTTTGAATATCAACGTAGCAGTTAGTCGTAATTTCTCCCATAACGAGAATAAGCCCCGTACAACAAGCGCACTCGCAAGCAACTCTAGCTTCCGGGTCTTCTTTTAATATTGCGTCTAAAACCGCGTCTGAAATTTGGTCGCAAACCTTGTCTGGATGACCTTCAGTAACGCTTTCACTAGTAAAAAATTTGTTCATAAAAATTCTCTCTTTAATTAAAGTAAGTTTATTATATATGCTTTTAAAACAATTGTCAACTAAACTATTTCGTGCTAAAATTAAAATATGTGTGATAAACTTTATAACGTTTGCAATCTTTGCCCTAACGAGTGCAAAGTAAATAGAAATGAAAAAATCGGCGCTTGCGGAGTTAAAAGCGATATAATTATTGCTAAATTCGGGCTTCATAACTTTGAAGAGCCGTTAATTTCAGGCGATATAGGTTCTGGAACGGTGTTTTTCACGGGGTGTTCTCTCCGTTGCGCCTTTTGCCAAAACTACGAGCTTTCAAGAGCAAAGCGCGGTAAAGTTATAACGCCGAGCGAACTTGCCGATATTTTTAAAAAACTTGAAGATCAAGGCGCTCATAATATAAATTTAGTAACCCCAACGCATTACGTCCCGTCAATTGCAAAAGCGTTTGAAATTTACAAGCCTTCTATCCCGATAGTTTACAATACTCACTCGTACGAAACGATAGAAAATTTAAAGATAATCGACCCATACGTTGATATTTATCTTCCCGACCTTAAATTTATTAGCCCACAAATTTCCGAGCGTTACACTTTTAAAAAAGACTATTTTTTAATGGCTGAAAAGGCTATAAAGTTTATGCTGGATAGCAAAAAAACAGTTATTAAAGACGGGCTTATAAAATCGGGAGTAATCGTTCGCCACCTTATTCTTCCGCTTTGTTCAAGCGACAGTTTAAAAGTTATCGACTGGTTTAAAGATAACGCTAAAAACGAAGCGTTTTTATCACTTATGTCGCAATTTACCCCAGTTGTAAAGCAGGAAAAACTTTTAGAACTCAATAGAAGAATAACTAAAAAAGAATACGATAAAGTCGTTGACTACGCCATAGAAAAGGGGCTTGACAACGTGTTTATTCAAGAACTTTCTTCAGCAAAAGATATATATATTCCCGATTGGGAGTATTAAAAAAAGACCTTTGAGGTCTTTTTTTTAGTGATATTTTTCGACTACGTCAAAAAGTGATAATTTACGCTCTGCGTAAAGTGATATTTGCAAACGGAGTTTGCAAGTGAAATTTTTTTGCTACGCAAAAAAGTTGTGGATTTATTTTTTATTGCTTTTTTTCAAAGAAAAATATTCTCTTAAAATTGCTCCCACTTCGCTTGGGGAGGCGTGCTTTAACTTGTCTAAAACTTCCCTTTTTTCGCTATCGATTTTCTTCATAGTGATAGTTTTAGCAATAATTTTATTTTAATTCCCAAGTTCTTTACTACGATTGGCGCAAGATACGGCGCAGTCATCTATAATTTTGAGTAAATTATTATCTTCAAACTCTTTAAGCCCTGCTAAAGTCGTTCCACCTTTTGAGCAAACGTCTTTTATAAGCTCGTCAATACCCCTATCGTCTTGCTCTATCATTTTTGCCGAGCCTATTATGCTTTGAACGAGCATTTTTTTAGCAATTTCATAAGGAACGCCACGAGCAACGCTACTTTCTAAAAAGCCTTTGTAAAAATAATACTCGAACGCGGTAAACGAACCGCCGATAGGAATAACGTCGTCCATTAAACTTTCAGGGATTTCTTGAACTTTTCCTATTGCGCTAAAAATATCTAAACAAAGTTTTTTATCACTTTCAGTTAAAAGGTTAGAAAAACTTATAACCGAACTTGCCTCGCCTACCGCCGCCGCGGTGTTAGGCATAGCCCTTGCAACTTTAATATCGCCTAAAACGTTAGTGATTTTTTCTATTTTAACGCCTGCTGCAATCGAGATTATAAGTTTATTGTAAACGCAATCTTTTATGCTTTCGAGCATAGCGCTAAAATCTTGCGGTTTGATTGCTAAAAGCAAAACGTCTGAAATCTCAGCAAGTTCTTTTATAGTTGAAGTTACTTTTATATTTTGATTTTTTAAGTTTTCAATAACTTTGTGGTTGAGTTCAAAAACTGCAATATCGGAAGTTTTAAAGAGTTTGTCTTTAACGCCTTTTAATATTGCTCCGCCCATTTTACCACAACCGATAAAACCTATCTTCATCTTATTTCTCCGTGGCCTTTGATAATATATTTATACGAAGTTATCTCTTTAAGCCCCATAGGACCTCTTGCGTGAAGTTTTTGCGTGCTAATTCCTATTTCCGCGCCCATGCCAAAACATCCGCCGTCGGTAAATCTCGTTGATGCGTTGGAATATACGCAAGCGCTGTCAATAGCGCCGTAAAACTTTTCAATAACCGCCTTATCGGTTGATATTATAGTTTCAGAGTGCTTGGTGCTATGACGCTCGATGTGTAAGATTGCATCATCGATTCCGTCAACAACTTTTACCGACAAATCAAGTGAATTATACTCGATAGAGTAACCGTCTTCTTCAATTAAATTTGCGTCGATATATTCAAGCGTTTCACTATTAGCGTATAAAGTAACGCCTTTATTTTTAGCAAAATCTACTAAAATTGGCGCAAAGTTTTTAATGATTTTTCTATCGATTAAAACAGTTTCTATTGCGTTACAAACGGACGGCTTGCTAGTTTTTGCGTTATCTATAATCTTAATTGCTAAACTCAAATCCGCTTGTTCGTGAACGTAAGCGTGGCAAACGCCTGCGCCAGTTTCAATAACTGGAACGAGTGAATTTTGAGTAACGTAATTAATAAGATTTTTGCTACCCCTTGGAATAATAAGGTCAACGGAGTTTTTAGCCTTTAAAAGTTCGTCCGTTTGGCTTCTATCTGAAAGTAACATCACGCTATCTTCCGGGAGATAGTCGCTAATAGCAAACTTTATAAGTTTTACAAGTAACGAGTTTGTGTAAATCGCTTCTTTTCCACCCTTTAAAACGCAAGCGTTGCCCGTTTTTAAGCATAAAACGCTAACGTCAACGGTAACGTTTGGGCGGGCTTCGTAAATAACGCCGATAACACCTAATGGAACTCTCTTTTTAACAATTTCAAGCCCGTCTTTCGTTGTAAATTCCTCAACCGTTTCACCTATTGGATCGGGGAGAGAGGCTACCTTTAAAACGTCGTCAGCAATAGAGATAACCTGCTCCTTTTTTAAAGTTAAACGGGCTATCATACTCTCTTTTATTCCGTTTTTTATAGCGAGACTTAAATCTTTTTCGTTCTCTTTCTCAATAAGTTCAACGTTTTGCTTTAAAACTTTAGCAATCTTTTTAAGCGCTTCGTTTTTTTGACTTTCAGAGCAAAGAGCTAAAACTCTACTCGCTTTTTTAATATTTGAAAAATCTATCATATTACCAAATTATTTGCGTGAATTATCACTTGCGAACGATGTTCGCCTTTTTTGTCAAGCGTTTTTAAGTTATCGCTACCAAAGGCTACTACGCCTTTTGCAAAACTTACTCCGTCTTCTCCTAAAACTTCAACTACGCTACCGCTTGAAAAAGTGCCTTCTATATCTATTATACCGCAAGAGAGTAAACTATTTCTCTTGATAAGGGCCTCTTTTGCGCCGTTATCAACGATTATTTTACCGCTGACGTTTGCGCAAGATAAAATCCAGTTGCTTCTAACGGGCATTTTACCCTTTTCGATAAATTCCGTGCCTAAATTTTTACCGCTAGCTATCTCGCTTAAACTAGATATTTTGCCGTTTCCAACGATCATCATTTTTATCCCTGAATTACAGCAAATTTTAGCGGCTTTAATCTTAGTTATCATACCGCCCGTTCCAACTTTTGACGTGGGCGCTTTTGCAAGCGAGAATATACTTTCGTCAATTTTTTCTACGGTCTTTATAAGTTTAGCGTCGGGGTTAGTAACGGGGTTTTTATCGTAAAGCCCGTCAACGTCGGAAATAATAACTAAAAGTTCCGCGCCGATATTTAACGCTATCATACTAGCGAGCGTATCGTTATCGCCAACTTTAATTTCTTCGGTGGCGAGCGCGTCGTTTTCATTGATTATCGGTAACGCGCCGAACTCAAAGAGCGATGATATAGTGTTATTTAAGTTTTTAACCCTATCACGATTACCAAAGTCGTCGTGGCTGAGAAGAATTTGAGCGGGCTTTATATCAACCGTTTGGAAGATTTTTTCATATCTTTCCATCAAATACGCTTGACCTATTGCCGCTAAAGCTTGCTTTGAAGAAATCTCCTTGGGCTTTTTATCAAGCCCCATTTCACTCATGCCAACGGCTATTGCGCCGGACGTGATTAGGCAAACTTCAATATTTTTATCTCTTATTTTTTTAATTTCTTGAGCGAGCGCCGTTATCTTCTTAGTTGCAAATTCTTGCCCCTTAAAGAGCGACGACGAGCCAATTTTTATAACAATTCTTTTCATAGTTATCATTTTAGCATTATAAATAAGATAAATCAAGTTATTAACAAAAAAACTTGGGTGAAAACCCAAGTTCTTCGTTTATTATTGTCTACCAGTTGAGCCGAAACCACCCGCGCCACGCTCGGTTTGGTCTAAACTATCCGATTCAACGTAATCAACGCTATAATAAGGCGTGATTACCATTTGAGCAACCCTTTCGTTTTTAGCAACCGTTTGAGGCTCTTTTCCGTGATTATGAAGGGCAACTTTTATTTCTCCACGATAATCGCTATCGATAACGCCTACTTTGTTTGCAGGAGCAAGCCCTTTTTTGCAAGCTAAACCGCTACGCGCATATATTAGCCCAACAGTTCCTACCGGGATAGCAGTTGCTAAACCCGTTCCTATAAACTTTGTTTCGCCGGGGGCAATAACCACTTCTTCTTCGGCGCTATAAAGGTCTGCGCCTGCGGAAAATTCCGTGCCAAACGTTGGAGTTTTTGCATTTTCATTAAGTTTTATAAATTTAACTGTTAATTTTTCCATAATATATTACTTTAAACAAGCCAATACGACTTCGCCTTTTTCAAGTGATTTCTTAACGTCGATAATTCTTTGGTTTTCAGAACCCCTAAATTGAAGGGATATATTTTTTTGCGCCTCGATAAACCTTCCGTCAACTAAAACGTCGATGAGTGATAGCATATCTTTAGTTATTGAGATGTTTGCCCTGCTATTTCCCAATAATTCCTTATCAAAAAGATAACCCGTGTAGCACCAAACGTTCTTATTTGGAAATCTCTTTTTAAACTCTACTAAAAAGGGGTAAAGTTCAACTTGGTTTTCCGGCTCGAAAGGTTCTCCGCCTAAAAGTGAAAGCCCGTCTATAAAATAATTTTCTAAAGATTTAAAGATTTGCTCTTTTACTTCGTTATCAAACGGTTTACCGTAATTAAAATCCCACGCTTCGCTATTAAAACAACCTTTGCATTTATGAGTGCAACCCGAAACGAAGAGTGAAGTTCTCACTCCCGTTCCGTTTGCTATATCGTTGTATTTAATAGTTGCGTAATTCATAATATAAATTGTTTGATAAACTTAAAGTTTGGTTGAACGCGTATTTTAAGACGCGAGTTTGGCAAAGTTAAGTTGAACGCGTATTTTAAGACGTTAGAAACAAGCTAGGCGAGGCGTTTGTAGTTTTTCGGAAGGGAGCGACCTAGTCGGTCGCAGGAATTTCGGAAAACTGCAAAGAACAAAGCATAGCGCCGTTTATAACGGCTTAAAATTAAAGGTGTAACACCCTTTCCTTAATCTCTTGCGTCCTACCTTGATTCCAATACTGAGTTCCAATGTAACCACAAGTACGGCGAGCAACGTTCATCTTGCTTTGATCACGGCAACCGCACTTAGGGCATTCCCAAACGAGTTTACCGCTATCGTCGGGTACTATTTGAATTTCACCGTCAAAGCCACATTGTTGACAATAGTCGCTCTTAGTGTTAAGTTCTGCGTACATTATGTTATCATAGATAAATTGCATAACTTTGATAACCGCAGGAATATTGTGTTGCATATTTGGAACTTCAACGTAACTTATAGCGCCACCTGGAGATAACGCTTGGAATTCAGACTCTTCTTTGAGTTTTGTGAACGCATCGATATCTTCAGTAACGTGGATATGATAACTGTTAGTGATATAGTTTTTATCAGTAACGCCTTCGATTATGCCAAAGCGTTGTTGAAGTTGTTTTGCAAATTTATAGGTTGTGCTTTCAAGCGGTGTGCCGTATAACGAATAGTCAACGTGTTCCGCTCTCTTCCATTTAGCAGTGTATTCGTTA
>JAZSBA010000080.1:0-2828 GCA_045602125.1 Christensenellaceae bacterium | reverse complement strand
CTTTACAATTATTATAAAAAACGGTAAAATAAAATAGGGTGAATTATGAAATATAATACTTTTGAATTATTAAATATGGTAAAAACGGTAAAATCTGAAAGAAAAATTACCAATAGTCAGTTTTCTCAAATGACTGAAATTCCGCTCGGCACGATAAATAAAATTCTAGCAGGGCAAACTAAAAGCGTTAAAACGGAAACTATTGATAAAATGCTTAAAGCTTTAGATATAAAATTTTCGGATATAAAGAGCGAAGATAAAACTACAAATTACGGTTTTATAAAAGTTGGCGCTATAACGCCTGATATTTATTTAGGTAGTCCAAGTAAAAATATCGGCGTATTCGTTGACGCTATTTTAAACGCTGAAAAAAAGGGGATTAACCTTTTAGCGTTTCCAAGATTATCAATAACTGGTAGCACGCTTTACGAAATGTTTTATCAACCGACGCTAATAAAAAATAGCGTTAGCGCCATTTTAGAAATAGCCGAACAAACTAAAAAGACAAGCGTAATATCTATAATCGGCGCGCCTATTACGGTTCAAGGAAAGTTGTATTCAGTAGGAGTTGTTGTTTATGGTGGAAAAATTTTAGGTATCGTTCCCGACAATAACTCTAACGATAAGTATTTTTCTAAATTTAGCGGAGTAAAAGAGATAGTTTTTGATAATCAAACCGTTCCGTTTGGAGATATTACTTTTAAAGGCGCTAGCAATTTTACCTTTACCGTAAGTTTTAACGGCGATTTAACTTCCGGGAAAATTGTTAAAAATTTAGAAAAGTCTAACTTAAACGTGATACTTTCTTCTCTTCCGGAACTCGTGGGAATAAAAGAAAACGTTATATCTACGCTTAAAACTTATTCTAAGACTTATAGCGCAGGCTTGGTTTTAGCAAACGCGGGTTACGGCGAGTCAACTTCGGACTTTGTGTTCAGCGGAAGAAACTATATCGTTGAAGACGGAAAAATTTTAAAAGATAATAAGCCTTTTTTAAACGGGCTTATATATACGGATATTGATTTAGATTATATTGCAAGCCAAAAATCTAAGAACGCTAATTTTGAAATTATAGAAAGTGAAAGAGAAGTTTTATTTAGTTATAACTTTAATAATTTTACTTTAACTAGAGAGTTTTCAAAATTCCCGTTCGTTCCGGATGGCGACGGGGGAGAAAGAGCCGAGCTTATACTTGATATTCAAGCAAACGCATTAAAGAGAAGGATTGAGCACGTTGGCGCTAAAACGATTGTTTTAGGTGTTTCGGGCGGGCTTGATAGCACGCTTGCTTTAATTGTTGCCGTTCGCGCGATGAAACTTTTTAAAAGGGACGTAAAAGAAGTTATAGCAATAACGATGCCGTGCTTTGGAACGACTTCTAGAACTAAAAATAACGCGGTTGATTTGTCTAAGGCGTTAGGGGTAACGCTTAAAGAGATAAATATTAAAAATTCCGTACTTTCGCATTTTTTAGATATAGGGCACGATAGCCAAGTTACCGACGTTACTTTTGAAAATAGCCAAGCGAGAGAGAGAACGCAAGTTTTAATGGATTACGCAAATAAAACCAACGGTTTAGTTATAGGAACCGGCGATTTATCCGAACTTGCTTTAGGCTGGGCGACTTATAACGGCGATCATATGAGCATGTACGGTGTGAACGCTTCAATTCCTAAAACGCTCCTTAGATATTTAGTGGGTTACGAGCGTTCTAGAAGTAGCGGTCTTTTAAAGAAAACGCTATCAGATATTTTAGATACTCCAGTTTCTCCAGAACTTATTCCGCCGAAAGAAGGGGAAATAGTTCAAAAAACGGAAGATTTAGTAGGGCCGTACACTTTGCACGATTTTTATATCTATCACGCTATAAAGAGAAACGCAAGCCCTTCAAAGATATATTTTATAGCAAAGAGCGTGTTTAAAGGGGAGTATGACAACGAAACTTTACTTAAATGGCTTAAAAACTTCTATAATAGATTTATCACTCAACAGTTCAAGCGTTCTTGCTCGCCGGACGGAGTTTCGGTAGGTAGCGTGGGATTTTCTCCGCGTGGAAACTTTATAATGCCGAGCGATGCGTACCGTTACGACTTTTTAAGTGAGGTTGAAAACTTAAAACCATAATTTAAAAGGCTTCCAAACGGAAGCCTTTTATTAAAGTGAAGTTACGCCTAGCATAAGCAAAATTCCAAGAAGGGTAAATGCGAGTAAGCCTTCGAGCATAATAACCCAGTTGCTAGCAGTTTTGCAAGCGTTGAGTCCTCTTGAGATAAAGTAGCAAAGAAAGAGTATCGACCAAATTATAAACGCCCAGCCGAGCATATTTGCCGAGTTTAACATAAAGTAAATGCCAAGCCCTATATATATAAGGAATATAAGCATTGAAAACCAACCCAAACTTTCGGTGTGCAAGTTCCAAATATGAGTTGCCGCAATATAAAGGTGCAAGAAGGCAAGTAGCATAAGCGCCATAATTTTAAGGTAATTAGTAGGCTCGATAACTACGAATATTCCGTAAATTGATATGAGCGCTATAACTATACCCGAGATAACGTTCATAACTACGCTTTCGCCGTTATCGTCTTTACGAATAAGTGGTAAAAAGCCGTTTAGAAAAAGTGCAATACCGCTAAAAATTAAACAAATTTCAAACATAAAAATCTCCTTTGCTTTAATGTTTGACAGTTTGCTTAAATTTTATACAAAAAAACCGAACGGAATTTCCGTTCGGATTAAATTATTTTTCTTCAACTATCACTATTGCAGATTGAGAGAATCTCTTTACGGATTCAATACCGTGCTCGCATTTTGCCTTGCTAGAGTAGTTT
>JAZSBA010000079.1:0-2099 GCA_045602125.1 Christensenellaceae bacterium | reverse complement strand
CAAGTAAAATTCACTACAAACAAAAACCCAATAGAAGTAGATGATATGAGGTTTTCTTATAAAACTAATTCCTATGAGTTTGTGGAGAATGATAGTAAAGAAGATAGAAGTTATAATAACGATGATATTGCCCAAAACAAACGCACATTAAACCAAAGTTCTTTTGAAAATGTTGGAAATACTATCCTTGATAATAATATTAATGTTTTAATAGATTTATCAGATAATAATGAACTAACTAATAGGATAAAACAACAAGCGAATAAGTCTAAGTATACTGTTATTAAAGAATATTTGATTGAAAAGTTTGGTGGCGAAACATTTATACTATCTGATGGGATTTCTGCTATTATGGATAAAAGCGATGCACAACATTTAGCACATTTATCAGATAATAAAAAAACTGCTACATTATCAACATTACGAGAAGTAATTAAAAAAGCACAGTATTCTCATAGTGCAAACAATGTAAAACACGATAAATTTAATTCTTTTAGGTATTATGAAATTCGTGTGTCTTTTAATAACGAAGAATACGATATATTATTAAATGTTGGACATTCTAAATTTAAGGATGAATATCACATTTATGATATAACAAAAAAAAGAAGAATTGCCAACGAGTCATCTACTCGTTTGGCGCGCTCCGAAGATTACGCGCTGAAAAACAATTCTTCCATTAATAGTATACTCAAAACTGAAGAAAAAGTCAACATAAATTCAGAAAATTCTTTAGATACCATCAAATTCTCTAAAAAGTCAAGAACTTTAACCGACGGCCAAGTTAAAAAGAAACTTGCTAACTTTACAAAGTTAAAAGTTTATTCTAAAACGGAAACTGAACAAATAGTTAATAGTTTAATTGATTCTAATTTAGGGTTAGATGACGTGTTGATAAAAGTTTCTGGTAAAACTAAGGCCGAAGCAATAGACGTTTTATGGAAGACGTTAAACACTGCAGATGCAGGAAAGAGAACAGGCGTTTCATTAAAAATAGCAGACTATATTATTGAAAATAGTGTGGCTGAAAACTTGTTTGGTGTAGAAGAAAACGAGTATTACTTAAACACTTTGGCAATGCTTAAACCATATCTCCATAATTTAGACCTAACTGAAGTTAAGAGTAGTATTAAAGCAAGAGGTGAACATAATAGCGTTTACGCGTTATGGAGCAATAAGGAAGGCATTTCTCCTTATACAATGAAAGAAGAATTATCCGAAGAAGGTTTTATTCTTGAGGGTGAAACAGATGCTGAAGTATTCTTTGATATGCTTGATAAGTATAGAAATGCTTGTGATTACATAAATAAAGAAAAGACTAAATTATTAAAGTTTGTAATGAGAGAAGAAGATATTTATAATTTACGTCAAAATATAGCAAAAGATATACTTCGCTCCTTTGATAGTAATGGTCAAAAATCAAAACTTGCTGACATTATTGATAAACAAAAACAAACAGCAAAAGTCTGGAAAGACCTTTACTATGAAGAAAAACGACGTAATAGCGCTATCAATAATCTTCTTGACGAAGTGGATAAAATTCGTGATATTCACTTTGGTGATTTCCAAAACTCAACGCAATCGCACAACTTATTGTTTCGTGGTTCAATAGAAAGACTATCTGCAATCAAACACCGTGGCGACCTTAATAAATCTGGAACGAGAAATATAGTTGCAGGGTTAAATGAATGGTATAGCAAAGACAATCCTGTCGTTGGTGATAGGTTTATTGAAGATATATCGTACATATTAAACAAAATATCTTCTGGAACTGGTAAACTTACAGCAGAAGAAATTAAGGGGCTTGCTACTGCAGTGGCGTATTTCAAGCACTTTATTGAGACTAACAACAAGATTTTCCGTGCTGGTAAATACGTTGATGCGAAACCGATTGCAGAACGATACGTAAAACAAATTAACGAAACTAAAAACCTTAAAGTGGGTTGGATAGGTAGTTTTTTTGATAAAGTGTTCAATAATTCAAAACATAACTATATGCAAACGTTTAATGACCCTATGTCGATTGCAAGATATATGGACAAATATAAGGATGGCTTTTTTACTGAAACGCTTGAATCGTTTAGAGAAGGTGCAGTCAA
>JAZSBA010000078.1:0-12042 GCA_045602125.1 Christensenellaceae bacterium | reverse complement strand
AAGACCTTACGTTGAAAAAATCATTACTTTAGCAGTAAACACTTACGACGATACCGTTGAATCGACCGTAACTACTACTGACGCTAAGGGTAAAGAAGTTACCAAGAAGGTTATTAAAGACGGTCCTAAGAAACTCAATGCAAGAAGAAAGATTATGAGTCTTACTTATGATTTACAATTCGTAAAAGAAAAAGGTGAATCAAAAGCAGAATTCAAAGCAAGAGTTAAAGGCATTAACCATCCGCTTATTGAAAAGATTTTCAATGAAATCGCACCTAAGTACGCTGAGAGAAAAGAAGAACTCGGTCAAGGTGGCGGTTACACCAGAAAGTACCTCAAAGGTCAACGTCGTGGTGATGCAGCGGAGATTGCCATTGTAGAACTCGTATAATTTTTAATCCGTTATTTACTTCGTTATGCATCGTTACTGCCGTCAAGTTACGATTACAATGACCGCATAGGTCTATTGTACCCGATAACTTGCCGTCGAGCCTTGCCTAACTCGCAACTAACGTCTTAAAACAAAAGTTAAAATAAGCATAGGTTATTTCCTATGCTTTTTTTATTCCGTTATAAACGGCTTAAAATACGTTTTTTATTAAACGTTTAAGCAATTAAAAAAGTGTGGAAAATTTCCACACTTTTTTATTTTATAAAGTTTTTATTATTTGTTTTGCTATTTCAATATCTTTTTCTAACACATCTTCTTCAAAAATATCTAGTTGCGTCTTGTGAAAAGCTATTGCCTATACATAAAATTTTCATATCTTATTCTTTTGTAAATAAACACTTAAACACTTGCTTATCGTTAATTTTACCTTCAACGTAAACGCTCGTTTTAAGTTTCTTTTTATAAATTTTAATAACGTCACCTAAATACGACTGAGAGATAAAGTTAATTTCAAACGCATTAAAGTTATATTCGTTAAACTCCTTGGGAGTAAAAACGTTGAGCGCCATTTTGCTATATGATACGTTATTAACGTGCCCGTTGCAGTCAATATCCGTGTAAACGCAAGTGTAATCACCAAAATAATCTTCTTCAGATAAGCTTTCGTTAAGTTTAACAAAAGGAGCAACTCCTGAACGAACGTCAAGATGAATAAGCTCTTGCGGATAGCAAGTTGAAGATAATTTTTTAATAGAATAATTATCTGCGTCTAGCATGCACCACTCGCTAGTGCCTAGTATTCGACCATTTTTAGAACTTATCTTAAAATCCCTTGCGCACCTTATAAGTTGAGGTTTTAACGGCCAACTGTGAACCAGCATATCGTCATTATACGAGATATTTCCGTCAATTTTGAACTTTATCTTAGTGAGTACCCAAAACGCGTTAGAAAGTTCTTTTAGCGTTTTGTAATCAGTTTTCATTTCGGTTGCGTGAAGCGTTGCAACGTCCTGAAAATAGTTTAAAATACTATCAAAACGCAAGCGTTGAAAATCGTCGCAATTAGATGCGTAAACTTTAGTTTTTATTTCAATTTGGTTATTCATTTAATCACCGATTATCATAAATTTTTGTTCTACGTTTTCTCTAAAACTCTTTGGAGAATATCCCACTATCTTTTTAAAAGTTTTAGAAAAGTACGAAGCGTCGTAAAACCCTGACTTTTCCATAACTGAATTTATTGGCATATCAGTACTTTCAAGTAAAGATTTTGCAAGCTCAATTCTCTTAAGTAAAACGTATTTAATCGGCGTATAGCCCGTTTTTTCCTTAAAAATCTTTATAAAGTGATTGGGTGAGCAACCGAATTTTTTTGATAAAAATTCAAGCGAAAACTGTTCAACGAAATTATAGTCAATATATTTGACGGCTTCAGAGATAGGGTCTTTGTTGTCGTTATTTTTAGCGGGCAAAGCGTGTTCTAAAAAGAGAGAGACTAGCTCGAAAATTCCAATACTCGTCTTTAACGTTTTTTGCGGTTCATCTAAGCTACCGCATTTTATAACGTTATCAATAATCTTTAAAGCATGGGTTTTGCTAGGAAGAGAAATTTTAACGGGAGTTTTATACGCCGAGAAAAATTCAGAAGAGCCTTGTTTCATAGCAAAATGTATCCAACTCTTTTTTACGAAATTGCTTTCGGTTAAGCGTGCGGAGTGAACTACGTTTGAAGGAATTAAAACCATATCTCCCGCTTTTGCAACGAAAGATTCTCCTTCGCCTTCAACTAAAATTTCGCCTTGCTCGATAATATAAATTTTATTGTCTGGAATAACTACGTTAGACCAATTCCAATTACCGTCGATAACGGAAATAGAGCCTAAAGTGTATTTACATGAGATAAAAGGATTCATGTAGTTATTGTAATATTTTAACCTTTAATTGTCAACTTTAAAGTGATAAAATACAAAAATATTTTTAATTATGATTTTGATAAAACCTTGTAATAATCGGCAATTAATGGTAAAATATATTAAAAGCGAAAAGAAAGGGAGAAAACGTTATGATTTTATTCGATTTATTTCCAAACGGTAAGAAAAAAGCAGTTACGTTTTCGTATGACGATAATAGTCGCAACGATTTAAGATTGATTGAAACTTTAAATAAATACGGCGCTAAAGCAACCTTAAACGTCATTAGTGGTTGGGTTGGGGCAAGTGATAACTTCTTATCAAAAAGCGACGTTTTAGAAATTTCAAGAACTCACGAGATTGCAAACCACACTAAAAGTCATGTTTTTAGCGAAAGAATTCCACTTTCTCAAATGATATCTCAAGTGGTTGACGCAAAAAACTTTTTAGAAGATATTGTCGGAAAACCTGTAACGGGATACGCTTATCCTTACGGTAAATACAATAAAGAACTTATAGAATTATTAAGAGCATTAGGTTTAAGTTACGCCCGCACCGCCGCGCAACTTCACAACTTTTCTCATCCTGAAGATTTTATGCTTTGGTCGGGCACTTGTCACCACGATAGCGCTGTTACTGACGCTAAAAACTTTATAAATCTTAGTTCGTATAACATACTCCCGATTTTCTACGTTTGGGGGCATTCTCACGATTTTGAAAGAAGTAACAACTGGCACGTTTTAACCGAAACGCTCGATATTTTGAAAGAAGATAATAGCATTTGGTATGCGACTAATATTGAACTTTACGAATATTTAACGGCGATTAAGAACTTGCGCATATCTCACGGTGAAACTTCCGTTTACAATCCGTCTAATATATCCGTTTACGCAACCGTAAACGAAGTTGCAACCGAATTTAAACCCGGTCTTACAATTTTAAAATAAAAAAACTAATCGCAGTTTTAACTTTAATAAGTTGCATTTTCTAATTATAATTTTGATAAAACCTTGTAATAATCGGCAATTAATGATAAAATATAATAAAAACTAAAACAAATTGTGGAGGAAGTATGATTTTATTCGATTTATTCCCAAACGGTAAGAAAAAAGCAGTTACTTTTTCATATGACGACGGTAGCCGTAATGATATAAGATTAATTGAAACTTTTAATAAATACGGCGCTAAAGCCACGCTTAATTTAGTTAGTAATTGGACTTGTGCTGAAAATACTTTGCATAAAGACGAGATTATTGAAATTTCAAAAACTCACGAGATAGCAAATCATACTAAAGACCACGTTTGGAACGAGAGAATACCCCTTTCTCAAATGGTATCTCAAGTGATAGACGCGAAAAACTTTTTAGAAGATATTATCGGTAAACCGGTAACAGGGTACGCTTATCCTAACGGAAAATACAATAAAGAACTTTTGGATTTATTAAGAGGGTTGGGTATAAGTTACGCGCGCACCGCCGCGCAACTTCGAACTTTTGCTCATCCTGAAGATTTTATGCTTTGGTCGGGCACTTGTCATCACGATAACTCGGTTGGGGACGCTAAAAACTTTATAAATCTCAAATCGTATAGCAAACTCCCGATTTTCTACGTTTGGGGGCATTCTCACGATTTTGAAAGGAATAACAACTGGCACGTTTTAACCGAAACGCTCGATATTTTAAAAGAAGATAATAGCATTTGGTACGCGACTAATATTGAACTTTACGAGTATTTAACGGCAATCAAGAATTTACGCATATCTCACGGTGAAACTTCCGTTTATAACCCGTCTAATATATCCGTTTTCGCAACCGTGAACGAAGTTGCAACCGAATTCAAACCCGGTCTTACCATTTTAAAATGAAAAAACTAATAGCAATTTTAACCTTAATAATATGTATTTTATGTTTCCCCGCTTGCAAGCAAGACGGGGAAACTTTAAGTATTTACGCGCCCGACGGAGCG
Source organism: Christensenellaceae bacterium (assembly GCA_045602125.1). Classification (GTDB taxonomy): domain Bacteria; phylum Bacillota; class Clostridia; order Christensenellales; family Borkfalkiaceae; genus HGM11412. Next base: position 7,776 of record JAZSBA010000078.1, on the reverse strand, counting down.
CCCGCGCTCTTTCTTTCTTACGCTATAAGTTCTAAAATTGACGGCGTTTCCATTAATATTGTGGGGGCGGACGTTATTAAAAGTACCGTTAGCGGTAAGGATAAGAAAGCAGATATTGCAATACTTCCTATAAACGATGCAACGACTATTTTAGGTAGTGGGGAAGATTATAAACTTTTAGGCGTAGTAACGCACGGCAATTTCTATCTTTTATCTCGTGAAAACACCGCTATTTCAAGGGAAAACGCAAGCCTTTTAATAGGAAAAACGGTAGGGGTGGTTCAGCTTGCTAAAATACCGGGGTTGACTTTTAAAGCGTCTTTAAACGGCTTAAATTTAGGCTATAACGAACTGTCAAACGGCAAAGAAAAGGTTGAAGATAAGGTAAATTTGCTTGCCATAACTCCAAACGAAATAGGAAGAAACGACGTTGATTATTATCTTTGCCCGTCGCCCGTTGCAGACTTAAAGGCAAAAACGCTTAATTTAAATTTTGTTTCAAGTTTATCGAATTTATATAACGGAGAAGGTTTTCCGCAAGCGGTTATCGTTGCGAAAAACAAAGTAATATCTGAAAATTTTGAAAAAGTAAAGGAGATAATTAGCAAGATTAAACAAAGCGAAAGTTTTATTAAAGAAGAGAATTTTCCTTTAATTTTAGACTCAATAAACTCCTGTCTTGAAGAAGGTTTAACCCCTTCTTTCAATCAAAATAATTTGACTTCTTTATCCGTTGAACGCTCTAAAATTAAGTTTGTTTCCGCTAAAAATTCAAAGGCGGAAATTGAAGAATTTATATCGAAAATCAACGGAATAATGCCAAACGTTTTAGGTAGCGTTAGCGAAAACTTTTACTATTTAGGAGAGTTTTAATGAGAAAAAACGCGCTCTACTTTATATCGGGGGTTGCTATTTTAATTGCCGTTTGGGTGGCGTTTTATATCACCGCGGCAAATGAAATAGTCGTTCCTTCACCAATAAACGCGCTCAAAAAAACCTTTGTTTTATTTACTAAAGGTTACTTTTATACTGCGCTTTTATCAACCCTTTTAAGAGTGCTTTTAGCCTTTTTATTCTCGTTAGTTTTAGCTCTTTTAACGGCGGTTTTAAGCTATAAATTCAATGCTTTTTCAGGTGTTTTAACCGTTATAATAGGCGCTCTTCGCTCCCTTCCAACGCTTGCTGTTTTGCTTATTATATTAGTTTCAGTTTCAAGAACTTATGCGCCTATAATCGTTTGTTTTTTAACCCTTTTCCCTATGCTTCACACGGCAATTTACGGGGCTTTAAACGGGGTAGATAAAGGCGTAATTGATATGCTAAAAGTATATAAAATTCCACTAAAAAAACAAATATTTAGCGCCTATATTCCAAGCGTTCTACCTAGAATTTTACTTGATTTTACAACCGCTATTTCCTTTTCGCTAAAGCTTATAGTTTCAGCTGAAATATTAGCAAACGTTTTAGGTAGCGTTGGAGGACTACTTCAACAAGCCTCGCTCTATAATGATATCGAGATGCTTTTCGCCCTTACTATAGCCGTTACGATTTTAGGCATAATCATCGAATTTATCGGCAAAATTGCTTTTTCAAGGGGTGTAAAATGAAAATAGAAAACTTAAACGTTTCATACGCCGAGAATAAGGTTTTTGAAAATTTTAATTTGGATATAAATAGCGGTGAAATCACCTGTATTTTAGGTCCTTCCGGGGCAGGGAAAACGACGTTACTTAACGCAATATCCGGCTTGATTTCAAGCGATATAGAAAAAGTTAAAACCAGTTACGTTTTTCAAGAGCCAAGCCTTATAAACGCAATATCCGTTTATAAAAATTTAGCGCTCGTTTGCGATAGCGAAAAAGAGATTTTATCTCTACTTGATAAAGTTTCTCTACTCGATAAAAAGGATGAAAAGCCCTGTAACTTATCTGGTGGAGAAAGGCAGAGAGTAAATTTAGCAAGGGCAGTTTTATATAACGGCGATATTTGGCTTTTTGACGAGCCTTTTTCTTCGCTTGATATAAAACTTAAATTAAGCCTTTATAGTTTATTTCTTTCCCTTTGGGAAAAGGATAAAAAGCCTTGTGTTTTCGTAACTCACGATATAGAAGAAGCGCTATTGATAGCGGGGCGAATAATAGTGTTAGACGGTGGCAAAATTACTCTTGATTTAAAGATTGATAAACCGTATCCGAGAAGTTACGGCGGTTTAGATAGCGAGAGAAAAATTTTGCTTTCAGCGTTAACTAATGCTTTCCAAAACTAAAATTATTTGATATAATAAACTAAAATACGTTAAAGGATAAAAAGATGGCAGGTCAATTAAGAGAACTTCCCACTTCCGTTAAAAAGTTAAGGCGTGAAGTTTTTAGAGAAGTTGCAAAAGTTGCTTACGAAAGTGAGCCGGAAAATATAAACGATAATATCGAGGCTATTCCGTATAAAATTACGCCTACGGAAGTTCCTAGATTTTTTGAAAGTATTTATCGTGAAAGAGCGATAGCCTCTGAACGCGTTAGGCTTGCTATGGGTATGAGTTTGCGCCCGTCTGATAAGCCCGTTCATATAACCGAAGGCGTTAATCAAAGCAACATCTCGGATAAATATTACGAACCACCGCTTATGCAGGTTATTCCGTCCGCGTGTGACAAGTGTAAAGATAACGTTTACGAAGTTTCCAACCAATGTAGAAACTGCGTTGCTAAAGCGTGCGTTGCGGCGTGCCCTAAAAACGCCATAAGTTTCGTTGACGGTAAAGCGGTTATCGACCAAGAAAAATGTATTCATTGCGGTAAGTGTAAAAAAGCTTGCCCGTACGACGCGATTGCTCATAAAGTTCGCCCTTGTTCTTCCGCTTGCGGAATTAAGGCGATAACGACCGATGAACTAGGTAGAGCGAAAATTGATAACGACAAGTGCTTAGGTTGCGGTCAATGTATGGTAAGTTGTCCGTTTGCGGCAATTGCCGATAAATCTCAAATTTTCCAAATGATTCAAGCAATCAGAAAGGGTGATTACTTAGTTGCCGAACTTGCCCCCGCTATCGTAGGTCAGTTTGGCGAAGGCGTTACTATCGCTATGATAAAGGGCGCGTTACTAGATATTGGCTTTAAAGAAGTTCACGAAGTTGCTAGTGGTGCAGACGTTGCTTGTTCAACCGAAGCTCACGCCTACGTTAACGAAGTGGTAACCGGAAAACTTCCTTTCTTACTCACGTCTTGTTGTCCCAGCTGGGCTATGCTTGCTAAAAAACAATTCCCAACGCTCATCGGCGAAGTTTCTCAAGCTTTAACCCCAATGGTTGCAACGGCGAGAAAAATCAAACAAAAAACGCCTAACGCAAGAGTGGTGTTTATCGGGCCTTGCGCGGCGAAGAAACTTGAAGCGTCTAGAATGAGTGTTAGAAGCGACGTTGACTTCGTTATCACCTTTGAAGAACTTTCGGGTATTTTCGAAGCAAAAGAGATAGATTTTGAAAAATATAAAGACCAAAGATCTATTCACGAAGCAACCGGCGCTGGGCGTGGTTACGCTATCGCAGGCGGTGTTGCTAGCGCAATAGAAAAATGCGTTAGAGAATACTACCCGGGCGTTGAAGTTAAGATTGAGCACGCCGAAGGCCTAGAAGAGTGCAAAAAAATGTTGCTCCTTGCTAAAGCGGGAAAGAAAAACGGTTGCTTAATCGAAGGTATGGGCTGTCCGGGCGGTTGCGTTGCGGGAGCGGGAACGAACGTTTCTATCGTTAAAGCAACGAACGAAGTTCACAAAGTAGTCGAAACGTCAACTAAACCTTTACCGCCAAAAGATTTATATGAAATAGACTTGCCGTAAACGGCATTAAAAAAAGCACGCTAGCTAGCGTGCTTTTTATTATTCTGGAAGTTCGTCGTAAGCGTGTTTTTCAAGCCAGTCAAGGCAAACTTTGTAACCTTCGTGATCAAGGTCTGCCATAGTGTTGGTGTGAAGGCAAATTCCGTCAACTTCTTTATTTCTTAAAAGTTCGTAATATCTATCGAGTTGCCAAGCAACTTCTTTAGGATCAGCTTTCTTGCTATCGCCAAAGTTATAAAGATATAAACCGAGAATTCTCTTCTTGCCTTCGGTGTGTTCTTTGAAGATTTTATACCTTTCTTCAAACTTATGAAGATTAGATTCGCCCATCGTCCAAAGCGTAATGCCGTCAAACGGTTCAACGTAAGGCCAGAATTCTTTATCCTTTTCTTCGTCAACGCCAAATTCGTCAATGTAGAGAACCATCCATAAATCTAAACGGCGAACGTCGTTATTATGAAGAATATCCGCTACTTTATAAATGTTTTCAAGCGGGAAGTTTTTGTATCTACCGCCTGCAATAAAATCGTCAAAAACACCGCAAGTAATGTTTTTAAATTCCCTTGCTTCTTCAACGAGCCTACTTGCAAGTTCCGGATGAACGCCTGCGCCTTCTAATGATTTACCTTCATCACTCCTAAGTAAATCCCAACCAACTCTTTGCATAGGCTTGAAAGAGTGATTGTATTGACGGCGGTTAACTATCGTTCCGGCAGGAACCATAAAAAGTCCCGTGCAGTCAAGAAACATAGCGCCTTCAAGCGGAGTCATACGAGAAACTTCGGTGTTACCGTATTCGTTGTAGTATTTTCCTTCTGGGTGAGCCCAAAGCCAAAGCTTGTCTTTTAATATTGCCATAATAGCCTCCTTGCGTTGTATATTATCACAACGATTTTGTACAATAAGTATACAGCGTTAAATTGACTATGTCAACAATAAATTAAAAAATTATAAAAATTTAATTAAGCAGTTTAAAATGCTTGTAAAATGGGTGAGTGTGTGCTATAATTATTACAAATAATTATTATATATTTCGGAGTTTCTGTTACTGACGGATAGTTATGGTTTACCATAGTGGAGCAGAAATTTACACAATCGTTTCGATTGAGCCGACCGTCTGGGCGTACTTCTTTATGTTTGTTAAAGTATAGGTACGCTCTTTTTGTTTTTTTTAAGGAGATTATTATGAAAAAAGTTGCAATTATTATGGGTAGCGATAGTGATTTACCTATCGTTCAAAAAGCAGTTGACGTTTTAAAAAGTTTTGAAGTTCCGTTTGAAGTTCACGTTTATTCCGCGCACAGAACGCCGGATGAAGCGGGTGTGTTTGCATCAAACGCAAAGAAAAACGGTTTTGGCGTAATTATTGCGGCGGCGGGTATGGCGGCGCATCTTGCAGGGGCGCTCGCTGCTAGAACGACGCTTCCTGTTATCGGTATTCCTTGCAAGTCTTCAGCGCTTGACGGGATGGACGCTCTTTTATCAACCGTTCAAATGCCGACAGGGGTTCCGGTTGCAACGGTAGCGATAAACGGTGCAGGTAACGCTGCGTTATTAGCAATTCAAATGCTTGCGTTGTCTGACGATAGGCTAGCTAAAAAACTTGAAGACAAAAAGCAAGCGGATAGAGAAAAGGCTCTTGAAAAAGACGCTAAGGTATTTAGCGATTTTAACGACTAAAAAAATAAGTAAAAACTTAAGGAGATAAAATTATGGAAAACAAACTTGTTTACACTGGTAAAACCAAAAACGTATACGCCCTTGATAATGGCAACTACTTGTTAAAGTTTAAAGACGATTGCACTGGTAAAGACGGTGTTTTTGATCCGGGTGAAAATTCAGTAGGTCTTACGATTGACGGTGTTGGTGACGTAAACTTACGTATGTCTATTTACTTCTTCGAAAAAGTAAACGCTGCGGGCATCAAAACTCACTACGTTAGCGCAAACCTTAAAGATACTACTATGGAAGTATTACCGGCTAAACCTTTCGGCAAAGGCTTAGAAGTTATCTGCCGTCATAAAGCAGTTGGTAGTTTCTTACGTCGTTATAAAGATTATATTGAAGAAGGCGCAGATCTTCCCGCATACGTTGAAACTACTTTTAAAAACGATGCGCTTGGTGATCCGCTCGTAACTAAAGACGGTCTTGTTTGTCTTGGCGTTATGACTGAAAAACAATATGAAGACGTTAAGGTTATGACTCAAAAAATCACTCAAATCGTTGCTGACGACCTTAAAGAACAAGGCCTTATCTTATACGATATCAAGTTTGAATTTGGTTATGATAAAGACGGTTCAGTAATGCTTATCGACGAAATCGCATCTGGTAACATGCGTGTTTATAAAGACGGCAAGTACATTGATCCTATGACTCTTTCAAAACTCTTTTTCCAAAAATAAGGTATAATTTAAGGAGGAACTTACATGGGAGGTTTTTTCGGGGCGGTTGGTAAGACTGACGTCATATCCTCCGTCTTCTATGGAACTGACTATCACTCGCATTTAGGCGTAAAGCGTGGTGGCATGGCAGCCTATAACGAGCAAGAGGGGCTTCAAAGGGAAATTCACAATATAGAAAATTCTCCTTTTAGGACTAAGTTTGCCGATATTTTTGAAGATATGTATGGAAACAGCGCAATAGGTTGCATAAGCGATTCCGATCCTCAACCTTTGCTTATCCGTTCAAAACTCGGCAAATACGCCATTTGCATAATAGGAAAGATAAATAACGCCGAAGAACTTATTAAAGAATACCTTGACGAATACGGCGGTCACTTTGATACTTTATCTGGTAGCAAAGTAAACTTAACTGAACTCGTTACTGCGCTTATCAATCATAAAGATAATTTTGGTGACGGCATACGCTTTGCCCAAGAAGTTATCGACGGAACGGCGTCAATCTTAATTTTAAAAAACGATGGTAAAATAATAGCTGCAAGAGATAAACTCGGTAGAATCCCCGTCGTTTTAGGAAAGGGTGAAGACGGTTACTGTGTTACCTTTGAATCTTTCGCAGCGTATAAAATGGGCTATAAAATCGAGCGTGAATTAGGTCCGGGCGAAGTTGTTGAATTATCTAGTGACGGCGTTACCGTTTTAAAAGAGCCACTTAAAGAAATGAAAATTTGCTCTTTCCTTTGGACGTATTACGGTTATCCTGCTTCTTGTTACGAAGGCGTTAACGTTGAATATTCAAGGTATAGAAACGGCGAGATAATGGCGAGCGAAGATGCAGAAGATTTAAAAAGTCACCATATAGACTACGTTGCAGGCGTTCCCGATTCAGGCACGCCTCACGCAATAGGTTACGCAAGGGAAAGTAAAATTCCGTTTGCTCGTCCGTTTATAAAATACACGCCTACTTGGTCAAGGAGTTTCACCCCGTCCAAGCAATCTGAAAGAAACAAGGTTGCCAAGGCTAAACTTCTTCCCGTTGAACATTTTATCGACGGAAAGAACCTTTTATTTGTTGACGATTCAATCGTTAGGGGAACGCAACTTAAAGGAACTGTTGATTTCCTTTATGAAAACGGAGCGAAAGAAGTGCATATCCGCTCTGCGTGCCCACCAATATTTTATAGCTGCAAATACTTAAACTTCACTCGTTCAACTAGTGAAATGGAACTTATCGCAAGAAGCGTTATCGTTGAACTTGAAGGCGAAGAAGGGTTGAAATTTATCCCCGAGTACGCCGATAAAAACACCGAACGCGGTAAAAACTTACGAAAAGCTCTCGCTGAAAAATTCCATTGTAAATCAGTTGACTTCCAATCTCTCGAAGGCTTAGTAAAATCAATAGGAATAGAAAGGTGTAAGTTGTGTACTTATTGTTGGGACGGCAAATTTTAATCCGTTATAAACTGCGTATTTCTGTGTTAACTGCCAAGTGTGTACGACTACAATGACCAAAAAGGTCTATTGTATCCGTCCCCACTTGTCGAGC
>JAZSBA010000077.1:0-4309 GCA_045602125.1 Christensenellaceae bacterium | reverse complement strand
CTATTCCGCAAACGTAGGTTTCTTCAATAAAGTACTCGTGGCGGGCTTGCCTATTTTCCGTAATAAGTTTCATAACTATTCTATTTTATCAATTTTTATTATTTTAATCAACTAATTTTGAAATAATTGCCATTTCAACTTTTCTTGTGCGCATATCAACGCCTAAAACTTTAACGTAAACTTTATCGCCAAGCGTATAAGATTTAGTTCCCGAACGGAGAGAATAAGTGTTTTGGTCAAGCTCGTAATTTCCGCGCGGTAAAGTTTCCGTTCTAACTAAACCTTCAACCGTGTTTTCAAGTTCAACGAACACGCCAAAATTTGTTACTCCGCTAACGATTGCAAAAAACTCGTGCCCTACGAATTTTTTCATATAACGGCACTTATAATAATCGTCCATCATACGCTCGACTTCATCGGCTTCACGCTCTTTTATAGACGAGTGGTTTGACGCTTCGTAAACGTACTCTGAATATTTTTTCAAAACGTCCTTTCCGTCTAGAATATCTTTTATTATCTTGTGAATAACAAGGTCGGGAAAACGCCTTATAGGTGAGGTAAAATGGCAATAGCACTTGCTCGATAATCCAAAATGCCCTACGTTTACGGGAGTGTACTTTGCCTTTTGCATTGAGCGGAGCATAACTTTATTTACTACGCTAAAAAGCGCGTCCCCCTTTAAATTTTCAAGCAGAGTTTGATAGTCTTTGGGGTGGCAAGTATCTGCGTTCCACTTTACGTTTATTCCTAAGATTTTCAAAAAATTCTTAAAACCGTCCACTTTTTCAGCGCTAGGCTTTTCGTGAACTCTATAGATAAACGGCATTTCAGTATAGAAAACGTACTCGGCAACCGTTTCGTTGGCAAGTATCATAAATTCTTCTATGATTTTATACGCGTCAAGGCTATGCCTTGGCTCTACTACGATATTTTTCTTTTCGTCAACGTAGATATGGCTTTCTTCAACCGTTAAGTCGATATTTCCACGCTCCGAGCGTTTCTTCGTTAAAATCTTAGAGAGCGCGTACATATCCTTTATCATTGGAACGAACTTTTCATAACCTTCGGGAACTACCCCGTCAATTACCGATTGAACGGCAGTATAAGTCATGCGCTTACTTGATTTTATAACGCCTTTAACTAAGTCAAAACTCTTAACTTCACCCTGCTTATCAATATCCATAATTAAAGATAAAGTAAGCCTATCAACCCCTTCGTTAAGCGAGCAAATTCCGTTTGAAAGTTTTTTAGGGAGCATCGGTATTACCCTTTCAGGAAAATACACGCTCGTTGCCCTATCGTACGCCTCTTTGCCTATTGCGGAATTTAAAAAAACGTAATGCGAAACGTCAGCAATATGCACGGATAAAGTATAACCAAGTTTTGTCTTTTTAATAGAAACTGCATCGTCAAAATCTCTAGAATCTTCTCCGTCGATAGTAACGACTAAATCACTCGTAAAATCAGTTCTTCCTTCCTTTTCTTCGGGATAAACTTCGGTTGGAATTCTATCTAATTCTTTCTCTACTTTTTCAGGGAAAGTAAGGGGTAAATCAAAGGATTTAATGATAGATAATTCTTCGGCGTGAAGATCGTTCTTTTTGCCGAGAATTTCGATGATTTTACCTTCTGGGTTACGCGCTTTTTCGGGGTAATCGGTAATGAGCGCCACAACTTTATCAAAGAGTTTTGCGCCCATGGTTTTAGACTTTGGAATATACACGTCAACCGAAAAATTCCTATCGTCCGAAATTACGAAACCATAGCCGTTTTCCCCGTCGAAAGTGCCAACGACTTTGGTCGTTCCACGCTTTAAAATTCTAGTAACTTTAGCCTCGTCAGTCGAGCCTTTTGACGATATTTGCCTTTCAATAATAACGGTATCTCCGTTGAGCGCTCCGTTTAACGATTTGGGCGGAATAAAAAAGTCACCGTTATTTTCCGTTATAACGAAGGCAAAGCCCCTTTCGTTGCCTTTTAAAACTCCCTTTAAATACTTGCTATTTTCAAGCAATATAAATCTACCGTTATCGTAAACGATACGGCCTTCTTGCTCCAACTCGTAAACGGCGTTTATAACGGTGTTCTTTTCATCTCGAGATTTAGCCGAAAACAATTCGCAAATTCTCTTAATTCCAAGCCCTTCCGCTTCGCCACTATTAAATTTTTCTAGTAATATATCTTTTATTATCATAAACCAAAATAAAAACGGCCACTTTTAAGTAGCCGTTCTTTTATTAAATACCTGCAACGAGAGATAAAACGTAGAAACAAATCATACATACCGCCATAACGATAACTGCTATAACAGTAAGCTTTCTCATTTTACTTTCTAACGTTTTAGATTTGTTTTTACCGTAAAACGTTTCAGATTGACCGCTAATTGCGCCGACACCGTTTGAGTTACCCGGTTGCATAATTACTATAATAATTACAAAAATCGATGCTATAACGGAAAGAACAAGGCATACTATACTTAATGCCATATATAATTCGTAAGAAATTGCTAATAAATTCAACATATTCCACCTATAAAATACTGTTTTTTTGTTGTTACCAATGAATTATAGCATATAATTTGATTTTTTACAACAATTTTTTAGTACTTAATTTTATTTTTTAGCGATGAGTGACTTACCGGTCATTCCAACAGGCTTTTCTTCGCCCATAATTTCAAGCATAGTAGGAGCGATATCGGCAAGTACGCCACCTTCTCTTAAAGTTGCGCCCTTTAAACTGTCGCTTACTAAAATGAAGGGAACGACGTTCGTTGTGTGAGCGGTAAACGGCTTTTCACCCTTTTCGTCTTCAAACATCCTATCGGCGTTGCCGTGGTCAGCCGTAATTAAAACTGAACCGCCTTTAGAAAGAACTACGTCTACCACCTTTTCAACGCAAGATTCAACCGTTTTAACGGCTTTAACCGCAGCGTCAACAACGCCGGTATGACCTACCATATCGCAGTTTGCGTAGTTTAAAATAACAACTTCGAATTTATCCGAGTTAATTTCTTCGATAACCTTGTCGGTAACTTCTAAAGCGCTCATTTCAGGTTGAAGATCGTAAGTTGCAACCTTTGGCGAAGAGATTAAATCTCTTTGCTCGTTCTTTTCAGGGGCTTCAACACCGCCGTTAAAGAAGAAAGTTACGTGAGCATACTTTTCAGTTTCGGCAATTCTAAGTTGATTATACCCTTTATCGGATAAAAATTTACCTAAAGTGTTTGTAAGTTTGATTTTCTTAAATGCAACTTTAGCGTTTTCAAAAGTAGCGTCGTAAGTAGAAAAACCAACGTAGCAAGGCGCTAAGTAGCCTGTTTTTCTCTCGAAACCGTCAAAACTTTCAACCGTCATAGCGCGAGTGATTTCTCTTGCTCTATCGGGGCGGAAGTTAAAGAAGATTATGCTATCGCCCTTTTCAATAAGACCGATTGCCTTGCCGTTTTTGCAAACGTTAGTTGGAAGAACGAATTCGTCGGTTACGCCGTCATCGTAACTCTTTCTAACCGCGCTTTCAGCGTTATCAGTTTGAACGCCGTTACCGATAGTTAAAGCGTCGTAAGCCTTTTCAACCCTATCCCAACGGTTATCTCTATCCATTGCGTAATATCTACCACAAACCGTTGCAATTTCGCCAACGCCAATTTCGTTCATTTCCTTTTGAAGATCGGCTATAAAGTCTGCGCCTGAAGTTGGAGCAACGTCTCTACCGTCTAAGAAACAATGAACGAAAACGTCACTAAGTCCTTCAGCTTTGCACATTTTTAAAAGAGCGTAAAGGTGAGTTATATGACTGTGAACGCCACCGTTTGATAAAAGACCGTAAAGGTGAAGTTTCTTGCCACTTTCTTTAGCGCTATTTATAGCGAATAAGAGTTCTTCGTTCTTAAAGAAGTCACCATCTTCAATTTCTTTGGTAATTCTAGTTAAGTCTTGGTAAACTATTCTACCAGCACCCATATTAAGGTGACCAACTTCACTATTACCCATTTGACCGTCAGGAAGACCAACGCTCATACCGCTTGCGCCAAGCGTAGTGTAAGGATAGTTGTTTTTTAAATTTTCAATGACGCCTGCATTTGCAGTAGCGATTGCGTTACCGTATTCGTTACCAGCAATACCGTAACCGTCCATTATAATTAAAACAATAGGTTTAGTTTTCATAAATTCTCCAAAATTTTAACCACTCAACGAGTGGTTAAATTATTTGTAGTTATATTTTTTACTGCGTAAAAAGATATATTTGCCTTACGGCAAGATATATTTTACGCTTTGCGTAAAGTTATATTTTTTGTTTTCAACAAAAAGTT
>JAZSBA010000076.1:0-2392 GCA_045602125.1 Christensenellaceae bacterium | reverse complement strand
GAGTGGTATAATTCACGCCCTTGGATAAGGGGTTGCAATTATCTTCCTGCTAACTGCGTTAATAGAATTGAAATGTGGCAAGAATATAATTCCGATGCCATTTTTAAAACTATGGAAGAAGAATTTAAGCTTATGCAAAGCATAGGTTATAATTCTATAAGGGTTATTATTGAATTTTTAGTTTGGGACAAAGAGCACGATGGGTTTATGGAAAGATTTGAAAAATTCGTTTCGCTTGCGGATAGTTATGGAATATCTTTAATGGTAGTTCTTGCTAACGACTGTATGCGTCCAAAGGGTTTCGAAGTTGATAAACTCGGTCCTCAACCTTGCGATTGGGGTTATCACGGTGGAAGAAAGATGAGTCAACACGGTGCGTTTGGCGGTATGGGGCATCATTATCTTGACGAGCCTGAAACAGCGCCCAGATATTTTGAAATGGTTAGAGAAATCGTTGAAAAATATAAAAACGACGAGCGTATTATTATTTGGAACGTGTATAACGAAGTTGGTAATAGTAAGCGTAGAGAAGTTTCTTTGCCAAATCTTAAAAAGATATTTGAAATTTGCAGGGAAATTGATCCTATTCAACCTTTAACTTGTGAAACTGCGTCTTATTACGGCGGTAATTTTGACGACGTTTGCGAAGTTGAGCGTTACGGCGTTTTAAATTCTGACGTTGTTTCCTTTCATAACTACAATAGTTATCAATCTAACGTCAACGTTATTTCTAACCTTAGAAAACTCGGCAGACCCCTTCTTTGCACGGAGTGGCTTGCAAGATGTTTAAATAATAACGTTGAAGAGTTATTTCCGCTTTATTATCTTGAAAAAGTGGGTAGTTACAACTGGGGGTTAGTTGCAGGTAAAGCGCAATATTACGAGCCGTGGAATAGCGTTTGGGAAGATTACGAAAAGAATCCTAACTTAAAATGGGATTTTACAAAGTGGTTTCACGATTTATTTAGGCTTAACCATAGACCGTATAATCCTAAAGAAATTGAAATTATAAAGAAATACGCAGAAATGGCGGATAAAGATTTTAAAGATGAACACTCAAAATAATATACTAGTTTTAAAAAATAAGAATTTCGTTGCAAAAGTAAATTTGAGTAGAGGCGCAAATCTAATATTTCTTAGGTCAAATAGCGGGGCGATAATTCTCCGCGAGCCTGATTACGATAAGGGGATTGATAATCCGTATCTTTACGGCATGCCAATTTTATTCCCGGTTAACCGCATTGAGAACGGCAAGTTTACTTTTGACGGCAAAGAATACGTTTTTCCTATAAACGAGCCTAAAACGAATTGCCACCTGCACGGTGAACTTCACGAAAAAGAGTTTGAGATTGTTAAACGCCGTGAAGATAGGTTAGTTGCAAAAGTTAGTTCAATATTTGGCGGAATAAATGAGTTTGAAGTTTTGATTGATTACAAGTTGATTAAAAACGGCGTTAGAATTAAAACTACCGTAAATAATCTTTCAAATTCAAAAATGCCGGTTATGCTTGGTTATCACACAACGTTTAATTCTAGTTTCTTTGAAAACGGTAAGAATAATATAAAAGTAGGGTTTAACGTTGAGATAGAGCGTAATATGAGCACTTATTTACCCAACGGAAATTACCCTAAGTTTGATGAGGTTTCTCTTGAGTTGTTAAAGGGAACTTTCAATCCGTTATCAAAGCCTATTAGTCGCCATTACTCTTGCAATAATTTAGATAAAATTGTAAATTTTGACGAAAATTCTAATATGAGCGTAGTTTATAAAAACAGTAAAAACTTAAACTATCGCTTAATTTATAACGGAAATGCAGACGGATATATTTGCTTAGAACCTCAAACCTCAATGGCTAACGCTCCAAATATATCTTTAGATAAAAAGTTAAGCGGGTTTGATTATATAAAACCACGTAAAAACAAAGTTTATAAATCAAAAATTTTATTACTTAAAGGGGATAGAAGATGAAAGTAACTTGGCTTGGTCAAGGTGGATTTTTGTTTGACGTTAACGGTTATAAGATTATAATCGATCCCTATTTATCAAATAGCGTTGAGCAGATTGAACCGCAAAATTATCGTAGATTTCCGGTTGACGATAAGTTTTTGTCAGTTAAACCTAATATAATAGTGCTTACTCACAATCATTTAGATCACACCGATCCCGAAACCTTAAAACACTATTTAACTACTGACGACTGCGTGACGGTATTAGCATCGTTTAACGCTTGGAAGACTGTTAGAGAAAAGTTTAAAAATCCAAACAATAACTACGTTTCGTTTAACGTTGGCACAGAATGGACTGAAAACGGCATTTTATTTAAGGCGGTTTACGCTGAACACTCTGACGAGTATGCTATCGGCGTTATAATAACCGTAGACGGAAAAAATT
>JAZSBA010000075.1:0-6980 GCA_045602125.1 Christensenellaceae bacterium | reverse complement strand
ACCCTCTGCTTGTAAGGCAGATGCTCTCCCAGCTGAGCTAAACTCCCACACCTTCTAATCGCCTTTTCTCAAAAGCGCTCTATTAATATAACATTATTTTTTCTTTTTAGCAACTGTTTTTTACCACTTTTTTAAACTTTTATAATTTTATTTAGTTTAAGGTAACGTTTTTGAGTTGTTCGTAAAACTCTAAAGCGTAACGTTTTAAGGACGGAATATTAGATTCGTCTTTAAACGCTTCGTCTGAAAGTGCTTTGGCGGTAAACACCGTTTTGCTAGAATACTTTAATCCTTTAAGATGCGTAAGAATTCTTCCCGATTGACGTTCGCCAAGTAAATCGCCACCACCGCGCATATCAAAGTCAAGCTCACTAATCTTAAAACCGTCTGAACAACTTTTAATTGCAGTTAAACGTTCTTTTGCTTTATCGCTCTCTTTAGTCATAAACAAGAAACAATAACTCTTTTTATCCGATCTTCCTACCCTTCCCCTTAATTGATGAAGTTGAGAAAGACCAAATCTTTCAGCACTCATTATTACCATAACGGTAGCGTCGGGAACGTCAACGCCAACTTCGATAACGGTCGTTGAAACTAAAACCTCGTACTTTTTATCTTTAAAGTCGTTCATAACGGCAAGTTTTTCACTATCTTTCATTTTGCCGTGAAGTAGCCCTACTTTAACGCCTTGTAAGGTAGTTGATAATTCTTCGTATAACTCTTTAACGGAAAGCGTTGCGCTCTCATCGTCCCCGTCGATTTTAGGGCAAACAAAATAAGTTTGATTACCCTTTTTAGCTTCGTTAACAACAAAGCCTAACATATCTTCGTATTTTTTAGGGGGAACGATATTAGTTTGAATTTCCGCTCTTTCCTTAGGTTTATCAAGTATAGTTGAAATATCAAGATCACCGTAAAATATAAGAGATATCGTTCTAGGTATTGGAGTTGCGCTCATAACTAAAACGTCAACGAGTTCACCCTTGTCAGAGAGTGCGCTACGTTGAGCAACACCAAAGCGTTGTTGTTCGTCACACACGCACAATGCCAAATCTAAAAACTCAACGTTATCTTGAATAACCGCGTGAGTTCCAACTAAAAGTTTTATCTCGCCGGATTTTAAACGTTCTTTAATAGACTTTTTTTGGCTTGCAGTTAAACTGCCCGATAAGTAACCTATTTCAAATTCACTCAAATACTTTTTAGCAACTTCGTAGTTTTGCTTTGCTAAAACTTCGGTTGGAGCAAGTAAACTTGCTTGATAACCAGATTTTAAAGCAATATATAAAGCGCAAACTGAAACTGCGGTCTTACCGCTACCAACGTCGCCTTGAAGAAGCCTATTCATAGTAAAGGGCGAGGTTAAATCTTTAAAAACTTCGTTTATCGCTTGCTTTTGACCAGCGGTAAATTCAAACGGGAAACGAGTTGAAAATTTTGCTAAATCTTCCGCTTTTACCGAATATTTTCTAGGTTTTACTTGTTTTTTATCTCCCTTGATTATTCTAAAAGCCGATATTAATTTAAAGTATTCTTCAAGCGCTATTCTATTAGACGCGTTAGAAAGAGAATTCAAACTCGTTGGAGCGTGAACTTCTAAATATGCGTTATAAAGCGGAGTTAAAGCGTATTTTTGATGAAGATAATATGGAATTGAAGACGTTGGCGAAACCGCTTTTACCGCGCTTTGACAAATGGTTTTCATAGCGCTTTGAGTAAGGTTTCCCTTAATCGTATAAACGGGCATAAAGCCTTTAAGCCTAGTTCTATGATCAACCGGCTCAAATATAGGATTAGTCATTGATACCATGCCGTATTTGACGTTTACCCTGCCGTAGAAAAAGTACTCTTCTCCACTTTTAAGTTTGCCTGCAACGTAGGGTTGATTAAACCAAATAACGCTAAAAGTGTCCACCCCTTGTGAACAGTATGCTTTGACGTATTTTACCCTACCACCTACCGATTGGCGCGGTTCAACTTCAACTTTTGCAACAGTTAAAACAACGTCGTTATTATACGCCTCGGATAACGGCGAAACGACGGTTAAGTCAAGGTAGTTCCTTGGGAAATATTTAATTAGGTCTTCAGCCGTGTTAATTGACAGTTTTTTGAGATCTTTAATCCTGCCGTCAGACACGTACTTTACGTCTTTTAACTTCATAAATTTAAAGGGAACAACTAATCCGTCGCTCCCTTCCCCTTATTATATTAAATTATTCAAGTGATACCACGTAGTAGTAAACCGCTTGACCGCCAAAGAATAACTCAACGTCTAACGACGGGAATCTATCTTGAACGGATTCACAAACGAGTTCAGCTTCTTCTTCAGAAACGTCAGCACCAAAATAGAGATTGATAACCGAGTGAGAGTCGTTTGCAAGTTTATCTATAAGCTTGATTACGCAATCGCCTATATCGTCAGACTTTGCTAAAATCTTCTTATCGTTAAGCGCTATAATATCGCCGGATTTTAAGGTGAAACCGTCAGTTTTACTGTTCCTTACCGCGTAAGTAACTTGACCTGCAACGACGTTTTCGCTAGCGTGAAGCATGTTAACTTTATTAACCGATGGAGATTCTTCAGGGTTAAATGCAAGCGCTGCTAATATGCCTTGAGGAACGTTCTTAGTCGGAATAACGTGAACGATTTTACCTTCAACGAGTTGTTTAGACTGCTCGGCTGCAAGCGTAATATTTTTATTGTTCGGGAATACGAATACGTTGCTTGCGTTAATTCTAGCAATCGCGTCTGCTATATCAGATGCCGAAGGATTCATAGTTTGACCACCTTCAACAACACCGTCTACCCCGATATCTTTAAATATTTGCTCGAAACCTTTACCAGAGCATACTGAAAGCATGCCCATTTCCTTTCTTTCCGCTTCGTACTTCTTCATAAGTTCACGGTTTTGTTCGAGCATGTTTTCAATTTTAACCTTGTCAACTTCGCCAAGTTCAAGAGCGTGGGATATTGCGTTACCCGGTCTATTCGTATGAACGTGAACTTTAACAAAGTCAAGGTCGCCAACGACGATTACGCTATCGCCAATGGTCATTAAGTACTCACGAAGCCTATCGATTGCCGCTAAAGTGGTCTTTTTCTTTATATTAATAATGAAAAATTCCGTGCAGTAACCAAATTCTATCGCGCCTAAACTCATTATATCAGCGTGATCCGTTTCAACCACAGTTTCAGGAGCGGGCTCTTCGTCGATAGATTCAATCTCTTCGCCTAAAAGGGCTTTTTGCATACCCTTAAAGATTGTGAGTAAACCCATACCGCCCGAGTCAACTACGCCCGCTTTTTTAAGAACGGGAAGTTGTTCCGGAGTGTAAGCAAGCGCAACTTCGCCCGCTTCAATTATATCTTTAAATAAATCTTCAAATTCTTTTGCTTTTGATGAACTTGCACCTTCACTCATTGCTCTACAAACCGTGAGCATCGTGCCTTCCTTCGGCTTGGATACCGCGCTATACGCAACGTCAGTAGCCGTTTTGAGTGATTTTACAAATACCTTTACGTCTATTTCTTGAGCCTTGCTAAGAACGAGACATATTCCTCTAAATACTTGAGAAGTGATAACACCAGAGTTACCTCTTGCACCGCGTAACGCACCTTTAGTAACTATATCGCAAACTTCGGGAATCTTAACGTTTTTATTGTTGAGCTTTAAATCTTTAACCGCCGATTTTACCGTTAAAGACATATTCGTACCCGTATCGCCATCGGGAACGGGGAATACGTTTAAAGCGTCAATCTTCTCCCTATTTAAATCTAATAATTTAGATGCGTTTGCCATCATCTTTGAAAGCATAACGCCATTTATCGTTTTCATTAAAAACCTCTTAAAATTAAAGTTTAACTCCCGCAATATTAACGTTTACGGTATCTACTATCATACCCGTAAACTTTTCAACGTTATACTTAATCGTTTCCTTTAAACTGTCCGCCACCGCTTGAATTGATACGCCGAATTTAATAATTACGAAAACGTCAATAAAGATACGGTCGCTAACCGTTGAAACTTTTATTCCCTTAGCGCCCCTACCTTTACCGAACAATACAAAAAGAGAGTCCGCAAAATGAGGCGAAACAAGTTCAACTATACCATAACAGTCCATCGATGCGTGCGCAGCGATCTTTGCAATAGCATTATCGGATATCGAAATATTACCGCATGAGTTGTGTGTTTTTACCGCCATGACTCTCTCCCTAAATTTATATATATACTTATTTTACAATATTACTCCAAATTTTGCAACAAAAATAGAAAGTTTTCCTAAAAATTTGATAAATTAAAAAAAATATTAATTTATTGCGGTCAAAATTGTTGCATTTTTTAGCGAATAATGATAAAGTATATATGCAAAAAACAATATCAGCATTTTTTTCGGAGGTGCATTTATTATGTCTAAAGTATGTAGCGTTTGCGGAAAAGGCAAATTATCTGGTAACAAGGTAAGCCACAGCAATCGTAAAACTCCTCGCTTATATAACGCTAACGTTCAAAAAGTTAGAGTTGTTAATGACGGCGTTGTTAGTTCTGAATACGTTTGCGCACGTTGTCTTAAGAGCAAAAAAGTTGAAAGAGCCTAAAACATT
The DNA here is from genome assembly GCA_045602125.1 of Christensenellaceae bacterium. Taxonomy (GTDB): domain Bacteria; phylum Bacillota; class Clostridia; order Christensenellales; family Borkfalkiaceae; genus HGM11412. The sequence continues at coordinate 2,377 of JAZSBA010000075.1, read as the reverse complement.
TAAGACCGACTGGATATCATGCGGTCTTTTTGTTTACGCAAAAGGTAAGTTATGAACGAATTTGATAAAGTTTTAATTTCTAAAGAAGATATTGCAAAAAAGGTTAAAGAATTATCCGATCAAATCACTAAAGATTACAAGGGGCTTAACCCACTTTTCGTGTGCATATTAAAAGGTAGCGTTATCTTTACCGCCGATTTACTTAGAAATATCAACACTCCCGCTCAAATAGATTTTATGGCAGTTTCAAGCTACGGCTCTGGCACGCAATCTTCAGGCGTTTTAAACATTAAAAAGGATCTTACCGTTGATATTGAAGGTAAACACGTTATTATCGTTGAAGATATTATTGACTCGGGCAACACTTTATATAACCTCAAACAACTTCTTTTAACTAGAAACCCTGCATCCGTTAAGATTTGCACCCTTCTTGATAAACCTGAAAGAAGAGTTCAAGAAGTTGAAGTTGACTACGTTGGCTTCTCTATCCCTGACGAATTCGTAGTTGGTTACGGGCTTGACTATGATGAAAATTATAGAACGCTCCCAGATATTAGAGTTTTAGCAAGATGCGTTTATGAAAAATAACAAACTAAAAACCTACGGAAATTCCGTAGGTTTTTTTGTTTGGTTTAACTTAACGCTCTACTTTCGTGGCAGGTAAAATATATAATTTGCAAATCCTTGGATAGATTTTCAATTAAAGTTTTTACCTTTGATAAATGCTCGCTATCTAAATGAACAAAAGGATCGTCAAGCACGATAAAGGGCTTTGTTTCCTTATACATATTCTTTATAAGCGCTAGCCTAAAACAAAGTGCGCATATGCTCTTTTGACCAGAACTTAAATGCTTTTCACTTCTAGGTTTTCCGTTACGCTCAAAGTTAATTTCAAAGTCTTTTGTCATTATAACTTTTTCGCCTAAAACGTTTTCTAAAAGGTTTGCGTAAACTAAAAATTCGTCTTTTACGGGCTTAACGTACTTATCTTTAAGATTTTGTTCAGCTAGTGATAAAAAGTTTTCAGTAGCAACTAACAAGGCGTGCCTATGCTTGTATAGAGCAAGCCTTTCTTCAGCGTTTTTCTTCTCTATCTCGTAACCGTCGAGCTTTTCAACTTCAGTTTCGTCAGAGTTTATTGCACGTTTTAAAAGAGCCACGCTATCTTGCAAATTAATTAAAGTTTCGTTTAACTCGCTTAAATCAACTATTTCGCCTTGCGGTTTTTCCGTAAGGTTTTTTAATTTTTTATAATCACTAGCTTTAACGCTCAAGTTTTCAAAATTTTTTCTTTCGCTATCAAGGGCGTTAACGTCTGCTACGATTTCAGTAAAGGAAAGGTTTGAAAGAGCGTATCTGACGATAAAATCGTTAATAATTTTACTGTTACTCTCTATCTCACTATTTATAATCGCTACGTTTTTAGACGCGTTTTCAAGCCTTAATTTTATATCGCTAAACTTTGACGCATTGTTTTTAAGCTTAGTTAAACGCTCGAAATAACCGCCGATATTGAGATTAAACCTTTCAAAGAAGGAGTTGAGTTTTGAAGTTAATTCTAAAATCTTTTGTTCAAGCAAAGAAACGCCTTGCATTTTTGCTTGGTTTTTAGTTAGAAGCTCGCTATAAAGCTCAAAGTCGTTTTTAAACTCTATATAGTCGTAAACCACTCCACCGCCCGTTAAGTAACCGTAAAAAGCAAGGGTGTTTTTGATTTTATCTTCCAAAGAAGATAACTCGACTTTAAGTTTAATTTTTTCCGAATTATCAGTAGTTTTAACGTTTGACTTTTTATTGAGATATAAAAACCCTACCGCTAAAATACCTATTATAGAAACGGCTAACAATACCGCCCCTATTATCGTGTTTACAAATAGTAGCGGAATACCCGCCACCCCTAGTAAACCTAAAATAATTGCAAAGATTTTAAGAGCTAAGCTACCGCTATTTTTGGCGTTATTTTCTATTATAGCATCGTCAAGCGCTTGGTACTCGATAGTTTTTTTCTTGTAATTTTCAACGAGCGCATCCGTTTGAGAAATACTACTTTCACTCGGTGGCATACGAGAAAACCTATCGAGAACGAGTTTTTCTTTCTCGGAAACGTTACTAGCGTTTAACGTTTTCTTTTGCGCTTCTAACGAAGAAAGAGTATTTATATCTTCTAAAACTTTTGAATATACGCTATCGTCGGGCGTTCCGTTTGAAAATACGGCTAATTGACTATTGTAAAACGCCGTTTCTTCACTCGAAACGGAAGACGTTTGCGATGCGGAAAGTTCCCTATTTTTAATAACGAGTTCGTTGATTTTTTCAAGTTCAGTTTTAGTTGGAATTCCGTTTTTATATTTTAAAGTTATCTCGTCAATTTTATCCT
>JAZSBA010000074.1:0-7315 GCA_045602125.1 Christensenellaceae bacterium | reverse complement strand
TCTGTCATTTAATACGGCTATCTATCTAGGCTTACACTCGCCTGTAAGCTCGAGCGAATAAAACGAGCGCGCACCGCATAGCTCTTATATGCGCGTTCCTATCTTGCTTCGGGTGGGGTTTACACAGCTCCCCGCGTTACCGTGGGGACGGTGAGCTCTTACCTCGCCTTTTCATCCTTACAACTTTCGTTGCGGTAATTTTCTGTTGCACTTTCCTTAAAGTTACCTTCACCAGCCGTTAGCGTGGCACCCTGCTACGTGAAGCCCGGACTTTCCTCGTGAATTATAAAATAATCCCCGCAGCCGTACAACCTACTCGTGATTGTGATTATAGCACTACTTTAAATTTTTGTCAAAAGTTTTTCTCTTTCCGGTTTTTGCCCCTTCAATAGATAAAACTCCCGATTTATAATCAAACTTTCTAGCCCTAAATTTATTAAAACTTTCAACTGAAAAAGCAATTAAAGACGTTAAAATATCGGTAAAACCTTTTAAAGTTTCAGAAAAAAGATAGTATGAAAGAGAGCCGGGGATTGAATTTATCTCGTTGAGATAAAGAACGTTATCAGAATATAAATAATCAATTCTAACTACCCCTGAAAACTCTAACGCCCTATAAACTTTTTCAGTAGTAGTTTTAATTTTGCTCTCTAATTTTTCATCGATTTTTGCAGGGAATTCCCTATCTAAACTACCCGCATAGCACTCGTATTTATCCTTAAAACTCAGTATTTTATCTAAACTTAAAGGTCTTTCAACTTGAGATACGTTATAGCCGTTTTTATCTTTATAACACGCGCAGTTATACTCCTTAAAGTTATCAAGGTATTTTTCAATTATTACTTTATCGTCGTATAAAAAAGCGTTTTTTAAAGACGGAATAAAATCTTTTATATCGCTTACCACTTTAACGCCTATGCTACTACCTAAATTTGCAGGCTTAATAATTAACGGATACGAGATTTTTTCTAAAACTTTTGAAATTTCTCCCTCGTTGTTTTTTAAAAAATCTTCTTTATAAACGGTAACGCAAGGAAGAGTTTTTATCCCCAATCCTTTAAGCGCTATTTTAGTGAAATCTTTATCCATCGATAAAGAACTTGAAAATAAACTAGACCCAACGAGCGGGATATTATGTAATCTCAAAAGCCCGAATAAAGTTCCGTCTTCGCCGTTAAGCCCGTGCAAGCAATTTATAGCGCAAAATATATCCCCTATCTTTTTAAGCCTTCTACCCTTTACGTAAAGGGTATTTTCCCCACTTAGTAAAGTTACTCTTTTTAATTTTTTAAAGTCGTTTTTCTTAAAAAACGAAACGTCGAAAAGCTCTTCGCCGTATAGCCACTCTCCGTTTTTTGAGATATAAATAGGAATAGGATTATACTTTTCTTTATCAAGTGAGTTAAGCGTTAAAACGCCGGTTATAATAGAAACGTCGTGCTCGGAAGATTGACCACCGAAAAAAACTATAATATTTTTCAAAATAAAAACACCTCCGCATAAAAAATTTTGCTTTGGTGTTTTATTGTACAAGTAAATCACAATTCAAAGTTAGCCTTAAAGCTCGCATATTTAAGTGTCTTACGCCATATACTCACTCAACGTATAGTGCACATACGCTTTCGCTCGTCTATGCCAAAATCCACTCTAATCTACAACCTTTAAGGTGCTATCGCAATTTTGCTTGCAAAATCAAAATTTGAATTATGATTTACTTGTAATTTTTTCTTACTAGTTTTGATAAATCGTCTATTCTAAAATGTCGGGAAGGTCGTTAGAAAATAACACTACGTCCCCTTCTTTTAAAAGGTCGGAAAGTTTTTCTTTTGCTTGATTTAAGTCTTTAACCATATAAATTTTATCCGAAGGATAACCTTTGCTAAGTAATCCTTCTCTTATATGAAGGCTTCCGCCACGGCCAACGAGTACAACCCCGTCGCAAACCGAACTCATAAGCGTTCCAAACTCAAAATTGAATTTATATCCTTCAAGCCCAAGTTCAACAAGACCCGGGGTTACAACGTACTTTTTACCGCCAAAGTTTTTAAGCACGCCGATTGCGTGTTTAACCCCGTCGGGATTGGCGTTATAACCGTCGTCAATTATATTTACGCCTGCGGAATTTTTCATAAGCTCAAGCCTATGCGGTATCATTTCAAGTTTATCAATCGCGGAAATTATCTCGGAAATAGTCAAGCCAAGTTTTATAGCAACTCCTGACGCTAATATAATATTGCTTACGTTGTGTTCGCCTAAAAGCGCCGTGTGCGCCTTAAACTTTTCATCGCCGTATACGATTGTAAAGTCCGTTCCGTTTTCAGAAACGACTATATCTTCAGCGTAAATAAAGGAGTTTTTGTTCTTTTTAGCGCCCGCTAAATACTTTTCACAATTTGCCTTTTGATAGATAGAAAGCGTGTGCTTATTATCAGACGATATAAAGGCTTTTCCACTAAACCCGTCTTTTATAATTTCACTTTTCGTTTTTATAATATTCTCAATCGTTAAAAAAGTTTCAAGGTGTTGATGAGTTATTCCGGTAATCACGGCTATATCTTGATTAACGAGTTGGGTAAGTTCTTTAATATCTCCTACTCTTCTCGCGCCCATTTCACAAATTAAAACTTGGTGGCTATCTTTTAACCTTTTAACCGTTTTAACGATTCCCATAGGCGTATTGTAAGATTCTGGAGAAGATAAAACGCTATACTTTTCAGATAAGAACTTTTCTAAGATGTTTTTAACCGAAGTTTTAGCGTAACTTCCGGTTATTGCAATCTTTATAAGGTCAGGTCTTTCTTCCAAAGTCTTTTTGCAAGCGTTATAGTATCTTTTGTTTATAAGTTTTTCAATAGGCTCGTTTATTCTAAACGCCAAATGCACGAGATAGGGAACTAATATCGGGCATAAGCATAAAACCGCGTATCTAAAATGAGCGAGTAAGTTCGATCTAAAAGGTATTGCAATTAAGTTTACTAAAATTATTAAAAGAACGCTAGTTAAAGTGGTTAACAAAACGAAAGTAACTATCATTCTCCAAACTCTCTTTGTTAAAACGAGCGGAACTTTAGGTTTGTTTTTAACTTCGTTAGTAAAGTAAATTGCTAAAAATAAAAAGCAAACTAAAAAACCGCTGTATTTAGCAAGCGGATGATCGATAAACGATACCGCCATATTAACGAGTAAAAAGCCTAAAATAGATAGCATTGAGAGCATTACTATTCTAGTAAGATAAACGTTATCTCTCTTTTGAAGCCACTTATAGTACCCCGCCCCCTTATAACCGCATTGTTGCATTGCCCTAAAAAATTTAGGCGCGATTGCAATCATAAGCAAAGAGTTTACAAAGCCTATGAGTAAAAACCCGAGTATTCTAGATAAATAAAAAAGTTCGTTTGCATTTTCTATGCCTTCAATCGGCAATATTTCAGTTAACGCCGTAATTGAACTTAGAAGATTTATAGTCATATTATTCTCCTAAAAATTCGCGAACTAAAAAATTAAAAGTTAAAGCGTCGTCAATAAAAGCAAAATGACCTGCGTTTTTTATAATTTTTAGCGTTGAATTTTTAACGTATTTATTAAATTTCCTAGCCGTATATAAAGGAGTTTCTCTATCGTTTTCTCCGTTTATAATAAGCGTTTTATTAAGTATATTTTTTGCTTCGTTATCTTGATAATAGTTTACTATCTTTACGTAACTTTTTTGCATAACGGGATCTAAACTTCTATACTCTTTGCTCCCAAAGTTTTTAAGTTTAGATTTTGGTAAAATTCTTTTAAGAATTTTATATAAGTAAACTTTTATATAGTATTTTAACGTTCTTTTAGGTTTAAGCCCAGCAGAACCCGTCAAAATAATTTTATCAAGGCGCTTATCTATATTTGCTAGTTTTATAGCAATTCTCCCACCGAAAGAGTGGGCGATTACATCGTAACGCTTAATATCTAGTTCGGTTAAAAAGTTATAAACTTCGTTTGCGTAATCTTCAACCGAATAGGGTTTATCGAGTTTCTCGCTCTCTCCAAACCCCCTTAAATCAGGGGCGATAACTCGCCTAAACTTAGAAAAAAACTTAATCTGGTAGGTAAAACTCTCTTTGCTTGAAAGATAGCCGTGTAAAAACACTAGCGGTTTTCCCTTCCCTTCATCTATCGTAACGAGATTAGAGATTTTCTTTACTATTTTAAGCTCCTATTTTAGATTTAGTTTACTCGCCCAATTGCTTGTGCATAACGAACGCATCTTCAATATTTTCGTAGTATTTTTCTCTAACGCCTATAATTTTATAGCCTAATTTTTCATATAAGCTTATCGCTTTAACGTTAGAGCGCCTAACTTCAAGGTAAACGTATTTTATTCCCTTTTCTAAAAAGAGTTCTTCCGCTCTTTTTAAAAGCGTCGTAGCCACCTTGTTACCGCGGTATTTTTCTCTTACCGCCACCCTATCAATATTAACTTCGTCAAGAACTACGGTTGCAAAAACGTAACCTTTAATTTCTTCATCTTTATCAAGTAGACCAAAGAAAGTTGGGGCGTGAAAAGAAGATTCAAGCATTTTTTCAGCGTAGGGAACTCTAAAACACTCGCGCTCGATTGTTTCAATTTCTTTTAAGTCGGATAGTTCAAACAATCTTATCATTTGAGTTCCTCCTCCGCTTGACTCTTTTTAACGTATAGGGGAACTAAACTTTCAATATCTAAAGTCGCTCTATCTAAATTTTCTTTAACTGCTGATATAAACCCGCCTACTAAATCGCCAACGGTAGAAGATACTGGAATTTCAACGTCGCTAACTATTGGTAAATCTTCTAGCTTTTTAAGTTCTTCAAGCCCCATAAAGCAAGGCTCTACGGTTATTTTACCCTTTTCAAAACCGCAAACGTAGTAGTTTTCGTGGCGAGCGTCAATAACCGTTACAACGCTTTTGTCAATTGTATTATATGCAAGCGCTTCAAAAGAAGTAACTGCTAAAACTTTTTTTCCTAAAGAATACGCAAGCGCTTTTACCGTTGAAACGCCTATTCTTATCCCCGTGAACGAACCGGGACCTATCACGGTAGAAAAAACGTCTATATCGGATAAAGACATATTAAGTTTTTCAAGTAAATCTTCAATAACGGGCATTAAAGTTACGGAGTGTTTAAGCCCCACGTTTTCGTGAAAAACGCTTAACACTTCTCCGTCACGCATAATAAACGCCGTGAGATGATTTCCGCTCGTGTCAATACCTAAACAGGTCATAAAATAATTTTCCTTTCGTTTTCGCTAATTTTTTCTATAGTTACTCTTTTTACCGTTTTAGGTAAAACGCTTTTAATATTTTCGCTCCACTCGATAACGCAAATTCCGTCTTGGTAAAAGTAATCGGTAAGACCTAACGCCTCGGCGTCTTCCCCGCTTGTTAAACGATAACAATCGTAATGGTATAAAATACCGCTATAATCGTTCATATAGGCGTAAGTTGGGCTTAAAATTTCTTTATCTATGCCTAAACCTTTGGCTATGCCTTTTGTAAAGGCAGTTTTACCCGCGCCTAAATCACCGCCGAGAAGAACTACGTCGCCCTTTTTTAGCGTTTTAGCGTAATCTTCCCCTATTTTAATTGTTTCTTCAAAAGATTTCGATATAAATTCCATAGTTAAAAATTAAGTAAGCCTTTTACTCGCTTATATAATAAAAGCGTAACTAGGCTAACTGCAACCAATTTTATAAGATTAAAAAGTAAAACGAAGTGCCAAAGCCCAATAAACGCGCTATCGGGCGCGCCGTAGAGCGGAAAGTTTATATATCTGTTTACAGGGAGAGAGATAAAACTCATAAGCAACACGCCTATTAAAAGCCCTATTATAACTCTAGGAAAAGTTCGCTTTAAGTCGTATAAAATAAAAGGAACGAGCGTAAAGCAAAGCCCTATTAAAACGTTTGCAAGTTGCCCAACTACCGTTGATGATTTAAGTAAGCAAAGCGCTTCTTTTACGATAAGTATTATAACGCCGGGGATAGTTCCTAGCGAAAACCCGCCGATTAAAACGAACACGTTTGAAAAATCGAGTTTTAAAAACGGAGCTAGTGGGAATATCGGGAATTCAATAAACGTAAGCGCAAACGAAAGCGCCGTGAATATTCCCATTTTGGCAATTAGTTTTCCATTAAATTCAAGTTTTCTTTTCTCCATAAACTTTCGGGCAATAATAAAGGGGCATAACTGCCCCTTGAAAGCGCCCTTTCTCCTTTTATCATCCGGACTATACCGTCGGTTATGGAATTTAACCATATCGGGGCGCAATTAATATTTTGCGCCTTTGTGGACTTTACCACCGGTGAGGACTTTCACCCCGCCTCAAAGAACGCTTTAATTGTATTATTCTTTATCAGTTTTGTCAAGCGCTTCAGTATTGATTTCAGAAGTTGCATTTATCTTTTTAGATAAATCGGTTGCAATTTCGGGGGCGTATTCGCTCGTTAAAAAGTCAATACCTAACGAAAGCGTTGAAACGGTTTGCTCGGCGCAAGAGATTTTATCTTTGCACTCGATAAAAATCTTATCTTCTAAAAGTTTAACCGCGTCTTCTAAAACGTTGATTTCAACTCGTGATTTGGTGTTTTCAATCAAAATATAGCGAATTCCGCAAGAAATAAGCAATTTTATAACCTTTTCAATCTCCGTCCTTGAAAAGTTTGCGCTATCAATTATAATTACTAATTTTTTATTTTTAACAATTTGTTTAAGTTTTTTGATTTGCTTAACCGTCTCTTGGCTATCAAAATTTTTATAGATAAAACTCGATAGCGTAACGGCAATTTCGTGAGCGCCGTAAGTTTTGCAAAGTTTGGCGGAGTGTTTTACAGTTTTAAAGTCGTCTTCGCCACATGGATAGTTTATTAAAACTCTAACCTTTAATTCGGTACCTTTTAGCGTATTTTTTGCAAATTTTAAAAGGTTTGGAAATACCGTTACTCCGTAAAATCCGTATTTAACGGCCGTTTCAAGCGAAGATTTTAAATCGGATTTTAACTTAAACCTATTGTCTATAAAATAGTTTAGTTTTTTGTAAATTTTCTTTGCCTTAAACGAGCCGAATTCTTTTTTTAGCTCTTGTTCACTTTGACCGAAAAGGTCGGCTAAGTCTTTGATATTTTCACTTTCTTCTTCGGTAAAAAATTCTTTTATTAGCGACGGATTATCGTTTTTAAGCGTCGCTTGTTCTCTCTTTATATCTTCAGGGGTTGTAACTACGTTTTCTTCCATATAAATCTCCTTTTTCTTTTAGTGTTACCGAAGATTAAAAAAATAATACTCCGTTTGACATA
>JAZSBA010000073.1:0-3110 GCA_045602125.1 Christensenellaceae bacterium | reverse complement strand
ACGCCTTCATTAAGTTACTTCTCGTTAAGAACTCGTTAGCCGAGTAAACGCCTTTTAAAGATTCGCCTTTAATCTTCATAAAGTTAGGAAGACCTGCGCCCGAGCCTACGAACACCGCTTCGTAACCTTCTTCAAAGAGTTCTTCAATCGTTAAGGTTCTACCGATAACTACGTTAGTTTCAAACTTAACGCCGAGATTTTTGAGTTTATCAACTTCGTCTTTTACAATTTGCTTTGGAAGTCTAAATTCAGGAATACCGTATGTTAACACGCCACCTTCGGTGTGGAAAGCTTCGAAAACGGTAACTTCGTAACCTTTCTTTATAAGATCGCCCGCGTACGTAAGACCAGAAGGACCGCTACCAACTACCGCAACTTTATGGCCGTTGGGCTCTTCCTTTTGATTATCGCAAGTTTTAACGTTATCTGCAACGAATCTTTCAAGTCTACCAATACCAACCGGTTCGCCTTTGATTGCTCTAACGCATTTTGCTTCGCATTGAGTTTCTTGCGGGCAAACTCTACCGCAAACCGCGGGAAGGGAAGACGTTTTTGAAATAATTGCGTACGCGCCGTCGATATCGTTTTGCTTAATTTTAGAAATAAACCCGGGAATATCAACGTTAACGGGGCAACCTTTAACGCAAGTTGGGTTTTTACACTCTAAACATCTATTCGCTTCGTCAAGCGCCATTTCTAAAGTATAGCCAAGCGCAACTTCAGAGAAGTTTTTACCGCGCTCGATGGGGTCTTGCATAGGCATTTCGTTCTTTTTTAAACTCATATTGAATTTTGCCATTTTACTTTACCCCCTTGAATAAATTACAAGCTTCTTCGTAAGCGTGGCGTTCAAAGTCTTTATACATAACGCCCCTTGCCATAGCTTCGTCAAAGTCGATTTCATAACCGTTAAAGTCAGGTCCGTCAACGCAGGCAAACTTGGTAACTCTTTCGCCGTTTTTTATAAGCGTAAGTCTACAACCACCGCACATACCCGTTCCGTCAATCATAACGGGGTTCATTGAAACTTCGCAAGGAATACCCGTGGGCTTAACTGCGTTTACTACGAATTTCATCATAATAAGCGGTCCAATCGTTATAACTTTATCAAACTTTTTGCCACCTTCAAACATTTCGTTAATAGGCGCGCAAACGTTACCTTGTTTACCGTAAGAACCATCGTCCGTCATAACGGTTAAAGAATCAGAGCAAGCTTTAAACTCGTCTTCTAAAATTAAAAGGTCTTTGCTTCTAAAACCGATAACGCTCGTAACTTTAACGCCACGGCGATTGAGTTCTTCAGCGATAGGAAGGGCAATAGCGCAACCAACGCCACCGCCTACTATTAAAACGTTAGAAAGACCTTCAAGGTCGGTAGGTTTTCCAAGCGGACCGCAAAAATCTTGAATAAATTCGCCTTGGTTTTTAAGCGAAAGTTTGTAAGTAGTTGCGCCAACCGTTTGGAAAATAATTCTAATAGTTCCTTCTTCACGATTATAGCCTGCAACGGTAAGGGGAATACGCTCGCCGTCTTCATCAACTCTTAAAATGATGAATTGGCCGGGTTTTGCCTTTCTCGCAACGAGAGGGGCTTTAATATCCATAAGCGTAACCGTAGGATTGAGAACCTTCTTATTAACAATTTCAAACATACTAAATATTCCTTTGTTTTCAATAAAGTACTTATAAAGTATAACATACATCATTTACAAAATTCAAGGTTTTTTTGACTATTATTTTTTAATTGACAAAATACGTGATATCTAGTAAAATACAAATGTTAAATTTATAATTGAGAGGTATGCAAAAAAATGAAAATTGCAATCACGGCAGACAGTATTGTTGACTTAACTCCCGAATTATTATCTAAATACGACATTAAAATTATTCCGCTCAACGTTATCTTGGGTGGCGAAGAATATTATGACGACGGGTCTATTAAACCGGAAGATATTTTTGATTACGTTGAAAAGAACAAAGTTCTTCCTAAAACGGCAGCGGCAAGCGAAGGTTTTTACACCGAGCGTTTCCAAGAAACTTTAAACGAAGGTTACGACGCTCTTATTCACTTTAACATTTCTTCGGGTATGAGCGTTTCTCACACTAACGCTGTTAACGCATCAAAGAACTTTAATGGAAAAGTTAGAGTAATCGATAGCGCGTCGTTATCAACCGGCGCTGGTATTCAAGCGATTTACGCTAGAAAATTAACTGAAACCGAAACTGATATTGAAGTTATTGCTAAAAAGGTTGAAGAAAGAAGATCATCCGTTCAAGCAAGCTTTATCGTTGAAAAACTCGATTACCTTCACAAAGGCGGAAGATGTTCTTCAACTGCTTACCTTTTCGGTAGCGCAATGGGTGTTCGCCCGCAAATTTTAGTTAAAGACGGCAAGATGATTAGCGGTAAAAAATACATTGGCAGAAACATGCCCGCTCTCATCAAAAAATATTGTAAAGACACTTTAACCGAATTTAACACTCCCAACAAATCAATGTGTTTTATAACTTATAGTTCGGCAACTCCTGAAATGGTCGAAGCCGCTCGTGAATCAATCAAAGATATCGGCTTTGAAGAAATTTTAGAAACTCAAGCAGGCTGTACTATAACTTCTCATTGTGGTGAGCATACACTCGGTATTTTATATTACAACGACGATTTATAAGCCGTTATAAGCGTCGTCTTTCTGCGTTAACTGTCAAGTGCGTACGACTACAATGACCAAAAAGGTCTATTGTATCCGTCCCCACTTGTCGAGCCTTGAAATACTCGCTTCTAACGTCTTAAAAAATAGCATTGGATAGGCTTTGAGCCTTGCCTAACTCGTAACTAACGGCTTAAAGTGAGAGCATTGGATAGGCTTTGAGTTCGCCTAGCTTGTTTCTAACGGCTTAAAGTGAGAGCATTGAATAGGCTTTGAGTTAGCCTAGCTTGCTTCTAACGTCTTAATTTTAAGCCGTTATAAACTTCGTATTTCTGCGTTAACTGTCAAGTGCGTACGACTACAATGACCAAAAAGGTCTATTGTATCCGTCCCCACTTGTCGAGCCTTGAAATACTCGCTTCTAACGTCTTAAAAAATAGCATTGGATAGGCTTTGCCTAACTCG
>JAZSBA010000072.1:0-2138 GCA_045602125.1 Christensenellaceae bacterium | reverse complement strand
ACCATAAAATTCATATAAACTTGATAGTAATGGAATTAAAACGTTGTAAATGGATAAAATTACAAACGTTATATTTGGATATAACACGCTATTTTCAATATAAACATCAACTATATCAACGTTAAACGTTTTACTAAAGTTTGAATTACTACTCATCTTTTTTACATACGAGAAATCAATTATAAACGCTTTTTTATCAGAGATATGGATATACACACTACTTTTATCTCTAACTTTTATATACCCACTTAAAATACGAAATTTACCAAATATGAATATTGCAAAATAAACTTTTTTAAATGAAAAATCGGCATAAAAATATAGCGATGCAATAATTGGAAAAATTAACAAACCAACAATTATAAACACCGCTATTATCATATTATTATATTTTGTAAAAATATTAAAAAAATGCGTATTTAACGCATTTTTTACAAATTATTTTATAACGTCTAATTCCTCGTCTTTCAAAAAGTCAGGCAAGTCTTCATTATCAATATCGCCTAAATCTAAATCGTCTTCAACTTGCGCTACGACTTCGCTTTGAGTTGGAATTTCGATTCCGTCTAACAAGGTAACGCCTTCATCGCCCTCAACGTACTCGTCTTTTTCAAAAAGGTATGCACTATCATTAGTTGGACTTCTAAGTTTAACAATTTTTTTCATAAGTTCGTCATAATCAGGAAGATCTTGTAAAGACGAAATTTGAAATCTCTTTAAAAACTCGTCAGTCGTTCCGAATAAAACGGGCTTGCCAACCGTATCTTTTCTGCCAACCACTTCAATAACACCGAGTTTTAAAAGGTTTTGAAGGGCGAATTCACTATTAGAGCCACGAAGTTCTTCAAGATCAATACGCGTTACAGGTTGCTTATAAGCAATTATCGCTGCAACTTCAAGCATACTCTTTGAAAGTTCTCTTTCTTTTATTGGGTTTAACACGCTTGAAACTTCTTCGGCGTACCTTGAATTCGAACTAAACTGCAATTTTTTATTGAAAATTAAAAGTTTGATACCGCTTTCTTCGTTATATTTATCGTAAAGTTCTTTAGCCGCCTCTAAAACTTTGGCGTCAGTTACACCAAGTTTTTCCGATATATCCTTTATTTGCACCGCATCTCCCGAAACAAAAAGGATTGATTCAATTATATTCTTCAAGTTCTCCAATTTCTTCCCCTCCGTTTTCGTTATAATAAAGCGTTATATCGCCAAACGTATCGTCTTGCAAAAAAGTTAAATATTGGTGCTTTAAAAGTTCAAGCAATGCTTGAAACGTCGTTATCATTTCTGTTTTAGTTGAGTAACGTGTAAACAAATCGTAAAAACTCATTTCTTTTCTTTCTTGAAGTTGAGTTCTTATGAAATAGATTTTATCTGCAACCGTAAAAACTTCTTTAGGAATTTCTTTTTCCTTGTTTTCAATGGTATCTTTTACGTCAACTCTTTTTAATAGATTAGTAAAGGCATTAATTAAGCCGTTTAAGTTAAAGTCAGTATACACGATTTTAACGTTATGAGCGTCGCTATCCGGCTTTTTATAAAACTTATTTACGTCTTCAATCGCTTTCAATTTTTCCGCAGATTCTTTATAAAGCTTATACTCTTCAATGCGTTGAATAAGCAAATTGCCCTCTTCTTCTGCTTCAAGTTGAGCTTCTTCGTTAGGAATAATGGCTTTTGACTTAATCTCAATAATCGTTGCAGCAATAGAAAGATATTCGCTTTCAGTTTCCATATCAATAGCGTGCGTATTCACGTACTCCAAAAATTGATTTGTTACTTCTGAAACGAATATATCCTTAACGTCAATCTCCGCTTGTTTAATAAGATGCAAAAGTAAATCAAGCGGGCCTTCAAATTCAAGATTTGATAATTTAGTTGAATAGTCTACCTTAGACTCAAAGTTAGATGTTGCCATTAAAATATCCTATAAACAATATAAATATATTTTACTACAATTAAGTTAAAATTGCAAGACTTTTATAATAATAAAACGCCCGTTTACACGAGCGTTTATATTACCAATTTTGAATAGTCTCTAATACCACGTCAAAATAACCTTGTTTATCTAAATTGTTACCAGCTATTGCGTTTACTTTTCCCACTTCAACACCGTTATTATATACGGTTATTAAACC
>JAZSBA010000071.1:0-22152 GCA_045602125.1 Christensenellaceae bacterium | reverse complement strand
TTTGTGACCTACTTCGCAAATTTCCTTTCTAATTTCAAATGGTGATTTCATAATAATTTTCCTTTTCCTTTATATTATTTTATATATATATTTATCTATTATTTAGATAAGTTAAGAGTGTCAAGCGCGATCATGTATTCTTCGTTGGTTGGGATTACGTAAACTTTAACTTTACTATCCTTTTTACTAATTTCTCCAACCGTGCCCGACGGAATATTTAAGTTAGCCTCTTTATCAAAGTCAACGCCTAAGAAGGTAAGTTCGCTTGCAACTTCTTCACGAAGCGCTCTGTCGTTTTCACCGATGCCGGCTGTGAATACGATTGCGTCAACGCCGTCCATTTCAGCAACGTAAGAACCGATAATCTTCTTAATGTTGTGAGTTAAAATCTTGAGCGCAAGTTTTGCTCTTTCATTTCCTTCAGCCGCAGCCGCTCTAATATCACGGCAGTCGCTTGAAATTCCAGATACGCCTAAGAGACCGCCTTGCTTAGTTATAAGCTTGTCGGCTTCTTCGCCCGAAATTCCTTTAACCTTTTCAATGTAAGGAACGATAGTTGGGTCGATTGCACCGCTTCTAGTTCCCATTGGAACGCCGTCTTGCGGAGTGAAGCCCATTGAAGTATCGATTGCCTTTCCGTTAACCGTTGCGGTTATTGAAGAGCCGTTACCTAAGTGGCAAGTAATGATTTTTGAGTTCTTGTTGCCAAGTAAATCCATCGCAACGCCTGCAACGTATCTATGAGAAGTTCCGTGGAAACCGTATCTTCTAATCTTGAACTCTTCGTAAAGTTCGTAAGGGATAGGATAGATGTAAGCGTGGGGTTCCATTGTTGAGTAGTAAGAAGTATCGAATACGCCAACGTGATTGATATTCGGCATAACTTCCTTGCACGCTTTGAAGCCGCTGATTGCCGGTGGACCGTGTAAAGGATTGATTCCCACTATGCTTTCAAGATATTTCATCTCTTCATCGCCAAGAACGGTTGATTTTTTAATTTCACCGCCGTGAGCGAATCTGTGGCCAACCGCTACGATTTCGTCAATTGAAGAGATAACGCCTTTTTCGCTGTCGGTCAAGAGTGATAAAACAAGTTTGATTGCCGCTCTGTGATCGGGGAAATCCGCTTCAATTTTGTAATCGGGTTTGCCCGGGCATTTGTGAGTGATAACGCCGTCGATTCCGATACGTTCGCAGTTGCCTTTTGCAAGAACGGTGTTAGTAGCCATATCAAAGAGCTGATATTTAAGTGATGAGCTACCTGCGTTTACAACAAGAATTTTCATTTTAACTAAACTCCTTATTATTTTTAGATTTGCGTGTTTTATTTAAATGAACGTTATATATAAACAGTTTCTTGGCTAAATGATAACATATATTTTCGTTTTTGTCCATATATGTTCATTATGTTGACAAAAAAACTTTTTTATGCTATGATATGAACATAAATGAACACAAATGAACAAAATTCGGTGTTTTTTTATTAAATTTCGGAAAAAGGAGGGAGATTATGGCGCTCAACGAAAGGCAAGACGGCATATTAGGTATAATCAAAGAGCAAAAAAAAGTTACCGTAACTGAGCTTGCGAGCATATTTTTCGTAAGTGAAGCGACCATAAGGCGTGACCTTGCCGAAATGAAGGACATGGGCTTGGTTGAAAGAAGCCACGGCGGTGCCTTCCTTCCGGAAAACTCCGAAGAAGTTTCCCTCTTTTATCGTATGGAGAGAAACCCCGGTGAAAAGGATAGGGCGGCGAGCAAAGCGCTTCCGCATATTCCACCTTTTAAATCGGTGTTTATTGATAGTTCTTCAACGGCGCTTGCCCTTGCTGAAAAAATGGACTTTTCGTACAAGACGGTAGTTACCAACAACTTGCAAACGGCAATTCAACTTTCTAAAAAGCCTAACGTAACGCTTATTTTACTTGGCGGAGCGGTGCAGTACAACACCAACTCAACGCAAGGCAGTTGGACGGCAAAGCAACTTGAAGACTTTTCCTTTGACTTAATGCTCAGTTCTTGCGCTTGCGTTATAGGCGGAGCAACTCACGAGCGTTCGCTCGACCAAAAGGAAATTAAAAGAGTGGCGTTTGAGCGTTCTCAGAAAAGAATACTTATAATCGACCATACTAAATTTGAAGCTAGCGCGACGTACCGCGCAAAAGACCTGTCGGAATTTGATTTAGTCGTAACCGACAGTTTCCCCCCACCCGAACTCGACGACGGTTCAATAAAATTCGTTTACTAAGGAGCATTTGATAAGGAGAGTTTATGGTTATTCAAGATTTACATGCACATACTTATTACTCTTTCTGTTGTAGTGACAAGCCTGAAAAGGTTGTTGAAACTGCAATAGCGGGCGGTATTCAAATGCTCGGTTTTTGCGACCACAGTTACGGAATTGGTTGCGCGAGAAAGGAATTCTGCTACGATAAGGGAACAAATCTCTCCGCTGATTACGGTTTAACGCTTCAGCGTTATTACGACCATATGAGCGCGGTTAGAGATAAGTATAGAAACAGAATAAAGATACTTTGCGGAATAGAAGTTTCAACGCTTATGGGTAACGACAGTTACGCCCTTCCGGATAGCGCCGACGTTTCTATGTTCGACTTTGCGCTCGTTGAAAACTTAGACCAAGTTGGGCGTTCAACCGCGCGCGGTGATATCTTCTCTTTTGCAAGAAGGCTTAAATGCCCGGTTGGTATTGCGCATACCGATATGTTTAGATTTATCGACCGTTTAGGCGAAGACCCGCTTAGATATTTTAGAAAAATGGCGGAAATGGGTATTTTCTGGGAGATAAACGTCAACTTTGACAGTCTTCACGACTTTAAAACTCACGATTACGTTACCGAGTTTTTCAAGAACAAGCGTCAGCAAGAAATTATCAAGCAATCGGGCGTAAGGTTATCCGTTGGTTTTGACGGGCACAACGTAAAAGAGTATAAAGCGCCAAGGGTAAAGAACGCTTGCAATATGCTCAAAAATATGGGAATACGTTTAGCGTTTGAAACGAGGTTAATCTAATGGAAAATTTTTATTATAATATTGAAAATAACAGCGTAATTTTTGGCAATAGTTTAATAGAACTTAATCTTGAAAAAGTGGGCGGTAAGGTTTTTTTAAAAAACCTTAAAAATAAAAAATCGGGATATAATTTTACAAATAATGAAGATAATCTTCCAATAGTTTATATCCCTGGTTTTGATTATGAAAACGCAACCGTTTTATTTGAAAATTCAGATGAAAAAGATAAACTTTTAATAACTTTTAAAAGCAAAGACGCGTCAATTTTTTACACCCTTTCACTCTATGAAAACTTGCCCGTTATAAACGCTAAAATTAGGCTTGACGGTCACTTTAACTCAAACGTTAAGGTTACAACCGAACTTATTCCGGACGGAGTTCTCGGCGGTAAAACGGTTATAATGAAAGAGTGGATTCCTGAAAATGCAAGTATAATAGGCGTTCCTTTTTACGAAAACCACTTGAATCTAACAAGGGTTGAACTTTTCGACGCAACCGACGACCATAACGTTGTTAAACGCGAAGAAACTTTCGAGCTTTTTAGCCCTTGGTCAAAAAACTATCAAGGAAATATCTTCATCGTTGACGACTTTACTAAAAATCAAGCGGTAATGCTTGTAAAGGAAGCCCCATCGAAGATTGCGCAAACTGGAAATAGCGATTTCGACTTCTTCTTTAATAAATATAGAACGGTTGCCATAACTGGCATCGGTTTATCTTTTGATAAACCGTTTGATATAAAAAGCGACGTTCCTTTATATTCGGCAACGGTAGTCGTGGGCGATAAAAATTCGGTTATTAAAGACTATCACGAATATTATTTAAGGGGAGTATCAAAAGTTCAAAGGCATCCGCAAATTCTCTCTAATACTTGGGGCGACGGTCATGCCGACAGCTGTATTTGCTCTGATTTTATGCTTAAAGAACTTGAAACGGCAGGTTACTTAGGCGTTGATATCGTTCAGCTTGACGACGGTTGGCAAAAAGGTCACACCGCAGGCTCGCACGTTAAAACGGGTGGCGCGCAAATTGGCGAAGGCATGTACGACCAACAAAAAGATTTTTGGGACGTTCGCGATACTTTCCCAAACGGCTTAGCGTCAATTTTAGAAAAAGCAAAAGAAATGGGCGTTGAAATAGGCTTGTGGTACTCGTGCGACGCAACCGACGATTATAAATATCTTCAAACGGATATTAAAAACGTCATCGAACTTTACAATAAGCACGGCGTTTCAACCTTCAAAATAGACGGAATAAGAATTAAAAATAAAACTTGCGAAAACAACGTTTATAAGATTTTAAGTTCTATTCAATCGGGAACGGATAATAAGATAAAAATCAATATGGATATAACCGCTGGAAAGCGTTTCGGTTATTTATATAACCGAGAGTTTGGCAATTTGTTCTTAGAAAACAGGTTTACAAGGGCTAGAACTTACTATCCTTATAGAACGCTTAAAAACCTTTGGGAACTTTCCAAATACGTTCCGACTCAGCGTTTCCAAATAGAAGTAGCAAACGTTTCAAGCAACGCTGATAAGTACGAAGGGGATAGCTTGGCGGTAAACACTTATTCTCAAGATTACGCCTTTGCAGTTTCAATGGTGGCAAATCCTTTACTTTGGATGGAAATGCAAAATTTATCTGAAGAAAACAAGGATAAACTTAAAGCGATAATCTCCGTTTACAAAGAGCATAGAAACGACCTTTCTTCCTCGTATATCGAGCCTATCGGCGAAAGCCCGTCGGGAATAGGTTTTACGGGATTTAAAGCAAGTAACAATAGTGGCGGTTATCTCTTATTATTTAAAGAAAACAACCAAGATAAAATCTATGATTTTAACGTTAACTTAAAAGGCAAGAAATTAAAGGTTTTATATAACTTAGGTGGTTTAAAAGTTAAGATAAAAGGCGATAAAGTTAGAGCTTACGGCAAAGAGCCGAATTCGTTTATATTTATAAAGTACGAATAAAACGCAAGGAATAATATGAAAGGAATAAAATTATCACACGGAACTATATTTATAACAGACGGGCTTATAACCGTTAGAGTGCTAGCGTCTGGAGAAGTTGGCGTTTCTCCTACGAGTTATCAAACGCTTGAGTGGCAACTTCAATCCGAAAGCCCCGATAGTTGGGATTATCTCACCATAGGTGAGATAGAAAGTTTACCTAAATATCAAGAAATACTTTTAGTTTTTGAAAATACACGCAAATTATTAAAGATCTAGTTAATATTTTTGCACTAAAAAACGCGGTGAAAAATCACCGCGTTTTTTAGTGTTTTAATTAAAATTTAAAGTAGTTTTTAGCGTTTTCGTAGGCAATGCCTTTTACGATTTTTTCTAAAACTTTAAAGTCTTTGGGGAATTCGCCGTCTTCAACCCACTCTCCGATTAAGTTGCACATTATTCTTCTAAAATATTCGTGGCGAGTGTACGATACGAAACTTCTACTATCCGTGAGCATACCAACGAATCTTGCAATCATGCCAAGGTTAGCGAGCGAGCGCATTTGATCGAGCATGCCGTCTCTTTGGTCGTTAAACCACCAGCCTGAACCAAATTGAATTTTTCCTGGAATTCCACCGCCTTGGAAGTTGCCAAGCATAGTAGCGAGAACGTAATTGTCTTTTGGATTAAGAGTGTAAAGAATAGTTTTTGGTAAAACGTCGTCACGCTCTAAAGAGTTAAGGAATTTTGATAAGTTTTCAGCGATGCAAAGGTCGTTAATGCTATCAAAACCAACGTCTGCGCCCATTTTTTCATACATTTTCGAGTTGTTGTTTCTAAGCGCGCCAATATGAAGTTGCATTGTCCAAGAAAGTTTAGTGTACTCTTTAGCGCAAATTTTTAAGATAGCGCATTTATAAGCGTCGATTTCTTCTTTTGAAAGAGTTTCTCCGCTCATATACTTATTAAACACTTCTTCTGGGTTGCCTTCTGAATAGGGAACGTATTCTAAAGCGTGGTCTGAAAGCCTACAACCGTGATCGTGGAAAAATTGAATTCTATCAACGATAAATTTTTCAATCTCGCTATAAGTTTTTGCGCCGATTTGTTCAAGATAGGGCTTGAAAGTCGCTTGGTCGATATTCATAAGTTTATCGGGGCGCATAGTAGGTAAAATCTTAACGGGGAAGTCTTTTAACTTTTCGTGATATTCTAAACTATCGGCTGGGTCGTCAGTCGTGCAGATAACTTCAACGTTAGAGCGTTTGATAAGTTCTTGCGCGCGGAATTCTTCTTTAGCAAGGCACTCGTTAACTTTGTCCCAAATTTCCTTGCAAGTATCTTCGTTTAACGTTTTATCTATGCCAAAGTATCTTTTAAGTTCAAGATGCGTCCAATGATAAAGGGGGTTTCCGATAAGAAGGGGTAAAGTTTTAGCAAATTCTTTAAATTTAGCGTATTCGTCTTTATCTCCCGTGATAAAATCTTCGGTAACGCCGTTAGTTCTCATTTGACGCCACTTGTAGTGGTCGCCACCCAAGAATAAGTCGAAAGCGTTTTTAAATTGATAGTTTTCGGCAATCATTTTGGGGTTTAAGTGGCAATGATAGTCGATAATCGGCAAATCTTTAACCATTTTGTAAAGTTTTTTAGCCGTTTTGTTTTTAAGCATAAAATTATCGTTTATAAAACTCATAACGTAACACCATCCTTAAATATTGAAATTTCACGATAATCGTGAATTTCGTTTTTAGTCTTTTTACCGCTTGCAACGGAAATAACGTAATTAAGAAGTTCGTCGGTTAATGGATTTCCGTCGAGAACAGGGCTAGCATCGAAATCAATCCACTCGGGTTTTCTTTCCGCTAAAGAGTGATTTGTTGCAATTTTTACCGTTGGAACGGGTGCGCCAACAGGAGTTCCACGACCAGTCGTGAATAAAATCATATGTACGCCTGCCGCCATAAGGTTAGTTATAGCAACTATGTCGTTACCCGGTCCGTTTAATAAGGAAAGGCCGTTTTTAGTCAACGTATCGCCGTAATCAAGCACGTCAACCACCTTTGAAAGACCGCCTTTTTGAATACAACCGAGAGATTTTTCTTCGAGAGTTGTTATACCGCCTTTTTTATTGCCCGGCGACGGATTTTCGTAAATAACTTGGTCGTGTCTAGTGTAATAATCTTTAAAGTCGTTGATAAGTTTAACGATTTTATTAAAAACTTCTTCGTTTTCAGCGCGTTTCATAAGTAAATGTTCTGCGCCGAACATTTCTGGAACTTCCGTTAAAACGCAACTTCCGCCCATAGAGATAACTCTATCTGAAAGCCTACCAACTAAGGGGTTAGCGGTTATACCGCTATAACCGTCGCTTCCACCGCATTTAAGCCCGAGTTTAAGTTTTGAAAGGGGAACGGGTTGGCGTTTAAACTTTTTAGCGTACTTTTGAAGTTCTCTAACGAGTTTAACGCCTTCTTTAACGTCGTCTTTAACGTCTTGAGTGTTTAAGAACTTAACTCTCTTTGAGTCCCAAGTTCCAAGCACCGTTTTAAAAAGTTCAATATTGTTGTTTTCACAGCCCAAGCCTAAAACGAGCACGCCCGCAGCGTTTGGGTGATTAACCATACCTTTAAGTATGGTTTGAGTAATTTTTTGATCGTCGCCAAGTTGAGAACAACCAAAGGGGTGGGGGAAGAATTTTGCCCCCGTCTTTTTAGCGATTGCCTCGGCAACTTTATTAACGCAACCAACGGTGTTAACAATCCAAATTTCGTTTCTAATACCAACGTCGCCGTTATCTCTAACATAGCCCATAAAAGTACGATTATCTTCGCATTTTTCAATATCGTAAAACTCCGGCTCGTAGATATAGGTTATATTTCCGGATAAATTAGTTTTAACGTTTTGAGAGTGAACGTGCTCTCCCTTTGAAATATCTTGAGTGGCGTGGCCGATAGGATTGCCGTATTTTATAACGTGTTCGCCCTTTTTAATATCTTTAAGAGCGTACTTATGCCCGTCGCTTAAATTTACTTCAACGTTGTCAAGCTTATTTATTAACATATTTTTCTACCTCTTGGGTAAGGAAAGATAAATCTTCGCCCCAAAGTTTATCGTTTGCTAAAATTTCTTTAACGCCGTGAGTCTTCATAAATTCAACTACTTCAGCGTCGTCGTTAGTCATATCAGTCTTATAAAAATCAAGAAGTTTTGCAAAACTGAAAATTAAAGTATTAGGCATTTTGTTATATCTCTTTATGTATTCAAGGATAGAAGGAAGAACTCTAACTTTGAATTTTGATACCGAGTTTAACGCAATCGAAGAAAGATAGTGCTTGATATAAGGGTTAGCGAATCTTCCAATTACGCCTTCGGCGTATTCAACGAGTTCGTCTTTAGGAAGATCGAGCGTAGGAATAATTTCATCAAACACGCACGCTCTAATGTGAGCGAGCATCTTTTCACTATCAATGCAACTCTTTACCGTATCGTAACCTTCAAGTAAAGCGTAAGGAACGAGTGAAGTGTGAGCGCCGTTTAAAATTCTAACCTTTCTAGTTCTGTACATAGAAAGTTTGTCTTTAGTAACGATAACGTTAAGTCCTGCGCTCTTGAACGGAAGTTCTTTTTCAAGGTCGTAATCGCACTCGATAACCCATAAGTGGAAGTACTCGGAAGTGTTAACCATATTGTCTTCATAACCAAGGTTGAGTTCTTCGCCACGCGGATAACCGGTGTTAATGCGGTCAACGAGCGTATTGCAGAAAACGTTTTCCTTTTCAATCCACGCCTTAAAATCATCGCCTAAATTCCAAAGGTCAGCGTATGATAAAACGCATTTTTTAAGGTTATCGCCGTTTCTGTCGATAAGTTCGCAAGGAAGGAAGATAAATCCTTTAAGACCAAGTTCAAATCTCTTTTTCAAAAGTAAAGTTACTTTTGCAGGGAAAGTTTTAGGCGGAGCGTCGGTAATCTTATCTTCGCTTGAGTATACGATACCAGATTCAGTAGTGTTAGAAACGACGAATCTAAAATCTGGATTTTTTGCTAAATCTAAATAAGCGTTCCAATCGTCGTAAGGTTTAACGCATCTAGAAATTACGTCAACCACCGTTTTTTCAACGCCTTCAACACCGCGGATAAGATGAGTGTAGATGCAGTTTTGTTTTTCAAGCATATCGCACATACCTTGTTCGATAGGTTGAACTACTACGACGTTGCCTTCAAAACTACCGTTATCGTTAAGTTTTTGAAGCATCCAATCAACGAAACCACGAAGGAAACCGCCTTCGCCAAATTGAATAATCTTTTCAGTTCTTATTTTCTTTTCAAAGTTCATAAAATTTTGTCCTCCATTATAGGCTTTGAATTTATTTTATATCAAAACTATCAATATTTCCTTAATTTGATTGACAAAAACTGCTAAAAATCTTGATTTTTTTGATATACTGCGTTATAATTATATCTATGGATAGAAAAACCGTTATAAACGCTAGCGAATATTACTTTGACAAAGCGTCTAAAATCAAAGGGAATAAATCAAGCAGTCACTATCACTCTTTACTTGAAATATATTATATGAAAAAGGGTAGTTGCAATTACTTTATAGACGATAAGTCGTATAGAGTAGAAACTGGCGACTTGGTGTTTATTCCGAGTGGAATTATTCATAAGACGACTTACGATATAGATTATCACGACCGTTGGCTAATAAACTGTTCGGGAGATTTTATTCCCGATAGCGTAAGAAAAACTATTTTAACTTTGCCCCACTTTTTCAAAAAGAGCGGAGTTACCGCTCAATGCGAAAAGGTTATGGAAAAAATCTCCGAAGAGTATTTAAGGAACGACGAATATTCTTTAGACGCTTTAAAAGGTTTAACCAGCGAACTTATATTCTTGCTCGTTAGAAACGCTAAAACTCAAGATGAAACTCCGTCGGGCAGTAAGTTTATTGAAAGCGCGGTAAAATATATCCAAGAAAACTATTCTCAGGAAATAACGTTATCTCAAGTGGCGCAAAACTTATCGGTTAGCCCCGAGCATTTATCTAGAACTTTCAAGCGTGAAACGGGTTTTAACTTTTCAGAATATCTAACGCTTTTTAGACTTCAAAAGGCGGAATATATGCTAAAAAACGAGCCGGGAAGGTCAGTTCACGCCGTTGCTTTTGCCTGCGGATTTAACGATAGTAACTATTTTTCTTATAAATATAAGAAACAATACGGCGTTTCACCAAAGAAAGTAAAAAAGTTAAAAAAAATATAAAAAAATAGTTGACAACGAAAAATCAAAGTGCTAAACTTTGGTTATCTTAATAAAAAAGCTAAGACGAAGACGGATTCTAATAGTCGTTTTCCCAGAGAGTCGGGGATGGTGCGATCCCGATAAAACAAGTTAGTAATCTTATCACTTCCGAGCTGAAAGTTCAAAAGGGTTTTTACCTAAGTAGCGCTTTCCGTGTCTGCTACGTTAGTGCATAGGAGTTGTTGGACTCTGAAGGTGGTAGTTATGTAACTACAATTTGAGTGGTACCGCGGGAAAATAAAATGCTCGTCTCAAAGAAACTTGGTTTTCTTTGAGACTTTTTTATTTTTAATTCGTGAAAAACGGCGTTATGCTTTGTTCTTTGCATTTTTGCGAAATTCCTACGACCAATGAGGTCGCCCCCTTCCGCAAAAACACAAACGCCTCGCCTAACTTGTTTTTGACGAATTAATTTAATTAAAAAACTTGAAAAAATAAATCTATAAATATTATATAAAAGGAGAAAAATTATGAACACAAACAACACTTTAAGTCAATTATCGGAAATAGCAACCAGAATTAAAGAGCTTCGTTCTATTATGGGTTACTCCGTTCATTCAATGGCTAAAATGACGGGTGTAGACAAGGATAGTTACGTTGCTTATGAAAGCGGTAAAGTTGATATTCCGTTCACGTTCATTCATAAGTGTGCTTTGGCGTTCGGCGTTGAAATGACGGAACTTTTAGAGGGTAGTTCCGCAAAACTTTCAACGTACACGGTAACTAGAAAAGGTCAAGGTCAAGGCACGGCTAAAGAAGACGGTATTGACATTGCTAACCTTGCCCCCAAGTTTAAAGATAAACTTGCCGAGCCTTATTACGTTACTTACGAGTATTCTCAAAATCAACAAAATAAACCTATTCATTTAACCACTCACTCAGGTCAAGAATTCGACTTGGTTTTAAGTGGTAAGTTAAAAGTTCAAGTAGGCAGTCACGTTGAAGTTTTAGCTGAAGGCGATAGCATTTATTATAATTCTTCTATCCCACACGGCATGATAGCGGTTGACGGAAAAGACTGTACTTTCGTTGCAGTCGTTATGTCTGGCGAACACACCGAAGAAACAGTCGTTAGAAAGAGCGTTATGTCTGCTAAAAAGAGTGAAAAACTCGTTTGCGAAAAATTCGTTGAAACTACTGAAGACGAGCAGGGCAGACTTCAAGCGTTAAAATTCAAAAATACCGAAACTTTCAACTTTGGTTTCGATATAGTTGACCAAATCGCTGAAAAATACCCCGATAAACTTGCTATGCTCCATTTAGACAAGTTTAAAAACGAAAGAAAATTCACCTTTAAAGATATAAAGCGCGCGTCTAACCAAGTGGCAAACTACTTTACTTCTCTTGGAATTAAGCGTGGCGACAAGGTTATGCTCGTTTTAAAACGCCATTACCAGTTCTGGTTTGCAATGGTAGCCCTTCACAAGCTCGGCGCGGTTGCAATTCCCGCAACTAATCAACTTAAAGAACACGATTTTGAATATAGATATAACTCCGCAGGAGTTAAGGCTATCGTTTGTACTGCCGACGGCGACACTTATCAATTTGCCGAAAGCGCCGCTAAAAAATGCCCGCAAGTTGAAAAACTCATAATGGTTGGGGGCGCAAAAGAAGGTTGGCTTGACTTTGATAAAGAATACCCCTTATTCTCCGGCAAGTTCGAAAGAAAAGAAGATTCTTCTTGCGGTGACGATACCGCTCTTATGTTCTTTACTAGCGGAACGACTGGCAATCCTAAAATGGCGGCTCATAAGCACACCTACGCTCTCGGTCATTTCGTAACGGCAAAATATTGGCATTGTTGCGAACGCGACGGGCTTCACTTAACCATTTCCGATACCGGTTGGGGTAAATCTTTATGGGGTAAACTCTACGGTCAATGGCTTTGCGAAGGCGCGGTATTCGTGTACGACTTTGATAAGTTCGATGAAAACGACATACTTCCAATGTTTGCAAAATACAACATCACTACCTTCTGCGCTCCACCAACTATGCTTCGTATGCTTATCCGTGGCGACCTTTCTAAGTTCGACTTATCTTCTATCCACCATATGACTACTGCCGGCGAGGCTTTAAACCCAGAAGTATTCAAGCAATTTAAAGACGCAACCGGTTTAGAAATAATGGAAGGTTTCGGTCAAACTGAAACTACTTTAGCTATAGCTAACCTTTACGGAACTACTCCTAGAATCGGCGCAATGGGTAAAGCGTCTCCGCAATTTGACGTTGACATAGTTGACGAAAACGGCAATTCACTTCCTGCAGGTGAAGTTGGCGAAATAGTAATTCATACCGACAAAGAAGTTCCTTGCGGTTTATTCAAAGAATATTATCGTGACGAGGAAAAAACTCACGACGCTTGGCACGACGGTTTATATCACACCGGCGATACCGCTTGGCGTGATGAAGACGGATATTTCTGGTACGTTGGTAGAGTTGACGACGTTATCAAATCAAGTGGCTACCGTATTGGACCTTTTGAAATTGAATCCGTTATCATGGAACTTCCTTACGTTTTAGAGTGTGGCGTTTCCGCAGAGCCTGACGAAGTTCGCGGTCAAGTAGTTAAAGCAAGTATCGTTTTAGTAAAAGGTACCGAGCCAACTGAAGAACTTAAAAAAGAAATTCAAAACTACGTTAAAAACAACACCGCTCCGTATAAATACCCAAGAATAGTTGTGTTTAAAGACGAACTTCCGAAAACAATAAGCGGTAAGATACAGCGTAATAAACTCTAATTCGTTTTAACTGACGAATTGCGTAATATATTTTAAAAAAGAATTAAAAATTATGAAAAAAACTTTCGTTACGAATATGCCTAATCATATAGGCGCGTTCTTAAAAGCAAGTAAGTGTTTTTCCGAACTCGGCGTAAATATAACGAGAGTAAGTTACAATAAAGCGGTTGATTCGCACACCTTATTTATAGAAACTGAAGGCGACGAAAGTTCGCTTGAAAAAGCAACTGAAAAGCTCACGCAAATAGGATATCTTTCAAACGAGCAGGGAAAAAGTAGAGTAGTTTTACTTGAGTTTTGTTTGGAAGATCGTCCTGGTAGCGTAACTAGCGTTTTAGAACTTATTAGCGAGTTTAGTCTTAACATTTCGTATATAAGCTCGCAAGAAAACGGTAGCGGTTATCAGTTTTTCAAAATGGGCTTATACGTAAACGATGAAACCGCGTTAACTGAATTTTTATTAAAAGCGCAAGAAATTTGCAAGGTTAGAATTATAAATTATAGTAAGACCGAAAAGGTTTTTGACAACAGCATTTTCTATAATTCTTACGTTGACGAACTTGTGAAAACTATGGAACTTTCTTTAAAAAAGAAAGAGAGTTTATTAATCAACGTAAACCTTGCTATGCAAACGCTTGATGAAACGGGGCTTTCGCCGTATAAAACTTTTGATAGTATAAGCAAGTTTGCCGAACTTTTAAAAGAGTGCAAAGGCGAAAATTTTAAGCCGAGAATTACCGAGCACACACTTACAAAAAACACTAAAATAACTTTGATAGAGCCCGATTGCGGTAGCAATACCGCAGTTATTGAAAGTTTGGGAGAAAGGGTTTTCGTAGACTCTGGATACGCTTGTTATAAAGACGAAATGCTCAAACTTTTCAGGCAGTTGTTTCCAAACTTTAACAAAGAGAAAATAATAGTTACTCACGCCGACGTTGACCATTGTGGATTGCTTAATGAATTTGAAACGGTTATAGCGAGCAAGCGAACGGCGGAGAGTTTATCCTTAGAAGCGGAAAATCGTTCTGGATTTAGAGAAAAGAACGTTTTTCATAAGCCGTATATCAATATTTGCAAAATTTTAACCGAATACAAAGCCGTTGATAAGCAAAAACTTCAGCCCCTATGGGATAAATCAACGCTAAATTCACCTTTAGAAAAGATAGGAGTTTATAGCGTTGGCGAACTCAACTTCGACGTTTACGAAGGCATGGGCGGTCATCTTTCGGGCGAAATAATACTTATAGATTTTAACTTAAAAATTGCATTTACGGGCGACGTTTTCGTCAATTTAAAAGACTTAACTAAGAAACAAGCGGAATACAATAAATACGCTCCTATTTTAATGACGTCAGTCGACACAAACCCAAGGCTCTGCGCTGAAGAAAGGGCGAGTTTAATGCAGTTGTTAGGTGATGGCGAGTGGAAAATTTTTGGCGGACACGGGCAAAAAAAGGTTTACAATCCCTAATTGGCGTTGCAACAAATTACAAAAAAGCGGTTAAAAATCGTTGACAATATTTAAAAGTAGTGTTAAATTAATTATAATTTAATTAAAGGCAATGACGAAAAGTCCTTGTGTTAAAACTCGTTTACAGAGAACGGCGTTTGGTGCGAGCCGTAACGAGAAGATATAAGGTTGTAGTTTCCGAGCCGAGAAGAAGAAAGCCTAGTTGCAAGTAGAACTTCTCCGTGATTTCTGCGTTAATGAATAGGAATTGTTAGATTCTAAAGTGGCAACCAACGGTTGCAAATTGAGTGGTACCGCGGGATAAAACTCGTCTCAAAGTTTACTAGACTATGGGACGGGTTTTTTTAACATCGTTCCGCTAAAGGGATAAAATGGAACAACTTACTTTAAAAATTAAAGAAATAGCTAGCAGAATTAAAGAACTCCGTGAAATTCAAAACCTTTCCGTTTCGGAAATGGCAAATTTAACGGGCGTAACTGAAAGCGAATACCTTAACTGCGAAGAAGGCAAAAGCGATCTTAACTTCGCGTTCATTTATCGTTGCGCAAACGCTTTAAAAGTAAACGTAACCGATATTATCGAAGGTTATAGCCCCAAGCTTAAATCTTACACGGTAACTAGAAGTGGCAACGGTCAAAACGTAGGCAACGCTCACGGCATGACTTATTTTAACTTGGCAAGTGATTTCCGTTCGAGAATTGCAGAGCCGTTATACGTTGTTAGCAAATACGATGAAAAAGCTCAAAACGAGCCGATGGACTTAACTACTCACAACGGTCAAGAGTGCGATATTATCTTGGAAGGTAATTTACTCGTTCAAATAGGCAATCATACCGAAATTTTAGGTCCGGGCGATAGTATTTATTATAATTCAGACGCTCCGCACGGTCTTAGAGCGGTTGGCGGAAAAGACTGCGTTTTCTACGCAATCGTTTTAAACCCGACTGGAGAGCCTATTCCCGAGCTTGACGCTCCTAAAATTATAGAGTCTAAAGTTCCGGTTATTGACGACGGCAAGAAACCTAGAATTTACAAAAACTACGTTGACGTTACTTTAAACGAGAACAAAACGCCTATAAAGATAGAGTTTAAAAACCACGAAAAATTCAACTTTGCCTTTGACGTTATGGACAAGATTGCCGAAAAAGATCCCGACAAGCTTGCTATGCTCCATATCTCAAAAGACAAGACTGAAAGAAGATTTACTTTCAAAGACGTTAAAAAAGAAGGCAATAGATGCGCCAACTACTTTAAATCTTTGGGAATTAAAAAGGGCGATAGAGTTCTTCTCGTTTTAAAAAGGCACTATCAATATTGGTTTGCAATGATGGGCCTTAACAAGATTGGGGCGATTGCAATTCCCGCAACTAACCAACTTCAACCGCACGATTACGATTATCGTTTTAACGCGGCAGGCGTTTCGGCAGTTATTGCAACTTGCGACGATAACGTTCCTGAAAATATTGAAAAAGCCCTTTCAACCAGTCCTACGGTAACTACTAAAATTATCGTTAACGGTCAAAGGGAAGGTTGGCACAATTTCGACGAAGAGTACACTTTATTCTCAACCCACTTTAATAGAACCGAAGATACCGCTTGCGGTGAAGACCTTATGCTTATGTTCTTTACGAGCGGAACGACGGGATATCCAAAGATTGCAGCGCACTCTCACACTTATCCGCTCGGCCATTTCCATACGGCTAAGTATTGGCACAACGTTGATCCTAACGGCTTGCACTTTACTATTTCGGATACCGGTTGGGCAAAGGCTATGTGGGGTAAACTCTACGGTCAATGGCTTTGCGAAGCGGCGATTTTCGTTTACGACTTCGATCGTTTTGACGCAAGTGAAATTCTTCCGATGTTCGCTAAACATAAAATTACTACTTTCTGCGCTCCGCCCACTATGCTTAGAATGCTCGTAAAAGAAGATATTTCTAAATACGACCTTTCTTCCGTTAAACATATGACTACGGCTGGCGAAGCTTTAAACCCGGAAGTTTACCGTCAATTTGAAAAGATTACCGGTCTTCAAATTATGGAAGGTTTCGGTCAAACGGAAAGCACTATGATTATCGGTAATATGACTGGCGCTCCGCATAAAATCGGCTCAATGGGTAAACCCGCTCCAATTTACGACGTTGACATCGTTGATAGCGACGGCAATTCCGTTGAAGACGGTGAAACTGGCGAAATCGTTATTAAAATCGGCGATAAAGCGCCTTGCGGATTATTCAAAGGCTATTATCGTGACGAAGAAAAAACAAACGAAGTTTGGCACGACGGTTACTATCACACCGGCGATACCGCTTGGCGTGATGAAGACGGATTTTTCTGGTACGTTGGTAGAGTTGACGACGTTATTAAGTCTTCTGGCTACCGCATTGGACCTTTTGAAATTGAATCGGTTATCATGGAACTTCCTTACGTTTTAGAGTGTGGCGTTTCCGCAGAGCCTGACGAAGTTCGTGGTCAAGTAGTTAAAGCAAGTATCGTTTTAGTAAAAGGCACCGAGCCTAGTGACGAGCTTAAAAAAGAAATTCAAAACTACGTTAAAAACAACACCGCTCCGTATAAATACCCAAGAATAGTTGTGTTTAAAGACGAGTTACCTAAAACTATCAGCGGTAAAATCCAACGAAACAAGTTATAAGCGTCGCAATACTGCGTTAACTGTCAAGCCTTTGCGATTGCAATGACCAAAAAGGTCTATTGCACCCGGCAAAGTCTTGCCGAGCCTTGTCTTGCTTGCTTCTAACTTGTTTCGGAAATAAACTCTAACTCGTTTCTTAAAAAAATAAATGGTAAATAATGGAAAATTTAAAAAGAATAACGATTATCTCAGGGCATTACGGTAGCGGAAAGACCAATTTTGCGGTTAACTTTGCCTTTAATCTTAAAAAAGATTACGATAAAGTTGCCGTTGCCGACCTTGATATAGTCAATCCGTATTTTAGAACTAAAGATAGCATTGAAGATTTCAATCAAAAAAACATCCGTTTGATTTCTTCTGAATACGCTGGCTCAAACGTGGATATTCCCGCTCTTCCGCAAGAGATGTACGCTATAACGGACGATAAAAGTTATAAAATGATAGTCGACGTTGGCGGAGACGATAGGGGAGCGTTGGCGCTCGGTCGTTTAACACCGAAAATCTTGGAAGAAAACGATTACGATATGCTTCTCGTAGTAAACTGTTATCGTCCGCTCACGC
The DNA here is from genome assembly GCA_045602125.1 of Christensenellaceae bacterium. Classification (GTDB taxonomy): domain Bacteria; phylum Bacillota; class Clostridia; order Christensenellales; family Borkfalkiaceae; genus HGM11412. Next base: position 4,436 of record JAZSBA010000071.1, on the reverse strand, counting down.
CCGACGTTAATTCTACGATAGAAGTTGCCAAAGAGATTGAAACGGCGTGCAAAATTAAATTTACCGGAGTTATTAATAACTCCAACCTTGGCGAACTCACCACGAGCGAAGACGTTTTAAACTCTTTAACTTACGCTGACGATATTGCCAAGGCGTTAAACGTAAAGGTAAAATACACCACCGTAAAGGAAACTTTATACGGCGAGTTGAAAGATAAAATAGAAAATCTTTATCCTATGACTTTACAGAAAAAGATTTAAAGGAGAAAATTATGGCAAAACTTACAATCAACGTTGATAATTGCAAGGGCTGTGGTCTTTGCGTTGACGTTTGCCCCAAGAAAGTTTTAGAACTTTCAGCAAATAAAATTAACAAAAAAGGGCATAAGCCCGTTGAAGCGGTTAGGGAACAAGACTGTATCGGATGCGCTTTCTGCGCAACTATGTGCCCCGATTGTATAATAACTGTTAGCAAGTAACTGCAATCACGAATTAGGGTTTAAAGTGCGGATATTTTAGCATCTTTCGGCAAGCGCTCTTTTGACGTATAAACAAAATACGACGGCAGTCGCGCTTGTCAAAATCTACTCAAATCTACACCCTTTAAACTACAATATTAAAAATTAAAATAAATAGCAAGTAACTTCCTAATTTGCAATTTCAGTTACTTGCGTTTTGGAGAAGTAATATTATGGCAAACAAAGTTTTAATGAAAGGAAACGAAGCAATAGCCGAAGCTGCAATCAAAGCAGGTTGCATGCACTACTTTGGCTATCCCATAACTCCGCAAACGGAAATTGCCGCTTACATGGCGAAGAAAATGCCTAAAATTGGCGGAACTTTCTTACAAGCGGAAAGTGAAATTGCCGCAATTAATATGGTTTACGGCGTATCGGCGGCTGGTTATAGAGTAATGACCAGTTCTTCAAGCCCGGGAATTTCGCTTAAAAGCGAAGGCTTATCATATTTAGCAGGCGCAGACCTTCCGTCAGTTGTTATAAACGTTCAACGTGGCGGTCCGGGTCTTGGCGGTATTCAACCTAGCCAATCAGACTATTTCCAAGCAACTCGCGGTGGCGGTCACGGAGATTTTCATATGATAGTTTTAGCGCCGGGTAGCGTTCAAGAAATGGCGTCTTTAACGGTAAAGGGTTTTGAACTTGCAGATAAATATAGAATGACTTCAATGATTCTTGCAGACGGTACTATGGGTCAAATGATGGAACCCGTTGAACTCGACTTTGAAGTTACTCCAGCTCCCGCTAAACCTTGGGCAACTAACGGCACTAAGATGCAAAGAAAGCACAATATCGTAAACTCTTTATCATTAGTTCCCGAAGAACTTGAAAAGTTCAACTTTGCTCGTTACGAAAGATATAAACAAATTGAAGAAACCGAAGCAATGTGGGAAGAATATAAGGTGGAAGACGCGGAAATCATCGTTACCGCTTACGGTATTGCGTCAAGAGTAACTAAAAACGCCGTTGACGAAGCTAGAAAGAAAGGCATTAAAGTCGGCTTAATCCGTCCTATCACGGTATGGCCGTTCCCCAAGAAAGCATACGAAAAAATCGTAGGTAAAGCAAAACATATCGTTTGCGTAGAACTTTCTATGGGTCAAATGATTGAAGACGTTAAACTTTCGGTTGAGTGTAAAGTGCCAGTTACTTTATGCAACCGCGCAGGCGGTATGATTCCGTCAACAGAGCAAGTTCTTGCTGAAATTGAAAAATACGCAAAGGGGGAATAAGAAATGGCAGTAGTATTTGATAAACCAAAGTCACTTGCAGATATTTCTATGCACTATTGCCCCGGTTGTACTCACGGCATCGTTCATAGATTAGTAGCCGAAGTTATCGACGAACTCGGCATTGAAGGAAGAACTATAGGTATTGCGCCCGTTGGTTGTTCAGTTATGGCGTATAACTATTTTAACTGCGATATGATTGAAGCCGCTCACGGTAGAGCGCCCGCAGTTGCAACCGGCGTTAAAAGAGCAAATCCTGAAGAACACATCGTGTTCACTTATCAAGGCGACGGCGACTTAGCCTCAATCGGTATGGCAGAAACCGTTCACGCAGCCGCTCGTAACGAAAACATTACTATTATCTTTATAAATAACGCAATTTACGGTATGACTGGTGGTCAAATGGCTCCAACGTCACTCCCAGGTCAAGTAACTCAAACTTCTCCGTACGGTAGAGACGTTCAAGCTTGCGGTTACCCAGTTAAAGTTTGCGAAATGCTCTCAACGCTCGACGGCCCTGAATATCTTGAAAGAGTAACCGTTAACAGCGTTAAAGCAGTTAAGAACGCTAAAAAGGCAATTAAGAAAGCCTTCCAAAACCAAATTGATAAAAAGGGATTTTCACTCGTTGAAGTACTCTCTACTTGTCCTACCAACTGGGGCTTAACTCCAAAGGACGCGCTTAAATGGGTAGACGAAAAGATGATTCCTTATTATCCTCTCGGCGTTTACAAAGATAGATCGAATAAGGAGAGTAAATAATTATGAAAACTACTAAATATTTATTCTCTGGTTTCGGTGGTCAAGGTATACTTTTCTCGGGTAAGTTTTTAGCATACAAAGGCTTAACCGATGAAAAAAACGTAAGCTGGCTCCCTTCTTACGGTCCTGAAATGCGTGGCGGTACGGCAAGTTGCTCGGTTATCGTTAGCGATGAAAGTATCGGCTCTCCTATCGTTGACACGCCCGACGTTTTAATTGCAATGAACCTTCCTTCGCTTGATAAGTTCGAAAGCACCGTAAAAGCAGGCGGTACTATCATACTCGATAGCACGCTTATCGATAGAAAGGTAAATAGAACTGACGTTGAAGTTATTTATCTTCCTGCAACTCGTTTAGCAAGTGAAAACAACTGTCCTACGCTCGCAAACATGATTATAGTTGGAAAACTTTTAAAGATTATGGGCGAATACGATGAAAATTCTATCGAATTAACTCTTAAAAAGGTAATATCTGCAAAGCGCGCGGATATGCTTGAAGTTAACAAGATGGCAATGAATATAGGAGCGAATTATGGAGATTAAAATTCAATTAACTGAAAATAAAAAACAAAAACCAGATAGTAGCGTTCTTGGTTTCGGTAAATATTTTACCGACCATATGGCTATGATTACTTGGAACGCTGAACAAGGTTGGCACAACGCAAGAATAGTTCCGTTTGAAAACCTTTCAATCCACCCCGCAAGCACCGTTCTTCACTACGGCGCGGAAATCTTCGAAGGCTTAAAAGCGTATAGAAGAAAAGACGGTGGCGTTCAAATGTTTAGACCCATGGAAAACGTTAAAAGACTTAACCGTTCGGCTGAAAGACTTTGCCTTCCAACTATCCCAGAAGACGTTGCTTTTGAATTACTCACAAAGTTTGTGGAAGTAGAACAAGATTGGACTCCTAGCGCAAACGGAACTTCACTTTATTTAAGACCTTTTATGTTTGGTAACGACGAAGCTTTAGGTGTTCACGCCGTTCACAACGCGGAATTTGTAATAATTGCATCTCCCGTTGGCAGTTACTATAAAGAAGGTATCAATCCCGTTAAAATTATGATTGAATCTGAAGACGTTAGAGCGGTACGCGGTGGTACAGGTTACGCAAAATGCGGTGGTAACTACGCCGCAAGTACCAGAGCGGGTAAGCGCGCGGAAGATAAAGGATACTCTCAAGTTTTATGGCTTGATGGTGTTGAAAGAAAATATATCGAAGAAGTTGGCGCAATGAACGTTATGTTCAAAATCAACGGCAAAATCGTAACTCCTGCGCTCACGGGCTCAATACTCCCCGGTATTACAAGAATGAGTTGTATTGAAGTGTTAAAGAGCAAGGGCTTTGAAGTTGAAGAAAGGCTTTTATCGGTTGACGAACTTGTTGACGCCGTTAAATCAGGCGCTTTAGAAGAAGCGTTTGGTTGCGGAACTGCCGCAGTCGTTTCACCTATCGGCGAACTTATGTACGAAGGCGTTAAGTATCCCGTAACCGATGGCAAAATCGGTGAAGTTACTCAAATGCTTTACGACACCTTAACTGGAATTCAATGGGGAACGGTAGAAGATACGTTCGGTTGGGTTTATAAGATCTAAGTCGTGAAAAACAGCGTTATGCATTGTTCTTTGCGTTTTGTGAAATTCCTGCGACCAACAAGGTCGCTCCCTTTCTCAAAACCGCAGACGCCTCGCCTAACTTGTTTTTGACGCCTTAGCAAAGATAAAATAATCTAAAAGTGGGCAAAAGCCCACTTTTTTAGTGATGTTTTTTACCTTTGGTAAAAAGTGATATTCGCCTTTTGGCGAGTGAAATTTGCAAACTTTGTTTGCAAGTGAAATTTTTTGCTATGCAAAAAGTTGTGGATATGTTTTTGTATTTGAAAGAGCACGCAAATACGTGCTTTTTTTATTCCGTTATTTCAGGCGTTATA
>JAZSBA010000070.1:0-10527 GCA_045602125.1 Christensenellaceae bacterium | reverse complement strand
TTCCAAAACCCAGATAACCAAATGGTTGCAACTATCGTAGAAGACGACGTGGCTTTCGCTCCTGAAAACCTAGGTTTTTCGCCTAACGAGATAGAAGAGCGCATCAATTTTGCCCTTGACTCTGTAAATATGCAAAAGTTTAGATATTCCGCTGGTCAAAGGCTATCCGGTGGGCAAAAGCAACGCGTTGCAATAGCTGGGGTGCTTGCCGTAAAGCCCGACGTTTTAATTCTTGACGAGTCGACTTCAATGCTCGACCCGTTAGGAAGAGAAGAAGTTTTAAACGTAGTTAAAAAACTCAATAAAGACGGAATTACCGTAATTTCAATCACGCATTATATGGACGAGGTTATAAACGCCAATAAAGTTGCGGTTTTATCAAACGGCGAAATCGTTATGCAGGGAACTCCCAGCGAGATATTCAAGCGCGGAAAGGAATTAAAGTCTTACGGGCTTGATATTCCAAGGGCAACCTATATTGCAAGCGCGCTCAAAGAAAACGGACTTCCAATATCTAGTGAGATTTTAACCAAGGAAAGTTTAGCGGAGGAATTATGCAAATTATTTCAAAAGGCTTAACTTTTACCTATAATAAAAAGTCGGAGTTTAAAAAGACTGCGCTTTGCGGCGTTGATTTAACTATAAACGAAGGGGAGTTTTTCGGAATAGTTGGAGAAACAGGTAGCGGAAAATCAACCTTTATCCAGCATTTAAACGGTCTTATTCGCGTTCAAAACGGCAGTTTAACGGTTGGGGAGTATAATCTTAACCCCGCCGATAAAAAAGGTCAAAAGCTGCTTAAAAAACAACTTAAAGAATTAAGATATAAAGTGGGTATGGTCTTTCAATATCCCGAATATCAACTTTTTGCCGAAACGGTATTTCAAGACGTTGCCTTTGGTCTTAAAAACTTTCATCCAGAACTTAACGCAAACGAAATTTCTTTAAGAGTTCAAAAGGCGTTAGAACTCGTGGGGCTTGATTACGAGGCGGTTAAGGATATATCGCCGTTTGACTTGTCTGGCGGGCAAAAGAGAAGGGTGGCGCTTGCCGGAATTCTCGTTTCAGAGCCGGAGATTTTAGTTCTTGACGAGCCTGTTGCAGGGCTTGATCCAGTTGGTAAAAAAAGGCTTATGAGTTTACTTCATACCCTTCACGATACCGGAGTTGTTAAAACTATTATAATAGTTTCACACGATATGGACGAGATTTGTGAAAACGTAACGAGAGTTGCTCTTTTCAGTAACGGTAAAGCCGTTAAAGTTTGCACTCCAAAAGAACTTTTTAGCGAGGCGGATGGTAAAGCCGAGAGATTGGGTCTTCCGGTTACCGCTTACGTTCAAAAGGAACTTTCAAAAATCGGCGTTGAAATAGACACCGACTATAAATCAAAAGACTTTATCGAAAAGATAATTGAAAATTACAAATTATTAAACAAATAACATGCTTTCAGACTTAACTTTCGGGCAGTACTATCAAGCGGAATCTTTCGTTCATAGGCTTGACCCAAGAATCAAAATTTTATTGCTTATAGCGTACGTAGTATTCGTGTTCGTAGCAAAATCTTTCTACGGGCTCGCTTTACTTGCGATTTTTTTGCTACTTGCAATTATTTTTTCAAAAGTTCCGTTCGGCTCGATGTTATCTAGTATTAAAGGCGTGTTGTTTATCATAATTTTAACGGTTATACTCAATATTTTCTTCTACGTTGGCGAAACTAAAACGGTGCTTTTTTGGATAATAACTAAAGAAGCTTTGCTTTTCTCGGCGTTTATGGCTATAAGGCTTATAACGTTAGTTATGGCGAGCGTTCTTTTAACTTACACTACTACGCCAGTTGCCTTAACCGACGGTATTGAAAGTTTACTTTCACCCCTTAAAATAATAAAATTCCCCGTTCACGAGATTGCGCTAGTTATGTCTATAGCGTTAAGGTTTATTCCAATCCTTATGGACGAAGCCGATAGAATAGTTATGGCGCAAAAAGCGCGTGGCGCGGATTTTGAAAGCGGAAACTTAATAAAGAGAACGAAAGCTATGATCCCCGTTTTAATTCCGCTTTTAATAAGCGCTTTTAGAAGAGCGGAAGAGCTTGGCGACGCTATGGATAGTAGGTGTTATAGCTCCGGTGTAAAAAGAACTAAGTATAAAAAGTTAAAACTCAGTTATAGAGATTTAATTGCAACGTTCGTGGCTATCTCGTGCTTTGCGGGGGTTATCCTTATAAACGTTTACGGGGTGGTATTTTTATGAGAATACTCTTAACCGTTTCCTACGACGGAACTGATTTTAAAGGATATCAAATTCAACCTAACGGCAGAACGGTTGAAGAAACTTTAAACGACGCTATCTTTAAGTTGACCGGAGAAAGAGTTAAGTCTATCGCAAGCGGAAGAACGGATAGCGGAGTTCACGCGTTATGCCAAAAAGTTCATTTTGACACGAGCGCTAATATTCCCCCAAAAAACTTTGCTTTTGCGTTAAACTCGATTCTTCCAAGCGACGTTAAGGTTTTAAAGAGCGAAAAAGTTAGCGATAATTTTAACGCCAGATATCAAGCAAAGAAGAAAACTTATAGATATTCTTTTTATATAGGCGCGTTCGAAGAGCCTATGCAAAGTAGATATAAAACGTTAATTAATAGCGCTCCCGATATTTCCCTTATGAAAAGGGGAGCAAAGATAATTGAAGGCGAGCACGATTTTAAGTGTTTTTTAGCGAGTGGTAGTTCGGTTAAAGATACTGTTAGAACGGTTTACTCTATAAAGATTACTAAAAAGGGAAGATTTATAGACGTTTTCGTTACCGGCAACGGTTTTTTATACAATATGGTAAGAATTATAGCAGGCGCTTTGCTAGCTATCGGCGATAGAAAGATGACGGAAGATGAGCTTAAAGAAGTTTTATCGTCGGGAAATCGCACTAACAAGATAAAAACGATGCCTTCTAAGGGGTTAACCCTTTATAAAGTATATTATAATTAAAAAACATCGTTAAATTGCTTGACAATAATCGGTTTTTTATATAAAATAGTCAATGCGGTACTTCGTTTTACCCCTTGAATTAGCCCCTCAACGAGTAAAAATGCAGGTACTATTTAAGATTTTTAAGGAGAAATATCATGAAAACTTTCATGGCAAAAGAAGGTCAAATTGAAAGAAAATGGTACGTTGTTGACGCTAGCGGTATGGTACTTGGTAGACTTGCATCACAAGTTGCAGCCGTTTTAAGAGGTAAAAACAAACCTACTTTCACTCCCAACGTAGATTGCGGTGACCACGTTATTATTATAAATGCAGATAAGGTTATCTTAACGGGTAAAAAACTCGAAAAGAAATTCTATACTTACCACACCGGTTATATCGGTGGTCTTAAACAAATTCCTTACAGCAAGATGATGGCTGAAAAGGCAGATCTTGCAGTATACGAAGCAGTTAAAGGCATGCTTCCCAAGAACAGTCTTGGTAGAAAGATGCTCACTAAACTTAGAGTATACAAAGGTGCAGAGCACACTCAACAAGCTCAAAAGCCTGTTGAATTAAAGCTCGATAAGTAAGGGGGATTAAATCATGGCAAGAGTATCATCTAAAAAGAAACTTCAATTCTGGGGAACTGGTAGAAGAAAAAAAGCTATTGCAAGAGTAAGACTTATTCCGGGTGGCGCAGGTAACATCGTTATCAACAAAAGAGGTATCGACGATTACTGTGATCTTGAAACCGTTAAGCTTATTATCAAACAACCCCTTGTTTTAACTGAAACTTTATCAAAGTACGACGTTTTCGTTAACGTTGTTGGCGGTGGTTTCACTGGTCAAGCGGGCGCAATTCGTCACGGTATTGCTAGAGCGCTTATTATCGCAGAACCTGAACTTCGTTCAGCGCTTAAAAAAGCAGGATTCTTAACAAGAGATCCAAGAATGAAGGAAAGAAAGAAATACGGTCTTAAAAAGGCTCGTCGCGCTCCTCAATTCTCAAAGCGTTAATTTGTTTTCAAAAAACGATTGCATTTTTGCAATCGTTTTTTTATTGCAGTTACAATTTGCGTTACGTAGTAAGATTTTGCAAGTTTTAATCAAATGATAGTAACATAATCTATTGATTTAAAAATTCGCCGTTATATAATTGTTTTACGCAAAAAATAATTTGAATTATTTTCGATTTTTTGTTGAAATCAACTTTTTATTATGGTATAGTTACTACGAAGAAAGTTTTTGTGTATACAAAAAGGAGTTTATTATGGCTAAAACTATCAATAACAATCAAGAACAAATGAAAAATTGGCAAGACCAAAAATTTGGTATGTTTATTCACTGGGGTTTATTTTCTCAACCGGATATCGGCTGTTGGTCGATGTTCTGCGGTGCTATGGATATTGACGAGTACGCTAAGCGTGCCGATAAATTTAACCCAGTTAAATTTAATGCAGACGAGTGGGTTAAAATTGCTCAAGACGCGGGTATGAAATATATGGTTCTTACTGCTAAACACCACGATGGTTTCTCTATTTGGGACAGTAAGTATTGCTTAAACGACCATACTTCAATGAACTGCCCTGCTAAGAGGGACTTTATAAAGGAATATACCGACGCTTGTCACAAAGCGGGTATGCTCACGGGTTTATATTATTCTCCGCTTGATTGGAGATTCCCGGGGTTCTTCTTCCCAAGGATGTATAAAACAAATGCAAACGCTTTAAGAGAACAAGCGCACAAACAACTTGAAGAACTCACCACAAATTACGGAAAGATTGATTTTATGTGGTATGACGGTGGTGAAGATTATTGGCTTGGCCACGGTTTCCACATGCACAAGTTTGGTAGACCTGCTGACTTTAAGACTAACCCCCAAGTAAAAGACTTCTGGGATATGGAAAAACTTGACAAAATGGTTAGAACTAACCAACCCGGTATTATTTGTAACAACCGTATTGGTGACAAGACTTACGGCGACTATTTCGCTCCTGAAAAGGTTATCGGCGAATTTAACGTTGACGAGCCGTGGGAAACTTGCGATACAATGACTAATACTTGGGAGCATAATCCTAACTCAAAGATCCGTTCGTTTAGAAACTGTATTCATCTTCTTGCAAAGGTTGTATGCAACGGCGGTAACTTGCTCTTAAACGTTGGTCCTAAGCCTGATGGTTCTTTTGAAGAAAATGAAATTGCCCGCCTTAAAGAAATAGGCGCTTGGCTTAAAAAGTATGGCGAAAGTATTTACGGCACTCGCGGTGGCCCGATTAAGATGGACCAAAGAGGTGGTACTGTTCATAACGGCAACGTAATGTACTTGCACGTTCTCGATTGGTCTGACGATGAAATGATTATTCCTGCAAAAGGAAATCCTGAAATCACTTGCCTTAACGGCATTGAATTAAACGTTAGAAAACAAGGTGAATACCTTGCTATCTCCGTTCCGTTCGAAAATAGGCAAGAAGTTGATACTGTTATCAAATTCACTTATTCTGAAGACGTTATGAAGGTGTTTGGCGGAATTGTTGATTACGACGATATTTGCGCTAAATCAGTTTATAAAGACGATTCAGTTATCGTTGAACAATTATAATATTAGTTTTTGCAGGCTCGCTGATAGGCGAGCCTGTTTTAATTTGTAAATCTTTGGCGATTTAAAATTTCAAAATTTACAATTTTTCCTACGATTTTACATTTTTCTACCATTTCGAACAAAAATATTTATAATAATTCATACAAAAATAGTTTATTTTGTTCGAAATTAGTGATATAATGGATTTATCATTTATGGGAGATATAGAAAAATGCAAAATAAAGTAGTAATTCTTCAAGACAGCGAACAAGCAATATCTAATCTTATCTCAATCATACAAGAGATATCTGGATTTGAAATAGTAGGAACTTCAATCGACGGTGAAGCAGGGCTTAAGCTCATTGAAAAGTTTCAGCCGGAGTACGTTATAACTTCAATAGTATTAAAGTCGATAGACGGTTTTGGAGTTATGGAAAAAATATCGAGCGAAAGCTTAAAAACGGAAGTGATAGTAGTAAGCTCGTTTACGAGTGAAAGCATAATTACAAGAGCGTTAAATTCGGGCGCGGTGTATTACATAGCAAAGCCTTTCAAACCTGAAATTATAAAAAATAGGCTTATTGAACTTTCAAACAAAGTGGGCGTTCAAGATAATTCTAACGGAATTGAAAAGAGAAAGAACACGCTTGACGAGAAAATTAGTAAAATCTTTATATCAGTTGGTATTCCACCGCACATCAAGGGGTATTACTATTTAAGAGAAGGGGTAAAAATGGCGATTGAAACTCCGGAAATTATAAATAATATAACCAAGCAACTCTATCCAAAGATAGGCGAAAAGTATAAAACAACTGCAAGTAAAGTAGAGCGTGCTATTCGCCACGCTATTGAAGTTGCGTTCAATAGGGGTAGAATTGAAACGATAAATTCTATGCTTGGAATTCGCGCCTACGTTGGAAACGACAAGCCAACAAACGGCGAGTTCATTGCATTAATTGCCGATAAAATGTTACTTGAAGGGGCGTAATCAATAAAAATATAAAAAAATTATAAAAATTTTGCAAAAAAGTGTTTACAAATTTCTACTTAGTGATTACAATATAAAACGACAATATTATTTTACGTTAAATATTGATATTTTATAGATAGGTAAGTCGGCATAGTCTAAGCCTTGCCTTAAACTATAAAACCAAAAGCTCTTGCGGTTTTCTCGTTTATATTGAAATCTACACAAATTTTAGCACTTTAAGGTGTGAAACAATTTTGAGTTAGCAAATTTTTAGTTTAGACGAGGCAAAGAACGCAGGCAATAGTTTGGGCTATTGCCAAGGGCTTTAACAAAGTATAAATAAAAATTTGCAAGTCAAAATCAAGGCTTAAATTATGTTGACTTGCCTCAGGAGTGAATATGGCAAAATACGTTTTGTGCCCAAGATGTGAACTCAACTATATTTTAGAAGGCGAAGAATACTGTGACGTTTGCAAAGCGGAACTTAAAATAGGCCCACAACTTATGTTCTCCGTTGACGGTGACGTTAAAGATCAAGTTTTATGCCCAATTTGTAAGCATAGATATATTGACGAAGGGGAAGACATGTGCGAACAATGCCGTGAACAACTTTACAGTCGTCAAGAAGAAGATTTAGAAGACGGCGACGAGTGGAGAAAGTTCTTAGACGATGATGAAAAGGAAATCATCTCTAGCAAAGGCGATGACGAAGAAGATATGGTATCTCTTTCTCAAATCGAAGAAGAAGAGTTGATGGGTGGAGAATTCGAAGACGATGAAGACATTGACCCGTACACTAACGAAAGGGTTTCCGATACTCGTAACGATGACGATTTTGATTACGTTACTGTAAACGAAGAAGATTTCCTTGACGACGATGAAGAAGACGAAGAGGAAGACGACGAGGAATAATTTTTGATTTTTCGGCTATACTTAATATATGATTAAAAAAGTAGAGAGTTTAGCCGAAACTAAAGAAAAGATCAAAAGTTATTTAGGCAAGGATTTAGAGATAAAGGTGAATTTAGGTAGAAACAAATACGTTTCGTATAAAGGCACTATCTCAAACGTATATCCGGCGTTGTTTCAAGTAAAGCCAAAAGAATATTTTAACGGAAAAACTGCGTTTTCTTATTCTGAATATATGTGTGGACTGGTTCGCATAAAAGAAATTTAACCGCGAAGGCGTTTTGCCTTCGCGGTTTTTGTTCTAATAAAACTTGTTTTTGCATATTATTTGGTAGATAAAAGGAGCAAATGTATGGAAAAAGACGTTAAAACAAAAAAAATAATAACAACAAATACTATTCCGCTAAGTTTTAAAAACGCGGTGGAGTGTAAACTTCCTATTTTAGAAGAAGACGTTCAAAATATAATTAAACTTGACGCTAAAGCAAGTTTAAACGGAGTTTATCTAGGCGAAAACGAAGTGCGTTACGACGGCAAAGTAATTTTTTCCGCACTTCTTGGCGACGCATCTTTAAAAAAGTGTGAAATGGGCGTAGAGTTTTCTTATAAAAACGAGTTAAAAGGCGCTATGGAAGGTGGCGAAGTTTCAGGTAAAATCATTTGCGAAAACGTAAGGGTGCAAGTTAATAACGGAATTCCGATTGCAAGTTGCGCAGTTATCTTTACCGGGGAATCTCTTAAAAAGGAAGAGATTGAGTATATAATCGACGCAGATAATCTTCAACTTAAAAAACTCCAAGCGGAAAACGCGTGCGTTTTAGAAACTATCTCAAAACCCTTTGATTTAGAAGACGAGTTTGATTTAGATTTTACCGTAACTGAAATTTTATGGCACGAGCAAAACGTAAAAATAAGTGAAGTTGTATCTTCAATAGGCGCAGTTATATTAAGCGGTGAGTTAGAACTTAATTATTTGGCGTTAAACGGAGATAATCTTCCTATTTTAGATAAGAAAACTATTCCGTTTTCCTTTGAAGTAGACGCAAAATCGGCTATGCCTGAACTTTTATGCGAAGGCTCGATTGTGGTTAAAGATTGCAACCTTAAAGTATTAGTTGACGAGGCTAAAAATAAGAGTACGGTTGCGGTTATCGTTAAACTTTTAGTAAAAACTTCAGTTATTGAAAATGAAACTATATCTTATATTGAAGACGCTTTTTCAAAAGATTATCATTTAAATCTTGATAAAAAGACTATTTCGCTCACTAGATATTTAGGCGAAAAAACGATTGATAAGGCGATTAACTATAAGCTCACGACTGAATTTGAAAAAAACACTTTACTTAACTGCCCGTTATTTGCTAAAATAGAAGAAATAGAAATTATTACTCAAACTACTAGTTATAAAGCAAGCGGTGTTGTTCAAATCGGCATGTTGATAAATTCAAACGGCAATTACGCCGTTGAAACTGCGCTTGTTCCGTTTGACGTAGAGTTTGAAAAACTCGGTGATAGCCTTAATTTAACTGCAAGTACGGTACGTGGTTTAACTTTATCTCAAGCGGGAAGTTATTTAACCGTTGATTTCAACGTCGTATTAAGAGTAAAAGAAACTAGCTTTTCTAACTATAACGCGGTTATATCTATTGAAGAAAGGGAAAAGCGAGTAAAATCAAATTCGGCAATTTCCGTATTTATTCCAAATTGTGGCGATACTTTGTGGGACGTTTGCAAGGGTATTGGAATTAGCGAAGAAGAACTTTTAAAAATCAATCAAGATTTAACTTTCCCAACGAGTGGAGAAGCGAGAATTATAATTTATCGCGAACTAAAGTAAAGGAGTACTATGGTAACTCAAAAGTGTTTTGCAAAAGTTAATATTTGTTTAAAAGTTATTGGCAAAAAAGGCGATTATCACGATTTAGAAAGTATCGTTATGAGCGTTGATAAGTATGACGTTGTTTCCGTTTCCAAGCGAAAAGACGATAAAATACTCGTAACTTTCGTAGGGCCTTACGCCGTTACGCCTAAATTCCAAGAAGAAACTAACGCTTATAAGGCTGCAAAACTCTTTAAAGAAACCTTTAAAACTAAGGGCGTAAATATAACCGTTAAGGTAAATATTCCGTCTTGCTCGGGTATGGGCGGTTCGTCAAGCGATATAGCAGGCGTTTTAGGTGCGCTTAAAAAACTATTTAAAGTAAATGCGGAAATGAAACCGCTCGCCGATAAATTAGGTAGCGATTCAGGTTATCTTCTCTCTTGCGGTTTTGCAAGAACTCAAGGAAGGGGCGAAGTGGTAACTCACTTAAAAACCGAGCATAGATACTATTTCGTTGTAATTTACGGTAAAAACGGAGTTAGCACCAAAGAGTGCTTTAAACTTTACGATGAAAGCCCAAGCAAACTTGATATAAACGTTGATATGGTTGAAAAGGGCATTATCGACGGAGACTTATCGTTCGTTCAAAAATACGCTGGTAACGACCTTTACGCTTCCGCCGTAAAACTCAACCCCGAAGTAGAAGAAAACCTAAACGCTTTAAAAGAACTTTCTCCCGAACTATGCTTTATGACTGGTAGCGGAGCAACCTGCGTTGCAATGTATAACCATAGAGAAATGGCATCGTGGGCAAAGTCAAAATTAAAGAAAAAATACGGTCATAGAGTTGAAGTTTTATCGTTTTATAATCCAGACGCTCTTTCGCCGTTTGATAGGCTTTTTGGGTTTATTCCCCCCGAATTTTAAGCCGTTATTTGCGTCGCCTATCATCGTTTCTGTAAAGCCGTTGCACTTACGATGACCGATGTGGTCTATCGTAATCGCCCCGACTTTACGAGCCTTGATATGCTCGCAACTAACGGCTTAAAATAAGAGCATTGAATAGGCTTTGAGTTCGTCGAGCCTTGAAATACTTGTTTCTAACGGCTTAAAATATCTTTCAACTAAACTTCATTTTAATCCGTTATACTTTGTTACTACGACTTTTTAACACTTCGTTGACCGACAAGGTCTAACTCTGCGTTAAAAAATCTTGTGCCTCGTCTAACTCGCTTCTAACGGCTTAAAATACGTGTTCAACTAGGCTTTGAGAAATTCAATA
>JAZSBA010000069.1:0-12384 GCA_045602125.1 Christensenellaceae bacterium | reverse complement strand
CACGTTGACGCTGCCAAAGGTATGGTTGAAAGAGCGGGGGAAAACTGCCGTCTTTCAGGTGTTGGCGAAGGGAAAGTAAGATTTATTATCGACGACTGCTTGAAATTCGTTCAGCGTGAAATTCGCCGTGGTAAAAAGTACGACGCTATCATTATGGACCCGCCGAGTTTCGGTAGGGGTCCGGGTGGAGAAACTTGGAAGATTGAAAACGAACTTTATAATCTCGTGAAAATTTGCACGCAAGTTTTAAGTGATAATCCGTTGTTTTTCTTAATAAACAGTTACACGACCGGGCTTCAACCCCAAGTTCTTAAAAATATTCTCACGTTACTTATGCCCAAGGGTGAATATAATATCGACGCGTACGAAGTAGGGCTTCCAACTCGCGAAGGTATTAATCTTCCTTGCGGATGCTCTGGGCTTTGGGCTAGAGTTCAATCGTAAGGGTTCTATTGAACTAAAAAATAATAAAAAGGATAAAGATAATGGAAAATCCTATAATAATTTACGAAGATAATCACGTTATAGTGGCGTTAAAACCGCAAAATATGCCTTCTTGTGACGACGAGAGCAAAGATTTATCTTTGCTTTCCGCTCTTAAACAAATGATAAAGGAAAGAGATAACAAACCGGGGAACGTTTATTTAGGGCTTGTTCACAGACTTGATAGACCGACTGGTGGCGTTATGGTATTTGCAAAAACGTCAAAGGCGGCGGGCAGGCTTTCCGAACAAATGAAATCGGGTGACTTTGAAAAAACTTATCACACCGTGCTCGTTGGAACGCTCAATAAAAAATCTCAAACGGTAACTAATTATCTTAAAAAGAACGCAATCAACAATATGGTTTACGTTTGCGCTCAAACGGTTGAGGGCGCTAAAAAAGCCGAACTTCACTACGACGTAGTTGAAGAAAAGAACGGCTTATCGCTCGTTAAGGTTAAACTTTACACGGGTAGAAGCCATCAAATTAGAGTTCAAATGTCAAATCTCGGCTATCCCGTATACGGAGATATGCGTTACGGTGGCGAGAACGCAGTTAAGGGAAACCTTGCGTTATTTGCAACTTCTTTGTCGTTTACTCATCCCGTAACCAAAGAAAGATTGTGTTTTAAGGTAGAACCACCCAAGGAACTTTCTCCGTGGAAATTGTTCGATACGTCGGTAACGCTTGTTCCAACGTTATAAAATCCACTTAAACCCCGCAAAAATTTATTATTATTGTTGACAAATTATAATATTAAGGGTAAAATATATAAGTATTATAGTAAAATAGTGCGGGTATACGCACTTTATGGTTTAGGAGCTAAAATGACTAAAAGACGCATTACCAAATTATTAGTAACTCTCGTATGCGCAATTTTCGTATTGCCTATTGCTTTAGGCGTGTTTGCCGTTAAAGCGGATTCAAATAAAACTTACGCGTACGTTGGTGTTAACTTCGAGCTTGAAGTTACCAAAGAGGATATTAAAGATGCAGGTTCAGACGTTAAGATTGAAATTAACGGATCTAAATCTGAAATTTTATATGAAAACGGCGCTATCAAAACGGATGACGTTACTACCGCAGTTTTAAACTCTTATTCATCGGGTAAAATCACTTTAAGAATTACTCGCGCTGGGGATTACACCGTTTCTATCGCAACAACTAAAAAGGATACTCCTTCTACTCAATCGTTTAGCGTTAAAGCGCTTGACGACGTTAATAGTGAAGAGTTCAAGCAAAACTTTATTGATCCTTCTTACAAGTTAGATAAAATTACGGCGTATAGAGAAATCGTTAAAAATTCAGTTTACGCTGAAAAAGTTAACCCTGAAGACGAGCTTGTTTTATTATCAATCGGTGATACTTACGTTGTTCCTTCGCTTAATGATATCGTAAGTACCGGTGCGTTTGGTTACAATCAATATAAGAGAAACTTATATTACGCAATCCCAGGTGGCACGAATTATTCGTCTTCTAACGCAAGTGGCGCAACCGACCTTAAGATTAACATCACTAAAGTTGGTAGTTATAGATTCTACGTTTTATTCACTTTAGACCAAATCGACGGTAAAACTTTCACAATAACTACTAAAAACACTCAAGAATTTGCAGACGGTTTCTACAAGGTTAAAGACACTTCTGGTAATTACCTTTACACTTCAGGTTCAGGCGATTTAATTAAGTTCTATACCGACGAAGACCTTGAAGATGAATATACTGGCGAAGTTAGAAAAGCAGAACTTGTAGTTCCTATTTTCGAATTCACTATTGAAAACGCTGGTCCAAAGGTAGAAATTCCTACTTATCAAGAAAAGGGTTACATCAATCTTAAATACAACGTTAAGGGTATTGAAGTAACCGGTAACGACGTTGACACTACTTATACTTTACAGTATAGAGAAAACCAAACTGACGATTGGGCAACCGCTGAAGAAGAATACGATTCTTCTAAACACACTTTCACTCCGACTAAACAAGGTTATTATAGAGTTAAAGTTGAAACTATCGACGTTGACGGTAAGACTGCCGAAGGCACTACTGCAAGCATCGTAGTTACTGAAAAGCTCGTTAAAGTAGAGTATAAAACAAGCTTTAGTAACTGGCTTAAAGTTAATATCGTTCCGTTCATCTTCCTTTGCTTATCAGCAGTATGCTTACTTGCAATCATAGTGTTATTACTTCTCACTCCAGCTAGAATGGAAGCAATCGCTAATTTCTTCAAAAAGATTTTCGCTAAAAAAGAAAAGAAAGTAGAAGTAGAAGAAGACGATGAAGAATAATTAAATTAAAAAGCACGCAAAAAGCGTGCTTTTTTGTTGCCGTAAATCATATACTTTTGTATGAAACTTTCAGATTGCACTTTAAATAGACAAGCAATAATTAAAAGCGTTAACCTAGATAATAAAGACTATCTTTTAAGACTATATAATCTAGGACTATATAGGGGAGTAAAGGTTAAACTTGAATATTTACTTAAAAACAAAAAGGCGTGCGTAATTTCTTTTAGCGGAAAAGCAGTTATTTTATCTAGCGAGATAACGGACTTTATCGAGGTTTTATGCGATGGATGAGATAATTATCGTTGGAACGCCAAATAGCGGAAAATCAACCCTTTTTAACGCCTTAACTTCTAGCAACGTTAAAGTTGGAAACTGGCACGGAGTAACCGTTCAAACGGCGTCTAAATCTTTTAGTATAAAGAATAAAGACTACTTATTGACTGATACCCCCGGTATTTATTCGCTAACGCCGTTAACGCTTGAAGAAAAGGTAACGCTCGAAAAACTAAAAGATTTTAAAGGGCTTTTAGTTTACGTTACCGACCCAATATCGTATAATCAAGCGATAACTTCCGTTCTATCTCTTTACGATAGGGGTTATAACGTTATATTAGCAGTTAATTTTTTATCCGAATTTAAAAAGAACGGCGGGGAGCTAGACGAAAGTTTAATAGATAAATTCCCGTTTCCAACCGTCTTTTGCGATTTTAATAAAAAACCGGGCGAAAAAACTATTAAAGACGCTATATATAATTATATAAGGAAAGATATAATTTACGATAAAAAGGTTTTAGAACGCTTTATTATCCCACCGCCGTATAAAAAAGAAAAGATAGATAAAATAGTTTTAAACCCCTATTTTTCTTGGGCTTTCGTGTTGCTTGCGGTTTTTTTAACCTTTTATATATCGTTTGGAAAGTTCGGCTTAGGCGGTATTTTAAGCGAACTTTTAAGCCTTGCTTTTGAAAGGCTATATATTAGTTTTGAAAGATTTTTGAGCCTTTGTAATATATCCTTATTTATAAAGGGGCTTATTTTAGACGGAATTTATCAAGGTTTGTTTGCCGTTATAACTTTTATGCCTCAAATGCTGGTTTTAGGCGTTTTATTAAACTTTATAGAAAGAACGGGAATAATGGCTAGAATTGCCTTTATCACGGAAAGATTTTTATACGCTACGGGGCTTAACGGCAGAGCGGTGTTCTCGTCTATTATGGGGTTTGGCTGTACTGCGGTTGCAATCAACTATACCGGCGGGCTTGAAAGCGTGAACGAGAGAAAGAGAGCCTCGCTCATTTGTAGCGGAATAAACTGCACGGCAAAAGTTCCCGTGTTTTTGTTTTTAGCAAGCCTTCCTTGCATTAAGTATCCGTTTATTTATATGATAGGCGTGTATTTGTTTTCAATAGTTATAGTTTTAATTAGGCTATTTGTCAGCGGAAACTTGCTAGTTAAGGGAAAACGCGCTCCGCTTATTATGGAATTACCGCCTTATAGAGCGTGTTCTTTTAAAGACGTTTACAAATCCTTGCTAAATAACTTAAAACAGTTTATAATAAAAATAGCAACCGTGATATTTATAATCTCGGTAGCCGTCTATATTTTAAATTCGCTATCTTTAGATTTTAGTTTGGTAAGCGTAAGTGGCAAAGATAGCATATTATCTGCGATAGGCAAGCTTTTAACCCCGCTATTTTATCCGTTAGGAATTAGCGATTGGCGTATTACTCAAGCGTTACTATCCGGAGTTTTTGCAAAGGAAGCAATTTTATCAACGCTTATAACTTTGTATCCAAACGGCGTTTATTTTTCACTAGAGACGGTAGTAACTCTCACTTCGTTTATAATAATCTATCCGCCGTGCGTTGTGGCGCTATCTCAACTTAGAAAAGTTACGGGGAAAAAGTTCACGTTAATTTATATATTAGTTTTGTATTTTGAAGCGTTTTTAATATCTATGATATTAAGGTTTATAATATGAAGGTTTTTAAGGTAGAAGAAAATTCAATAAAATTAAGTAAGTTTTTAAGCGGTAAGTACGGGGCTACTTTGCCGTATTCTACCATGCAAAAATTATTCCGCGCAAAAGATATAAAAGTAGACGGAAAACGAGTTAATAAAGACGTAAATTTAGTTGAAGGTCAAGAAGTTTTGGTATACTTTGACGGGGCTAAACAAGATATAGAGCCAATTTTTTCAGATAGTAATATTCTAGTCTTTTTTAAACCTAGGGGCATAACGAGTGAAGACTTTGAAAGTGAAATTCAAATTAAATTTTTAGGCTATAAACTCTGCCATAGGCTTGATAGGAATACCGCTGGGCTTTTAGTCTTTGGAAAAGACGAGAGTTTAGAAGAAATGCTCAAAGCGTTTAAGGAAAGGTCGGTTCAAAAATTCTACCTTTCAGAAGTTTACGGAAGGCTTGAAAAAGATAGCGATACGCTAATTTCATATCTTGTAAAAGACGCGGAAAACTCCCTCGTTAAAATTTACGATAAAAAGGTTGATAATAGCGTTAAAATAATAACCAAGTACGAAGTACTTGAAAGAAGGGAAAACTCAACTCTTATAAAGGTTGAACTTATAACTGGTAAAACCCATCAAATAAGGGCGCATTTTGCGCATATCGGGCATTTTGTTATAGGGGACGGAAAGTATGGCGACAATAAGATAAACAAGGTTTTTAAAGCAAAACGCCAACGCTTAACGGCTTATTCTTTAACTTTTAATTTTGAAAAGGATAGCCCGCTTTACAGTCTTAATAATAAAACTATAACGCTCGATAAAAATGATTTTTAAAACGCTCGCAAGCGATATGCTTGCGAGCGTTGTTTTTTGAAACTGAGCCTTATTTTATATATTCGGTGTGTTTATTTGGGGTTACTAAAATTGATTGTTGGTCGGTGTAATACACCGCGCCCAAGTTTTTTCCGCCTTGTTTTTTAACGAACTTTCTAAGCGTATAGTCAACTTCCACTTTTACGCCTGACGACGCTTCTGAATAAAATGCGCAAATCTCGGCAACGGTTTTTATTAAATCGCTATTAATTTTATCACTTGCTTTTACTATAACGTGGCAGGAGTGATAGTTTTTAACGTGAAACCAAAGATCGTTTCTATCTGAAAGGCTAAGCAGTTTATCGTTTTGCACGTTGTTTTTGCCGACTAAAACGGAAATTCCTTGAATTTCATACTTAATAAAGCCAAGCGGTAAAGATTTTTTGTTTTTGTTAAGCTTTGCGGTGTTTTTAATAAAGCCTAAATAGGTAAGTTCTTGCTTGATTTCTTCAAAATCTTGCTTAGTTTCCGCATTACTTATTGCAAATTTTATAGATTTTATATAATTAAGTTCGCTCTCAACTTGAGAAAGTAAAATCTTTGATTGAGTGATTGCGTTTTGCTTTTTCTTATAAGTTTTAAAATATTTTTGCGCGTTTTGTTGTGGGGTAAGCGTACTATCGAGCGTAATTTCAATAATTTCTTCGCCGAGTTCCGTGTAATTTGTAAGCTTAACCTTTTCTTCGCCCTTTTTAATTAAATATATTTGCGATATTAAAAGTTCGCCGTAAAGTTTATATTTTTCGTAGTTTTGGGCGGAAACGATAGTGTCTGATAAAACTGCAATTTTCTTATTTAATTTCTTTTCTTGTAAGTTCGTATAAACGCTTAAAGCGTTTCTTTTAGCTTTAATATTTGAATCGTCTTCCGCGCTATAATAAACGCTTTCCATAGCGTCAATTATATTTGAAAATTCCGTTTTTTCACCTGTTATCGAAAGGTAATCGGTAAAGAAAAAGTCGTTGTTTTTAGCTACTGGGGATAAGGGTAAATTTATAAAATCAATAGCGATTTTATACGCTTTTTCCCCGTCGTATATCGGCAGTTTTTGATTAATTCTATAAGCAATTTCAGTTGCCGTTTTAGGCGAAAAATCGTAAAAATTATTAAGGATAATTTTAGATAAATTTTCGCCGTTTGCTAATAAAAACACCTTTTTAGCGCCGTCTTGTAAAATAGAAATTTTGCCGGTATTTTCGGGGAATTTATACTGCGCGCCGGTAAGCGTTACTCTCTTTCCATCTAAGTCTTGAGGGGCAGATTTTAACGAGCCTAAAATCAAGCCGTCTTTAACTAAAAATAGGTTGCTGTGCTTTCCCATAATCTCGGCGTATAAAGAGTAGATAACCGCGTCTTTAAAGTCGTTGTAGTTTATAAACGAGATTAAAATTATTCTATCGTCGTTTGATATGCTAACGCTTTTAATTTCCGCTCCGGATAAATGCTTTCTAAGTAGCATGCAAAAATTAGGGCAAACTTCGGGGCTAGGCTTTTCCTTGTTTGAAATTGAAACCCTGCAAAAATTAGCCGATAAGTTGATAATTAGCCTTGAAACCCCTTGCTTGTATATCGCAATATTTATCTCGCTATTTGACGGCTGAGTGATTTTATTAACTTTTGCACCCACTATTTTCTCGTTTAAAGATTGGGCAACTTTTTTAAGCGTAACTAAATCTTGTGGCATAAATTCTTCCTTTTTCGGTTATATTATATAACTTTAACCGTTAATTGTAAATTAAAAATTTAAAATCGTGGCACAAAAAACTTTACAATAATAATTATCTTTGATAAAATAAATAAAGTAATTAAAAACTTTTAGGAGAAATATAATGAAATATACTGTTAAGCCTGCTGAAAAAAGCACGGTAAAAATCAACATCACTTTAAACGCTCAAGAATGGGAAAACGCTCAAAAGAAAGCGTACGATAAAACTAAGGGAAAATATAGCGTTCCCGGTTTTAGAAAAGGTAAAGTTCCAAAGAACGTTATCGAACAAATGTACGGTAAAGGTGTTTTCTTCGAAGAAGCAATCAACCTTTCTTTCTCTGAGTACTACTTTGAAATTTTAGACAAAGAAACTTCTATCGAACCTATCGATAGACCTGAAATCGACATTGAAAAGATTGACGAAAAGGGTATTACTATGGTTGCAATCGTTCCGGTTAAGCCCGAGGTTACTCTTGGCGAATACAAAGGTATAACTATTGATAAAGTTGAGTATAATGTAACTAAAAAGGACGTTGACGCTGAAATCGATCGTTTAGTTAAGAGAAACGCAAGAGAAGTTAACGTTGAAGATAGACCTTGTCAAAACGGCGATATTACAGTTATCGACTATAAAGGAACTATTGACGGCGTAGCGTTCAACGGCGGTACTGCTGAAGGTCAAACTTTAGAACTCGGATCCGGCGCGTTTATCCCCGGTTTTGAAGACGGCGTTGTTGGTATGAACATCGGCGATGAAAAGGATATTAACGTTAAGTTCCCTGATAACTACGGCGCTGAAGAATTAAAGGGTAAAGACGCTGTGTTCACCGTTAAACTTCACGAAATCAAGGTTAAAGAACTTCCTGAAGTTACTGACGAATTCATTAAAGAAGCAACCGGCGAAGAATCAGTTGACGCTTTCAAGAAGGCAACTAAGGCAAAACTCAAAGAAGCTAACGACAAGAGAGCAAAAGCTGAAACTGAAGATAAGATCATTGAAAAGATTGCCGAAACTTCTACCGTTGAAATTCCAGACGCTATGGTGGAAAGACAAATTGACGCTATCGTTCAAGATATGGAATATAGAATGATGTATCAAGGTTTAAGACTTGAAGACTTCTTAAAGTACAGCAATCAATCTATGGAAGATTACAGAAATTCTTTCAGAGAAAACGCTCAAAAGCAAGTTAAACTTCAACTCGTTGTTGAAAAGATTATCAAGACTGAAAACATCACGGTAGATCAAGCGGAAATTGACGAAAAGATTAAAGAACAAGCTCAAAATATGGGTAAGGACTTTGAAGAATACAAAAAGTCAATGAACGACCGTCAAATTTCTTATTTTGAAAACAACGCTCTCATTGAAAAAATGTTTGCGTTCCTTAATGCAAATAACAAAATCGACTAATTAGTAGTTTAGTCTATAAGGAGTATTATGGCTTTAATACCTATGGTTGTGGAACAAACCAACAAAGGCGAACGTTCCTACGATATTTATTCTAGGCTTTTAGAAGATAGAATTATAATGCTTTCAGGTGAGATTGACGATGCAACTGCAAACACCGTTGTTGCTCAATTAATCTATCTTGAGGCAAAAGATCCCGATAAAGATATTTGTTTATATATCAATAGCCCGGGTGGTTCAGTTACCGCAGGTCTTGCAATTTACGATACTATGAACTATATAAAGTGTGACGTTTCAACCATTTGCATTGGTATGGCTGCGTCAATGGGCGCGTTCCTTCTTTCGAGCGGTAAAAAGGGCAAGAGATTTGCTCTTCCTAACAGCGAGATTATGATTCACCAACCTTTAGGTGGCGCTCAAGGTCAAGCGAGCGATATTAAAATTCAAGCCGACCATATCTTAAAGATTAAAGACAAACTCAATAGAATTTTATCCGAAAACACCGGCAAACCTATCAAGCAAGTTGAAAAGGATACCGATCGTGATAATTACTTATCTGCCGAAGAGGCGCTTGAGTATGGTTTAATCGATAAAATCTACTATAACAGGTAATTTTAAGCCGTTATAAACGGCGCTATGCTTTGTTCTTTGCGCTTTTGCGAAATTCCTGCGACCAACAAGGTCGCTCCCTTCCGCAAAATCACAAACGCCTCGCCTAGCTTGTTTCTAACGTCTTAAAATACGTTTTCAACTAGGCTTTGAGTTAGTTCGCAACTAACGTCTTAAAATAGAGCGTTGAATAGGCTTTGAGAAATTCAATATAGATTTTATCCACAACTTTTTTGCATAGCAAAAAAATTTCACTTGCAAACTATGTTTGCAAATTTCACTCGCCGAAAGGCGAATATCACTTTTTGACGCAGTCAAAAAATATCACTATTAAAAGGGGGTTGATTTTATGGCAAACGAAAACTTAAACGACGGGCTTTATTGCGCGTTTTGCGGAAAACCAAAGGAACTTGCAAACAAGTTAGTTGCAGGCCCTAACGGTTTATATATTTGCGACGAGTGCTTAGAAATTTGCAATTCTATTTTAGAAGAAGAATCAATCTCTCCTGAAATGGATGCCGTTCCTTTAAAAACTCCAAAAGAGATAAAAGAAGAACTTGATAATTACATTATCGGTCAAGATAAAGCAAAAAAAGTTTTATCCGTAGCGGTATACAATCACTATAAGAGAATTAACTCTCAAGCGGCTAAGAAAACTGACGACGATACTGAAATTGAAAAGAGCAATATTTTACTTTTAGGTCCAACGGGCTCTGGTAAAACCTTGCTTGCAAGAACGCTTGCTAAAATTTTAAACGTTCCCTTTGCCGTTGCCGACGCAACGACTTTGACAGAGGCAGGTTACGTTGGGGAAGACGTTGAAAATATTTTATTAAAACTTATTAAAAACGCCGATTACGATATTGAAAGGGCGGAACGCGGAATAGTTTATATTGACGAGATTGACAAAATTGCTAGAAAATCTGAAAATATGTCTATCACGCGTGACGTTTCTGGCGAAGGCGTTCAACAAGCGCTCCTTAAAATTATCGAGTCAACCGTTGCAGCCGTTCCACCGCAAGGCGGAAGAAAGCACCCGCAACAAGAACTCATCCATATAGACACCACTAATATTTTATTTATTTGCGGTGGCGCGTTCGTAGGGCTTGATAAAATTATCAAAAAGCGTAAAGACACGTCAAGTTTAGGCTTTGGCGGAGAAGTTAACGGCGATAAGAACGATACGACCGCAGTACTTTCCGACGTTCAGCCGGGAGATTTAACCAAGTACGGTTTAATTCCTGAATTCGTTGGAAGAGTTCCTATCACGGTATGTTTAGATCCGCTTAACGAAACGGCTCTTGTAAAGATTATGACCGAGCCTAAAAACGCACTCGTTAAGCAGTATAAAAAACTTATCGGTATGGACGATTGCGAACTTGAAGTAACTGACGGCGCAGTTTACGAGATTGCTAAAAAGGCAATATCGTTAAAGACTGGCGCAAGGGGTTTACGCACTATATTTGAAAACATAATGCTTGACTGCATGTATGATATCCCCACCGAAAACGCTAAAAAAGTTATCATTGATGAAGAAGTAGTTAAGGGGAACAAAAAACCTGAAATAGCATAAAAAAACAAGGCTCAATGCCTTGTTTTTTTATGCGGTTATATTTTTTACTACGTAAAAAGTGAAATTCGCCTTTGGGCGAGTGAAATTTGCAAACTGTGTTTACAAGTGAAATTTTTTTGCTATGCAAAATAGTTAATGATATGTTTTCATATTTAAAAAAAGCACGCTTAAGCGTGCTTTTTTAATCTTTTCTACCTATTAAAAAATCAATATCTTCATCAAAATAATCGGCAATTTTGCATAAGTTTGATAACGTTATTTCTCTTTGACAAAGTAAATATCTCGAAATCGTTTGTTGGGGAATATCAACTTTTCTTGCAAATTCTGAAATTGACGTATCGCCTATTAAACTTTTTAAGTTTTCGGCAAATGCCACCATAATTTTATTATCCATATATTTAGTTTACACCAATCGGTGTATTTTTATTGACTTTACACCAAACGGTGTGATAAAATTATAAAAAGTATTGGAGGATTATATGTTTTGTAAAAGGTGTAATGCAATTAATAAAGATGATGCAGATAAATGCGTTAGGTGTGGTGCTGACTTGCGCGTTCAAAGAGAAATCAAAAAAAACAATGTTAAATATATTTCTGAAGACAAAACTACTGTTGGGTTTATTCTTGGTATATTGCTAGGTATATTAGGTTTAGCAATTGGACTAATAAAATATTCATATGAAGAAGAAAGAAGAACTTTTTTAACAGGTTGGGCTTATGCTCTTGTGTTATCGATTGTTATATGGGTGATTGTTCTACTACTTGCAAATTGCTATACGTTTAGCGTATTGGATTTTATATTTAACTAAAATTTAATCGGTAGGGTATCTACCGATTTTTTTAATTAAATTCCCCTTAAAGAGTAAGGGGAATACAAGGGGATATGAGGAGTTTGAGGGTTGGGGGTTGTAGGGGGTAAGGGGCACGTCCGGAAAACGCCCCTTGCCCCTCTACGAAAAAAATTAACAACTTTTATTTTTAGTAAAAAACGACGGTTTTTTATTGACAAAATTAGCGCATAATTGTAAACTAAAAAAGTAAATACTTTTTAGGTAGGTTTTTTTATGAAAAAATTTAATTACATGGCAGATAGACTTGAAAATATCCACTCTGATATTCGTGGCCCTATTTTCTTTAGAGCTTTAGAAATGGAAGCGGAAGGTCAAAAGGTTTTAAAACTCAACACAGGCAACCCCGCAACTTTCGGTTTCAAAATGCCCGAATCTATCAAGAATCAAATTATCAATAACGTTGAAAAGGGTTTAGGTTACTGTGATTTAAGAGGTATGCCTATTGCTAAGCAAGCAATCGTTGAATACGAAACTTCAAAAGGCGTCCCTGGTCTTACAACGGATGACGTGTTTATCACAAACGGCGTTAGTGAAGCGGCAAGTATGTTAACTCAAGCGCTCGTTAGCGACGGCGACGAAGTTTTAATGCCAACTCCTTACTATTCACTTTGGTCAAACACGGTTATCGCAGCAGG
>JAZSBA010000068.1:0-3156 GCA_045602125.1 Christensenellaceae bacterium | reverse complement strand
TGAGAATCTTGTTCAAATTCAAGCCATGCACCACGGTTGGGCATAACCGTAGTAGAGAAAAGTTTCTTACCGGACTTATCTTGAACGAAGCCGTTATAAACGCCAGGTGAACGCACGAGTTGAGATACTACTACTCTTTCTGCGCCGTTAATAATGAAAGAACCGCTATCCGTCATCTTGGGAAGTTCGCCCATAAATACGTTTTGGTCGATAATTTCACCAGTTACCTTGTTGTTAAGTCTAACCTTAACTTCAAGGGGTACGGCGTAAGTCGCATCTCTATCACGACATTCTTTTTCGGAGTATTTACTCTTACCGCTTAAATTATGGTCGAGAAAGTAAAGTTCGTAGTGGTCAGCAAAGTCCGTAATCGGAGAAAAGTCTTCAAGAACTTCACCAATACCCTCTTCAATAAATTGGTCGTAAGAATCTTTTTGCGCTTCTACGAGATAAGGGATGGGTTGAACTTCTTTAATGCTGGCAAAAGACTTTCTTTCAACGTTGCCACATTTAACTGTTTGCATGTTACGCATTAATTTTGCACTCCTTTATAAAAATTGTAAAACACCTTGATTATTTTCGGTGGTTGCGTTATAATATCCGCAACGGGATTTTGAGAAAATTTCGCGGAAAAGTTATAAATAATATTTATACACCGCAAAAAATTCCGTTTTCGACCCATAAAAAGGTCAAAAAGACGCTATTATTACATTATAGCATTGTACAATTATAAATTATCAGTTTCAATCTGTCAACTATTTAAAGCGAATTTATTGATTTTTTTTGAATTTTTTTGTAAAATCTTATTAAATAAGGCTTGAATTATATTGACTTAACTAAGGTAAATTATGAGAATAGATAAATTTTTAAAAGTTTCAAGAATACTCAAAAGGCGTAGCGTTTCTAAAGACGCTTGCGACTCTAGTAGAGTTTTAGTTGGAGAAAAAGAAGTTAAACCTTCTTATAAACTCAAAGTTGGCGACGTGGTTACCGTAAAGTTTGGCGACGGTGCGCTTAAATTTAGAGTTCTTTCCCTTCAAGAACACGTTAAAAAAGAAGACGTTTCTACCCTTTATGAAATTATTGGAGAATAGTATGCAAAAAACCAAAATTACCGCTATTATAGCGTGTGCCGGTAGCGCCACGAGAGCCAAGCAAAATCAAAACAAAATATTTTCGCTCGTTTCGGGAATTCCCGTAGTTTTAAAAACGGTTTCCGCCTTTGACAACGTAAAATCAGTTGATGAAATTTTAATAGTTCACTCGGCGGGAGAAGACGGGAAAATTAAAGAAATTTTAAGAGATATTAAGAAACCAATCTCTTACGTTTTAGGTGGAAAAACTCGCTTTGAATCAATAAAAAACGCACTTGATACGTTATCTGGCGGAGCGGTTTTAATTCACGACGGCGCTCGCCCCTACATAGAGCAAGCGGATATTGAAAATTGCATTAAAACGGTGCTTAACTTTGGTAGCGCGGTTTTATCTTCTTTACCAACCAACTCTATTTTAGAAACGGACGGGGACGATGAAATCTTGTCGTCGGGTAGAAAAGATAAACTTTACGCCCTTACTCCACAATGCTTTTTAACTGATAATATAAAGATTGCGTACGCGCACGCGAGCGAAGAAGACGGCTACACCGACGACGCTGGGGTTTACACGGCGTATTTTGGAAAATGCAAGCCGGTTATCACTAAAAACGCAAACAAAAAATTAACCTACCCCGAAGACTTTGAAAATAGAGAAAGCATTTCTTCTTGTGGAACTGGCTTTGACCTTCACAAACTAGTTGAAGGAAGAAAACTAATTCTCGGCGGAATAGAAATCCCACACGATAAAGGCTTATTAGGTCATAGCGACGCGGACGTTTTAACTCACGCTATTATGGACGCGTTACTCTCTTCCGCATCACTTCGTGACATCGGTTATCACTTCAGCGATAAAGATAAAAAATTTAAGGATATATCTAGCATCTTACTTTTAGAAGAAGTTATGAAAATGCTTAGGGTTAAAGGTTTAAAACCCGTTCACGTTTCGGCGGTTGTCATGGCGGAAAAACCCAAACTATCCCCTTATAGAGAAGAGATCACGAAAAAACTTGCAAGCGTTATGGGGCTTGATGAAAGCGCCGTTGGAATTACTTTTACCACCCTTGAAGGAATAGGAATTGTGGGAAGAGAAGAAGGCATAGCTTCGCAGGCGTACGTTTTAACAAAAAATATATAAAATGTTGTAATCCCTAGGGAGATTTAAAATGGCTAAATCAAATACTAAATACGTTTGCCAAGAGTGTGGCGGAGCAAGCCCTCAATGGCTTGGAAAGTGCCCTTATTGCGGTAAATTTGGAACTATGGTTGAAGAAGTTCAAACGCCGGAAACCGTAAAAGGCAGTATTTCCGTTCCCACTTCAAAACCAACTTTACTTAAAGACATTATTAAAGAAGACTATAAGAGAATATCAACCGGCATGGGAGAACTCGATAACGTTTTAGGCGGAGGAATAGTTCCCTACTCTATAGTTTTAATAGGCGGTGACCCCGGCATTGGTAAATCAACCGTACTTACTCAAGTTGCGGGAACGCTTTCAAAACAAATGAAAGTTTTATACGTTTCCGCAGAAGAGAGTTTATCTCACGTCAAACTAAGATGCGATAGGCTAGGCGTTAGCGGAGATAATTTTACCGTTCTTAACGAGTGCAGGCTTGAACATATCGAACAGATTGCCACAGGTTACGATTTTATAGTCGTTGATAGTATTCAAGCGATATATTTATCCGAACTTAATAGTTCAGCTGGCTCGGTTGCGCAAGTAAAAGAGTGCGCGTCAAGACTTATGCGCCTTGCAAAAACTAATAATAAGACTATATTTATCATAGGGCACGTTACAAAAGACGGTAATATTGCAGGACCTAAGGTTTTAGAACATATTATGGACACCGTTTTATATTTCGAAGGCGAACCGCAAGAGAGTTTAAAACTTTTAAGAGCGGTTAAAAACCGTTTTGGCTCGGCTCAAGAAGTTGGCGTGTTTGAAATGCGTGAAGACGGCATCAAAGAAGTTAAAGACTATAACGGAATATTTATGAGTGAAGAACGCGGTGCGCAAGCGGGAAGCGTAGTTACTCAATCGGTAAGCGGAAATAGGTGCATGCC
>JAZSBA010000067.1:0-5277 GCA_045602125.1 Christensenellaceae bacterium | reverse complement strand
ATAGGGACGATAAAATTACTAAAAAACTAACTAAAATTTTCTTCATTATACGCTATTTTACTTCGTTGGATAAAAATTTAGAACTTTTTATTAAAAAATAAAATAATATTTTTTATAAAGCGTTGCTTTTTTAAGATTGTTTTGCTAAAATAGTAAAAAGGTTTTATTTATGAAGAAGATAATAATAAAAACAATTGCTTTTTCTCTAGCGTTGCTCTTAGGGCTAACGGCGGTTATTTACCTTTGCTTATCCACCCTTTCCCCGTCGACGCTTTCTAATTTATATTTTAGGATAGACGCTAAAGAGTTAACTTTGAAATATTCCGAAAAAGCGTACGATAAATCGGGTGAAATCAAAGATTTATCAATACTCGTTGAACGTAGCATCGTGTTTGATGACGACGGTGCAGTTATTAAGTTCGGAACTATTCTTATCAACCGAGAAGATTACGAAGAGTACGCTGAAACGCAAAGTAGCAGTTATAACTACTACGTCGTAGGCTCGCTGTGTGAAAGTTTATATATAAGCGGAGAAAAAGGCGTTTCAATCGGCACGGCTTTATCGTATACGGGCGATTATACTAAGGTCAACCCAATAAGAGTGGTTATCGGCTTGTGCTTTGATAATAACGATAAAGAGTCGCTTAAACAAATTAAAGATAGCCTTATTGGGCGTGAAAATAAAAATCAATTAGTAATAAACGATATTTCTATAATCGAAGACTTTATAAAGGAGTAAAAAATGGAAAAAACAATCAGAGAAGGCCTTACTTTTGACGACGTGTTACTCGTTCCCCACAAGAGCGAAATTTTACCTAAGGACGTTTCGCTTAAATCTAAACTTGCAGACGGAATTGAACTTAATATTCCCATAATGTCTGCCGCGATGGACACGGTTACCGAATCTCGCATGGCAATTGCTATTGCTCGTGAAGGTGGTCTTGGTATTATTCACAAAAACATGTCTATTGAAGCGCAAGGCAGAGAAGTTGACAAGGTTAAAAGATCTGAAAACGGCGTTATAACCGATCCGTTCTTCTTAGCGCCTGAAAACAAGGTTACAGATGCTCTTGCTTTAATGCAAAAATATAAAATTAGCGGTGTTCCCATTACTAAAAACGGAAAGCTCGTTGGTATTCTCACTAACCGTGACCTTCGTTTTGAAACTGATTTTGAACAACCTATCGATAATATTATGACCAAGGAAAATCTCGTTACCGCTCCCGTTGGAACGAGCCTTGAAGAAGCGCAAAAGATTCTTGGAAAGCATAGAATTGAAAAGCTTCCTATCGTTGACGATAATTTCAATTTAAAAGGTCTTATCACTATTAAAGACATTGAAAAATCTATTCAATACCCCAACTCTTCAAGAGATTCAAAAGGTAGACTTTTAGTAGGCGCTGCAGTTGGCACTAGTAAAGACACTTTTGAAAGAATTGACGAACTCGTTAAAAACCAAGTTGATATTATCACGGTTGATACCGCTCACGGTCACTCAATGGGCGTTATTGAAAGCGTTAAAAAGATTAAGGCAAAATATCCTAACCTTAAAGTTATTGCCGGTAACGTTGCAACTGCATTAGCAGTTGAAGCGCTTATCGACGCCGGCGCTGACGTTGTTAAAGTTGGTATCGGCCCCGGTTCTATTTGTACGACGAGAATCGTTGCAGGTATCGGCGTTCCGCAACTTACTGCGGTTATGGACTGTGCTGAAATGGCTCACAAGTACGGCAAGACTATTATTGCAGACGGTGGTATTAAATATTCAGGCGATATCACTAAAGCTCTCGCTGCCGGTGGTAACGCAGTAATGCTTGGTAGCTTACTTGCAGGAACTAAGGAAAGTCCGGGCGAAATTGAACTTTATCAAGGTAGAAGTTTCAAAGTATATCGTGGTATGGGTTCACTTTCTGCTATGGCTGCTGGTTCTAAGGATAGATACTTCCAAGAAGACGCTAAAAAATTCGTACCAGAAGGCGTTGAAGGAAGAGTTCCTTATCGTGGAACAATTTCCGATATTATCTATCAACTTATCGGTGGTATAAGATCAGGTATGGGATATTGCGGTGCAAAAGACTTAGAAACTTTAAGAGCAACTGCTGAATTTATTAAAATTACTAACGCTGCTCTTCGTGAAAGCCACCCGCACGATATTTCAATCACTAAGGAAGCTCCGAACTACAGCCCTATGGACTAATCATTTGTAAAAAAAATTTTTTATATAAAAGAAGGGAAAATTTATGCTTTTAAACAAAAGACCAGACGACATGGCGCGCATAACCACGCCTGAACTTGCAAAACAATTTATTGACGCGCAAATTAAAGAGATTAAAGAACAAGTTGGAGACAAAAAGGTTTTACTTGCTCTCTCTGGCGGTGTAGACTCGTCAGTCGTTGCCGCATTACTTATAAAGGCAATCGGCAAAAATCTTTACTGCGTGCACGTTAACCACGGTTTACTTAGAAAGGGCGAGCCCGAACAAGTAATAAAAGTTTTCCGTGACGAAATGGACGCTAACCTTATCTACGTTGACGCAGTTGATAGATTCTTAGATAAACTTAAAGGAGTTTCCGAACCCGAACAAAAGAGAAAGGTTATCGGCGCGGAGTTCATTAGAGTTTTCGAAGAAGAAGCGAGAAAACTTGAAGGAATTGACTTCTTAGCGCAAGGAACTATTTATCCTGACATTTTAGAAAGCGGTCCCGTAAAAGCGCATCACAACGTAGGCGGTCTTCCAGACGATCTTCAATTTGAACTCGTTGAGCCTATTAGACTTTTATATAAAGACGAGGTTAGACTCGTTGGCGTTGAACTTGGTCTTCCGGCTGGTATGGTTTATCGTCAACCCTTCCCCGGTCCAGGTCTTGGAGTAAGATGCCTTGGCGCAATTACTCGTGATAGACTTGAAGCGCTTAGAGAAGCAGACGCTATTTTAAGAGAAGAGTTTGATAAAAACGGCTTAGCAGGCAAAGTTTGGCAATACTTTACCATAGTTCCCGATTTTAAAACTGTAGGAGTTAAGAACGACAAACGTTCTTACGAGTGGCCGGTTATTATCCGCGCGGTAAACACTATTGACGCTATGTCTGCAACCATCGAAGAAATTCCTTATTCTATTCTTCATCATATAACTGAAAGAATAACTCACGAAGTTGACGGTGTTAACAGAGTTTTATACGACTTAACACCCAAGCCGACCGGAACTATTGAGTGGGAATAATATATTTGCAAAACAAAAATGCTCTGACCAAAGTCAGAGCATTTTATATTGTTGATTTTATAATAATTTGCTTGTAATCGCTAGGTTTTTATGAGATAATAAAGGAGCGACCTTGTCGGTCGCAGGAATTTCGGAAAACTACAAAGAACGAAGTATAACGCAGTTTATAAGAACTTAAATTTTAAGGCGTTAGAAACAAGTTAGACAAGGCTCGACGGCAAGTTATCGGGTACAATAGACCTTTTCGGTCATTGTAATCGTAACTTGACGGCAGTAAACGAAGTATAACGGATAAAAATGAAGTTTAGTTGAAAGATATTTAAGGCGTTAGAAACAAGCTAGGCGAGGCGTTTGTGATTTTGCGGAAGGGAGCGACCTTGTCGGTCGCAGGAATTTCGAAAAATCGCAAAGAACAAAGCATAGCGCCGTTTATAAGGACTTAAAAATGTATAAGAAAGTTTATTTAGAGATCACCAATATTTGCAATATGAACTGTTCATTTTGCCATGGGCACAAAAGACAACCTAGGCAAATGACTTTTGATGAGTTTTGCTATATTCTTGATAAAATTGAGGATAAAACTAAATATTTATATTATCACTTGATGGGCGAGCCACTTACTCATAAAAATCTTATAGAGTTTATAAAAGTTGCTAACGCTCGTGGCTTTAAGTCGATTATAACGACTAACGGAACGTTACTTAAAAAACGTGAAGAAGAACTTTTATCTGCTGGAATTTACAAGATAAACGTTTCCCTTCACAGTTTTGAAAAGGACGATAAAATTTCCCACGCTAAATATATAGAAGATATTGCGAGCGTTTCAAAAAAATTAGCGGATAGCGGAACGATTATTGATTTTAGGCTTTGGAACAACGGTTTTGACAATGGAAAAAACATAGAAACCATAGCCCTACTTAAAGAAAATATCGACGGCGAGTGGAAAGACACCACAAGATGCGTTAAAATCAAAGAGAGAATTTATCTTGACTACGGCGAAAGGTTCGAGTGGCCGGATTTAAACGCAGATATTAAAGGAAATAGATATTTTTGCTACGGGCTAAAAGACCAGTTTGGAATATTAGTTGACGGCACGGTCGTTCCCTGCTGTTTAGATAGCGACGGAATAATTAACCTTGGAAATATCTATCAAGACGATTTAAATGCTATTTTAAATAGCGAAAGGGCAAAAAATATAGTTTTGGGTTTTAGATGCGGTAAAGCGTCTGAAGAACTTTGCAAAAAGTGTGATTACGCTCAAAGATTTATAAAATAACGGCGAGAAAGTTTCTCGCCGTTATTATTTTTATTATACGATTGTTTTTCTAAGCCACTCAAGAGTGCACTCTACCATGTGTTTACCGGTTTCAACGCTTGCTTCTTTAGCGCTTTCAGCAAACCACTCGGTATTGCGTTCGCAACGGCTAAGGTCAACGAGTTCAGGGTAAGTTCCCATCATAAGGCTAGTTTCCCACTTGCCTGCATGGTCGAAGCCACCGCATTTAATTTGAGCGTCCGCCCCGATTAACGGGATAACCTTGATGTAAGAGAACGGATCGTCTGAACTACCCATATCTTCATAGTAACTAGCGTAAGCATCACTACCCCACCAGCCTTTTCCAAGTTTTTGTTCCATATATTCCATAGTTACTTTCTTAGCGGCTTTATGGCAAGCAATAGTCATAGGCATAAGCCCTGCGCCTTCCGTTTGGTGGTGAGCAACGAGATAAATGTTTTTATGCCCTGCGTCTATCATAGATTTTAAAACGTAGTAAAGGTAATTTACGTAAGCATCTTCGTCTACGTGGAAATGGCTAGGCTTTGGCTCGCATACCGCGTAAGATGCAACACCGTACCAAATAGGTGGGCAAACGACAATTTCCTTTTCCTTTTCAAGTTCTCTTAAACAACCGGTAATAACTAAAGTATCAGTTCCGCACGAAGCGTGGCGAGCGTGATATTCAAGCGTTCCGATAGGGATAATAAACGGAACTTTTCTATCAACGGGGTCTTGTATTTCATCATATAACATGTCAAGCATTTGCATAGTATTTTT
>JAZSBA010000066.1:0-2925 GCA_045602125.1 Christensenellaceae bacterium | reverse complement strand
AGTAGTGTTTTTAGCAATGGGATTATTAAGCGTAGTCAACGCTCTTTTAGAAACCGAGATTAACTGGGTAACGCTAGTGCTTGGCGGTGTGGTTTGTTTAGGTGCGTTCTATCCGCCTATATCAACCTTTTTAACTCAAAGAAAAAATTATAAAGCGTCGGTCGAGGCAATGCAACTTCATAAAGGCGATTTATTTTTAGAAATGGTTTTTAGAGAAAAAAGGCTTGAAGTTAGCGTTACTCAAGGGGAAGAAGTTCAATTTGAAACTATACTTTTAAGAAACGTAACTTTAGTTAAAACTAATAAAGACGGAATTGCAATATATATCGGTGAAGATATGTATTTTATCTATAACGAAGATATAGAGTTTGGCACTCGTGAAGAGCTCATTAGAATTTTTGAAAGAGTAGGCGTTAAGATTAAGGGCAAAAAGTAATTTTTTTATCATATAGATAAAACTTTTCGAATACAATGTTTCGGAGAGTTTTATTTTGAAAAATAAAAAAGTAAAGTTTTTAACTAATTTATTAATGGCAATTATAATAGTATCGATTTTTTTAGTGGGTTTTGGCGGAGAAAAAAGCGTTACGATATCAAGTAGCGGGGAAAATAATCCTATCTACAAAGGAAATCAAGGCGTAGCGCTTATGATAAACGTTTACGAAAACTCTGAAGTTGTAAATCGTATGCTTGATTTATTCGTTAAAAAGGACGTTAAAGCAACTTTTTTCGTAGGCGGTTGTTGGGCGGATGATAATTTAGATACGATAAAGCGAATAATAGAACTCGGCTTTGAACTAGGCAATCACGGTTACTTTCACAAAGACCATAAAAAATTAAGCGAGAGTGAAAATAATAGAGAAATTAAAACTTGCAACGACTTAATTTTTAAAAGCACCGGTTATCAAATGCGGTTATTCGCGCCACCGTCGGGCTCCTTTTCAAAAACTACCGTAAAGGTTGCTAAAAATCTTCAAATGCAAACTATTATGTGGAGTAAAGAT
Source organism: Christensenellaceae bacterium (assembly GCA_045602125.1). Lineage (GTDB taxonomy): Bacteria > Bacillota > Clostridia > Christensenellales > Borkfalkiaceae > HGM11412. The sequence continues at coordinate 1,921 of JAZSBA010000066.1, read as the reverse complement.
ACTATCGACTGGCGCGATAGCGATAAAAATCTAATCGTCAAAAGAGCAACTTCTAATATAGAAAACGGCGATTTAATTTTGATGCACCCAAAAACTCACACGCTTGACGCTCTTACTGAAATTATCGATATAATCAAACAAAAACAACTTAAATTTGAAACTGTTTCAAACTGCTGTAATATAGCGGTTCTATAAGGAAAACTATGGTAAAACACAAAAAATATTCAAACGGACTTAATTTAATAGTTAGCGAAGGCGGAGCGCTTTCGTGTTCCTTTGCAATTATGGTTGGAACGGGCGCGATTAATGAAACGGATAAAACTAACGGCATTTCTCACTATATAGAGCATATGGCGTTTAAGGGGAATAGAACTTATACTGCATATCAAATATCCGACGTTATGGAATCTTTAGGCGCAAGTTACAACGCTTATACCGCTATGGAAACCACTTGTTTTTACGCTCAAACTATCAAAGATAGTTTAGAAAAGGCTTTTGAAGTCATGGCGGAAAACGCTTTTTCATCAATTTATCTTGACGAAGAGGCAAAGAAGGAAAAGAACGTAATCATTGAAGAAATCAATATGAGTGAAGACACGCCCGACGACGTTTGCTACGACCTTTTAACCAAGGCGTATTACGGCGATAACGGATACGGTAGAACGATATTAGGTCCTGCTCAAAACGTTTCTTCCTTTGAAAGATCTGACGTTTTAAGTTATTTGAGCGATTATTACGTGGCTGAAAACGTGGTCGTTTCTTTTGCGGGGAACGTAACTTTAGAAGAAGCGGATAGTTTAGTTTTAAAATATATTATGCCTATCGTTAAAGAAAACGCGCTTGCTAAAACGCCCGAGCACAACGTTAAGTGCTTAAATAATCACTTAATTAAAGTTAAAGATATCGAACAAACGCATATCTCCCTTTCATTTCCGTCTAGAACGTACGGAGATAGCGATAGGGTAATATCCGAAATGGCGTCTTCGATACTTGGCGGTGGTATGTCAAGCAGGCTTTTTAGAAAGGTTAGAGACGAGTTAGGTTTAGCCTATTCCGTTTACACCTACGCTAATAGATATAAAACGACAGGGACTATCAACGTTTACGCGGGCGTTAATAGCAACGAATATAAAAACGCCTACGACGCAATTATCGAAGTTTTAGAAAAATTAAAGAAAGACGGCATAACTAAGGAAGAATTAGATAACGTTAAAATGGGTATGAAAGTTTCCACCGTTTTTGCCCAAGAAAAACCCGTTAACCTTTCAAAATTTTACGCAACTCACTTTTTAAAGACTGGAAAAATCTACGATTTTGAAGAACGCTTAAAAGATATTGAAAGAGTTACCATAGATGATATTAACAACGAATATCAAACTTTAAGTGAAAACCTTATGGCGTCTGCAGTCGTTGGCAAAAACGTTGAAAAACTGAAATAATTAAAAATTAATAGGATAGCAAAATTGCTATCCTATTTTTATTTGATTGCGTTTTGTTTGAATAATTTTTCAAAAAAATGCTTGACAAACCAAACGGCAAACTGTATCATTGTATTAGTTGAGTGATACAGTTGGAGAAATTTATGTCTTACGTTTTTGATAATCAGACGCCTATATTTATTCAAATAATTGAAATAATCAAGATGGATATTATTTCTAAAAAATATCAAGCAGGGCAAAAATTGCCATCGGTTAGGGAGTTTGCGGTTCAGTTTGACGCAAATCCTAACACCGTTCAAAAAGCGTTATTTGAACTTGAGAGTTTAGGCTTAATAGTAACTGAAAGGACTAGTGGTAAATTCGTAACTCAAGATGAAAAAGTTTTAGAAGATATGCGTTTATCAAAAGTAAACAAAATTATTGACGAATATTTTGAGTGTATGGCAAAAATCGGAATAAATAAAGAAGATGCAAAAAAACTA
>JAZSBA010000065.1:0-8472 GCA_045602125.1 Christensenellaceae bacterium | reverse complement strand
CCACCACCAGATGCAACTGAGAAATAACTCTTGCCATTTTCAATAGCCCATTTCTTATAGGTACCAGCAACTGGGTGTTGGAATCTAGTTGGGTTGGTTGAGTTACCAGTGATTGAAACGCCAACGTTTTCAAGTTTCATGATAGCAACGCCTTCAGGAACGTTATCAGCGCCGTAGCATTTAACTTTTGCACGAGGACCGTCAGAATACGGTTTTTCGTAAACTACTTTAACAGTTTCAGAATATGGATCGAATTCAGTTTCAACGTAAGTAAAGCCGTTAATTCTTGAAATAATCATAGCAGCGTCTTTACCAAGACCGTTAAGAATAACTCTTAAATCTTTAGAACGAACCGTGTTTGCGTTAAGAGCAATTTTAATTGCGCCTTCAGCAGCGGCGAAAGATTCGTGACCTGCTAAGAAACAGAAACAATCAGTAGCGTCGTCAAGGAGCATAGCGCCAAGATTACCGTGACCAAGACCAACTTGACGGTTATCTGCAACTGAACCGGGGATACAGAAAGATTGTAAACCAATACCGATTGCTTTAGCTGCTTCAGATGCTTTTTTGCAACCTTTCTTAATAGCGATAGCAGCACCTACGGTGTAAGCCCAAACTGCGTTTTCAAAGCAAATTGGTTGAGTAGATCTTACGATTTCATCACAGTCAACGCCTTTTGCAAGGCAGATTTCTTTACATTCTTCAATTGAATTAATGCCGTATTCTTTGAGTACTGCGTTAATTTTATCAACTCTTCTTGAGTAACCTTCAAATAATGCCATAATAGATTACCTCCTTACTCTTTACGCGGGTCAATGTACTTAAACGCGTTTTCAAATCTGCCGTAAGTTCCCATTGCCTTCTTGTACGCTTCGTTAGGTTCTAAACCTTTCTTAATGAAGTCAGTCATTTTACCGAGAGAAACGAATTCGTAACCGATAACTTGCATATCTTCATCAAGAGCCATACGAGTAACGTAACCTTCTGCCATTTCAAGATATCTAGTACCTTTAGCGGCAGTACCGTACATAGTACCAACTTGTGAACGTAAACCTTTACCAAGGTCTTCTAAGCCTGCGCCTACAACTAAACCGTCGTCAGAATAAGCTGATTGAGTTCTACCGTAAACGATTTGTAAGAAAAGTTCTCTCATAGCGGTGTTGATAGCATCGCAAACAAGGTGGGTATTAAGAGCTTCTAAAATGGTTTTACCCGGTAAAATTTCAGACGCCATAGCGGCAGAGTGAGTCATACCAGAACAACCGATAGTTTCAACGAGCGCTTCTTGGATAACGCCTTCTTTAACGTTGAGTGAAAGTTTGCATGCGCCTTGTTGCGGAGCGCACCAGCCGATACCGTGAGTAAAGCCTGAAATATCTTTAATTTCTTTGGCTTGAACCCATTTGCCTTCTTCGGGGATGGGAGCGGGACCGTGCTTAGGGCCTTTTGCAACGCAACACATTTGTTCTACTTCGTGTGAATATTGCATAAATGTTCCTCCAAAAGTTTATTTCATTTCAAAATTACGTCAATTATAACATTATCGTAAAAAATTTGCAATTGTTTTAACATATTTTTATATAATAAATTACTTTGTTTTCAAGTTGACAAGCGGGCTTGATTGTGTTAATATTTATTGAGTATAAAATTTTTTTGGAGATACTATGAAAATTTACGAAGAACTTATCGAACGTGGGCTTATCGCTCAAGTAACCGATGAAAATGAAATAAGAGAACTCGTTAATAACGGCAAAGCAACTTTCTACATTGGCTTTGACCCAACGGCTGACAGTTTGCACGTTGGTCACTTTATGGCTCTTTGCTTAATGAAAAGGCTTCAACTTGCAGGTAACCGCCCGGTAGTTTTAATCGGCGGTGGCACGGCTATGATTGGCGACCCGTCTGGTAGAACTGATATGCGTACTATGATGACCAAGGAAACTATCAATCACAACGTTGAGTGCTTTAAAAAGCAAATGGCTAGATTTATTAAGTTTGAAGGGGATAACGCCGCAGTAGTCGTTAACAACGCCGATTGGCTTTTAGACCTTAATTACGTTGACGTTTTAAGAGACGTTGGCGCATGTTTCTCAGTAAACAACATGCTCAGAGCAGAGTGCTACAAGCAACGTATGGAAAAGGGCTTATCTTTCCTTGAATTTAACTATATGATTATGCAATCTTACGACTTCTATCACTTATATAGAACTCTCGGTTGCAATATGCAATTCGGTGGCGACGATCAATGGTCTAACATGCTCGGCGGTACTGAACTTATCCGTAAAAAACTCGGTAAAGACGCTTACGCTATGACTATCACTCTTTTAATGAATAGCGAAGGCAAAAAGATGGGTAAAACTGCAAAGGGCGCAGTTTGGCTTGACGAGAATAAGACTTCTCCGTTTGAATTCTATCAATACTGGCGTAACGTTTCCGACCAAGACGTTATTAAGTGCATAAAAATGCTCACTTTCCTTCCTATTGAACAAATTAAGGAAATGGAAAAGTGGGAAGGCGCTGAACTTAACAAGGCAAAAGAAATTTTAGCGTTTGAACTTACAAAACTCGTTCACGGCGAAGAAAAAGCGCTCGACGCTGATAAAAAGACTAAAGCTGCTTTCGGTGGCGGTAGCGAAGAAGATATGCCGGTTAAAGAAGTAGATAAAACGGTTGAAACCGTTATGGACGTAATGGTACTTGCAGGTCTTACTAAATCTAAGGGCGAAGCAAGGCGTTTAATTGAAGGTGGTGGCGTTTCTATTGGAGATAAAAAACTCACCACTAACGATTTTAATCTTACCGAAGAATTAAAAGCTCAAGGCGAGTTTATTCTTCACAAGGGTAAAAAGGTTCACTACAAGATTATTCTCAAGTAATGAAGAGTGGTTTTTTAACAGTAAAAAAAGACGTTGAGAACGAGATAATTATCGAGAAATCACGTTTTATATGTACCGTAAAAAGAGTGGACGGGGAAGACGAGGCGAAGGAGTTTTTGACTTTTGTAAAGTCAAAGTACCCCGACGCTAATCATAACTGCTACGCTTATATTGCCGACAAAGGCGGTTTTTATATTAAGTTTTCAGACGACGGCGAACCGCAGGGAACGGCAGGTATTCCCATGCTTGAAACCTTAAAAGCAAAGGGGCTTAAAAAGGTTGCTTGCGTGGTAACGAGATACTTTGGCGGAATAAAACTCGGAACCGGCGGGCTTGCAAGAGCGTATTCAGATAGCGTTAAAAAAGCGGTGGAAAAAGCAGGGATATCGGAGTGTTTATACTCCGTTACTTTGTCTACTTTCGTAAGTTACTCGCTATATCCTAAAATGCTTAAACTTTTAGAGAACGTAAAGTGTATAAAAAACGGTGACGAGTTTGACGGGGAAGGTGTAAAAATGACCTTTACAGTTCCTTATGAACTGCAAGAAAAGCTCTCCGTTGAAATTCTTGATTTATCCGCTGGAAAATCAACCGTAACCGCTATAAAAACCGGATATTTTGAATATTTATGAAAACTATAACCGATTTAAAACCGCAAGTTAAAAATAAGGGTAGAGTTAGCGTTTATTTAAACGGCTCGTATTATTGCGGGTTAGACCTAGCAACCGCTGTAAAATACAGGCTTAAAATAGGGCAGGAAATAGAAGAAAATACCCTTGTTGAAATTCAGAGAAGTTCTGAACTTCAAGCGTGCTTTGACAGCGCTCTAAATTTAATAACAAGGGCTATAAAAACCGAGAAAGAAATCACGGATAGATTAGTTAAAAAAGGCTATTTATCAGAGATTGCTTTGGAGGCGGTTGAAAAACTTAAAAGTTACGGTTATATCGATGATTTTGACTATGCAAATCGCTACGTTGAAACGTATAAAAAAACTCAGGGAAAACGCCTTATAGCCTTAAAATTAAAGCAAAAAGGCGTATCTCAAGAAGACGCTGAAAAAGCAATTTCTAGCGTAGAAAATCAAGGCGAACAAGCTTACGTTTTAGCCCAAAAATACTTAAAGAATAAAGTGCTTGATAAAAAGAATTTACAAAAGTGTTACAAGTATCTTTTATCGAAGGGTTTTGATTACGACGAGTGTAAATTTGCCGTAGAAAAATTTGATGATAGTATTGAAGATTAATCTCACGAAATAATATCGTGAGATTTTTTTTATGAATTAAGTTCGCGCGTTATATTGAAAATTGCTTGACATATACTGAAAATATATTATATAATTAATTGCAATATTTTTTATTTTGCGCGCGTATATGTGTATTGCGGCAAGAACTTACGAGACTTAATTTGATTACACTATGTACAACGTTATTTAACCTAAAGCGCGTATAGGTGTATTATGGCAAGAACAAAAAAAGACGTAATTAAATTACTCACGGTGGCAATTGCAATATGTTTATCTATATTTGCATTTGTTCTTCCGAAAGAGCAAGCAAAGGCTGAAGTATCTCCAACCGTTGCGGTCTTTTCTCTTACCAAGGGCGCGAGTATTCGTTTGCCAAGTGGTGTTGATGAGATTGTTGACGGGGAAGAAAAGGCGTACAAAGGTCTTCGCTTCTCAACCCAAGTTAACGACTTATGGTTTGAAACTAATCCTGCAAGCGAGTACGTTTTCGGTACGCTCATTTTCCCAGAGAAAAACGGTAGCGTTAATACCAAATGGTCTGAATACGATAACGTTGAAGAACTTAAAGCTGTTAGAATAGTTGCAGACACGCAAGACGTAAGAGCAAACGGAAACTATACCGCTGCAATCGTTTACGATCACTCAATGGTTAAAAAGCTTGCGATTTCTGCAGGCCTCATTGAAGAAGACGATCCTGAAATTAATGAAAAGACGGATATGTTGCTCGATGGTTTATATTCGATGAGATTAACGGCGGTTTCATACGTGAAAAAAGACGGCGTTATAACTTACACCGATTCTTACACCACGTCTATAACCGAAGTAGCGGTTCGCCTTTTAACTAATCCCGATTGGGTTGAAAGGGATTCAGAATACGTTACTCTTGAAGTAATCGTTAACGACGGGTATGTTTTAGATGTAGACGGTAAACTTGCTATTTTCGTTGCTGGTGACGTAAAGCAAGTGCTTTTAAACGGAGAAAACGTTGATTATCAAGTTGACGGGGAAACTCTTATTCTTCCAAGTTTGATATCTTCTCAAGTTGGCGAAGAATATCAAATTACCGTTCTTGATTATTCAAACAACGCAGTTATAGTTAACGCCGTTACGGCAGACGTTTCTATCTCTACCGCCGAAGAATTTATTGCCATCTTCGATGCGGACGATTATAGTGCTTCAAACACCTATCCGATAAAAAATTCAAAATATTACGTTCTTACTAACGATATTAATCTTGAAAACTACGTGATTGACAATACTGCAGATGCAGGCGCAATCGTTTTAAGCGGAACGCTCAACGGTTTAGGCCATACGGTTGAAAATGCGGTAGTTGATATGACTAAATCTGGCGGTAAGGCAACTCAAGGTATATTCGGTTATATCACGGGTGCTATTAAGAACGTTGGTTTCGTAAATCTTAACGGTACTGCAAGCGCAGGAGCAGACGTTGGATTGACCGCTCCTTTAGCAAAAAACCTTTCGGGTACGCTCGAAAACGTTTATATAGGATTAAACGCTTCTAACTTCAACCAACGTGGTCCTATTTCAACTTATAGCGAAACTGCAAAATTAACAAACGTTGTTATCGACTTCCCGCAAGCAAGCGGTTTCGTGTTTGACGACGCTATGTATCAAACAGTTGCTATGTCAACTAGTACTTACGCTTACGGTTACGGCGCGCTCGGTTATGGCATAGGCGATTTAAAGAGTAGTAACTTAGAAAACGTTTACGTAATTTCTCCTATGCCCGTTAACTACGCGTTCGGTTCAGGCGGTTCAAGTTTCTACGATTCTAATTCTTTAACTACCGACTATTTCTTCTACGGTGAAAATGAAACGGACGTTTGGTTTAATTATTCGTACTTTGCTAGTCAAGGAATAACCAATCCTACCGTTGCAAACACCAAGGGAACAAAAGGCTCTTCAAAAACAGTTGTATTAGAAGGAATTAGAAGATATAACACTCTTTCCGATATGGCTAGTGACGTTTCAAGTGAAAACCTTGAAAATATTCAAAAGTTCCTTGCTCTTGACGGTTGGAAACAAGGCGTTAACGGCGAACTTTTATGGAAAGATCAAAAGCAAACCTTTACGATAAATAACGCCGTTGATTACGATGCGTCTACTGGAATTCTTCACTCAACGATAATACCAGACGCTAGTTTAGTAACGAGCGTAGAAGTTGACGGTAACGTTTTAACAATCGGCAATGGTTTAAGCGTTGATCCTACCGATAATTCACTCGTTATCAACGCTCTTTCAAAAGGCTCTGCCGATACTAACGGCGTGCTTTATAGAGATACTTTCTCAAATTCAACGAACGTATTTAGTCTTAAAATTTACGCTCAAGACGGCATATACGTTTACAATAACGTAGAATATCAAACGAGAATAATCACAACTCCTGAAGAACTTAAACTCGCGCTTGATATTAATTATACGACGACTACTCATAATTACGGTTTCTACAAGCTTGGAAACAATATTAAATTTACTTCCGCTATGTCGTTTGCTTACACTGGATTTACTACTATGTTCCCGAGTTCAAAAGGTATTAATGGTGACGCGGGCTTTAACGGAGTATTCGACGGTAACGGTTATACTATAGACTTAAACGCTTCGGGTGGAGCTTACGGTTTATTCGGCGCCTTCAACAACGGCGGCTCAACTTATCCAAGAGGACATAGACCTACGGTTAAAGACGTTGCTATTATAAACTACAAGAGCAACGGATCTCCAGTTCTTGCAAAATACACGAACAACCATAATTATTGGGCTAAGTGCAAACCTTTAATTGAAAACGTTTACGTTACGTACGAAAAAACTGGAATTCCAGGCGGTTTAATCAATAACCCGGGTTACTTTGATATGAACAACGTCTTCATTGATAGTGAAGGTAACCAAAACATTAGATACATAACTGATGCAAAGTACGGTTCTGACGTTAAGGGTGCTGCATATATTGCCCACGATGCTTATTACGACGGTGGTTCGTTGTTTAACTTGATGAGATATTATTCATCAGGTAATAATTACGACACCTATTTAACTAACGTTATTTCGCTCGGTGTTACGCCTCTTGCTTACCAATGTGGTACTACCTATGCGGTAAATACTTCTGCATGGCAAACTAAATTCTTAAAGCATACTGCAAATACTGACGGAACGTATACCCACACCGTTAAGAATACCGGTTGGTCAGGTGGTATATCTGGTGAAATTTATGCAGGTTATGCAGGCAACCAAGCAAAAGGCGATATCGCCATGATGAAGGGGCTTAAGCCTAATTTTGCCTCACTTATGGCAACGAATTCTGGAACGACGGTCGTTGGTTACTACTGTAGTTCTTGTTACAATCAATTTGCGCTTGCTGCTGGCAACTGTCCTGATTGTAGTGGCGTAGCGATGACTAAGGTTACTAACATTTGGGCTTGTCCTGCGGCTTACGTTTGGGAGAGAACGGATCTTACTGATTACGTTAACCCAACTTCTAGTAGCACAAACGCTGAAATAGTATTCAAAGGCGCAAGTAAATACGATACTTCAACTGCTATGCAAAATGCATACAAGAATGATTCCACTATTTACGATTCCTTCTTAGGCGCAGACGGCAACGGTTTATGGAGCGTAAATTCAAGCGGTAAACTCGTTTGGAAGAACTCTGTAAGTAAAGACGTTGTTATTAAAGTTAACGACGAAGTTTCTAGCGGTAGCGCTAACGTTAAGTTTGGCGAAACGGTAACGGTTGAAGTTTACAACGGTACTACATCTGTTGAAATAACTTCAATGACTGCATCTTCCGACGTTATCTCGGTTGTTGGTACTAGTGGGGCGGTAGCTTCTAAATTTGGTACTGCTAACTTAACGTTTACATATTCAGTAGGTGGCGTTACTTTAACTGAAACTATTGAAATAGTAGTTTCTCACGATTACGGCGAACTTATAAGCGGAACTGCTCCGACTTGTACTGTAAACGGAACGATAGACCATTATAAGTGCTCATGCTGTGATAAATATTTTGACAAAAATTTCTATGAAATTTCTAACGTAGAAATAATTGCTTCTCACGATTACGGCGCTTGGATAGACGGTGGGGACGGTTCTCACTATAAAGTATGTAAAAACGATAACACCCACGTTATAATGGAAAAGTGCTCGGGTGGCGAAGCAACTTGTACTGAAGGCGCAATCTGTTCAACTTGTAACGGTGTTTATGAGCAAGCACTTGGTCATACGGGTGGCGTAGCAACTTGTGAAGAGTGGGGTAAATGTACTCGTTGTCAAGAAAACTACGTTGAACCTATCGGTCATAACTACTCTGAAGTAATTATAAGTGACGAATATCTCGTA
>JAZSBA010000064.1:0-2312 GCA_045602125.1 Christensenellaceae bacterium | reverse complement strand
ATTATTTGTATAGCGACGACGCTGGCGAAGCTTTATATCTTTTAGGCAAATGCGAAAATGCGCGTGGAACGTACGTTTTAGGTAGCGGTAAAAGTAGATTATTATCCGAATATATAAAGGATATACGAGATGCTATAAATCCAAGTGTTGATATCAACTTTGGAGCAATACCATATAACGAAAATCAAGTTATGTTTTTGACCGCAAATATAGATAAATTAAAAAATGACGTTGGTTTTGAGCCTAAAACGGATTTTTGCTCAGGAATTAAAGAAATTATAAAATCAAGGAATTAAAATAAGGAGAAAAATACTATGAAAGTTGTGTTATTGGCGGGTGGATTTGGAACGAGAATATCCGAGGAGTCTGTTATTACTCCAAAACCAATGCTTGAGATTGGTGGAAAGCCTATTCTCTGGCACATTATGAAAGAGTATTCTTATTATGGATTTAACGAATTTATCATTTGTGCTGGATATAAACAACATATAATAAAAAATTGGTTTGCCGACTATTTTTTACATAATAGCGACGTAACCTTTGATTATACCGACGGTAAAAATAGCATGACTATTCATAATCAATATTGCGAACCTTGGAAAGTTACGGTTGTTGATACTGGACTTAATACGATGACGGGTGGTAGAATTAAACGTATTCAACAATACGTTGGAGATGAAACGTTTATGATGACTTACGGCGATGCGGTTTGTGACGTTGATATTTCTAAATTAGTAGATTTTCATAAATCTCATGGAAAGATTGCAACCTTGACTGCCGTTATGTTAGAGCAACAAAAGGGCATTTTAGATATTGGTGGTGATAACGCCGTAAAATCTTTCCGTGAAAAATCAAAGACTGACGGGGCGCCTATTAACGCAGGGTATATGGTTCTTTCTCCGAAGATTTTCGATTATCTTGACGGGGATTCAACAATATTTGAAAAGAAGCCTTTAGAACTTTTAGTTGAACAAGGCGAACTTATGTCATACATGCATCGTGGTTTTTGGCAATGTATGGACAATAAGAGAGAGATGGAGTTGCTTGAAAAATATATATCTTCAGGAAATGCTCCATGGATGAAGTGGCTTAAATAACGTTAAATTTTAAAACGGTTGTTTCTTTTAGTGATTATGCTATTAAATATTTTAAGGACTTAGTTATGCAAGATATAGCAAAAATAATGATGGGGTTAATTCGCTATGAATTTGGTGAAGAATTAACTCAAGATATTAAAAATTCAATAACGGGTAAAAATTTACCGATAATTTACGACCTTTCAAAGAAGCACGATATAGTTCATCTCGTTGCGGATGCATTGCTTAAAAATCAAATGCTCCCAGAAGGTACGATTGCAAATGAACGCTTTTCTCACGAGAGAAATATGGCGGTTCTTCGCTATGAGCAAATTAAACACGAATTTGATTCAATTTGCAACCTTTTAGAACAAGAAAAAATAGTTTTTATTCCGCTTAAAGGCTCGGTGCTTCGAGCGTATTACAAAGAGCCGTGGATGAGAACGAGCTGTGATATTGATATTTATATTAACCCTGAAAATTTAGATAAGGTCATTGACCTATTAGTTTCTAAACTTCAATATAAGTACGATTTTAAAAGGGAATACGACGCTATTTTAACTTCTCCAAGCGGAATTCCTATTGAACTTAGATACAATCCTAGTTCCGTTAACGATAGAACGAAACCTTTAGTTTTAAAGTGCTTAAAAGACGTTGTTAACGAAAAAGAATACAATCAAAAGTTATCAAGCGAAGCCTTTTACTTTTACCATATTGAACATATGGCTGGGCATTTTGCAATTGGTGGTTGCGGAGTTAGATTTTTCTTGGATGCATGGATTTTAAATAAGACTTTAAAGTTTAATGAAGAAATCAAACAAAAATATTTAACTGACTCCGGTTTAGACGTTTTTGAAAAAGCCGTTCAAGAAACTAGTAAATTCTGGTTTGAAAGTGGGGAGTCAAGTCCGCTCGTTGAAAGCGTTTCCAACTACGTGTTGTTTTCGGGAACTTACGGCACGATGGAAAATCGCGTTGCTATTGAACAAAAGGAAAAGGGTAAAGCAAAATTCTTATTTTCACGCATATTTTTACCGTATAAGGTTATAAAAATGCAATATCCTATTTTGCAAAAATATCCTATACTTCTTCCTTTTTATCAAGTTAAAAGATGGTTTAATTTGTTTGACAAAAATAGACGTCAAAAATCCATTAACGAATTAAAAGAAGCAACAAGCTCGAATAATCAAAGGCAAGATGAAATTAAAAATTTAATGAAGAATCTTAATTTATAAT
>JAZSBA010000063.1:0-5914 GCA_045602125.1 Christensenellaceae bacterium | reverse complement strand
CTGGTATTACTACCCGGAACAAAAGAAACTTGTTTTGCAGGCTGAAAATCCCAGATATGAACCGTTTGTTTTTATCGGTGAAGAATTAAACAACATACGCTGTCTTGGTCGAGCAGTGTCTTTTATGAGTAATTTATAATGGAAACAGCATTTATAGTAATTGGCTGTGTTTTGTTCTCTATTTGCCTAATAGTTGCAATTATTAGCATTAAGAATTTAATTTCAGCAAGAAAAACGATTAAAGAAGCAAAAAGCAAGGAATCAAAAACACACTTTGCAGAAGCGCAACTTAATATAAGATTAAAAGAATGCTATAAAAGAATTGATATGTTAAGAAAGGCGCTTATTAAATCTTTTATTGATAGTGCAAAAAAATACAACTTTGAAAATGGTTTAGATTTTTGCAAAAAAGAAACAGTGATTACAAATAAAATTACAGAAATGGTAAAAGAAGCGTTTAGTGAACTTGATGTCACGCAAGAAGATATAGACGACTTTGATAGCCAACTTGAAGCCTTCACAAGTCTTTACAGCAATGTTTTATCGCAAAAAGCATTTGCTATTACCCTTTATTTCTCGTTAGATTTAGAAGTTATGCAGTCCACGTGCAATTACAAAAAAAATATTGATACAATAATGGACTTTATATCTGAAAGCATAAACAACCCAGAATTTGATAATTTTACCACAAACGATATAAAGAATTACTTAAAAAACAAGTTTAACCAACCGAGTTTTTAGTGTGGTTGTCGTTTGGTTGCCAAATGGTTGCCAAATGGTTGCCACAGTATAGTATAGGTTAGTATAGTATAGATTAGTTTAAAAAGAAAGAAAGAAAGAATAATAAATATATTTTAAAAAACATAACACGTGCGTGCGCACGTGCGTGAGAGATTTATGGCAGAGTTTTTTATATCTTCAAATAAATATTCATTGAGTGAACGACAAACAAAACGTGGAAAAGTTTATGATATACGTTTTCGTATTGTCACGCCCGACGGTATTGAAAAACAAAAAAGGCTTGCTGGCTATGCGAATAAAACGTTAGCAAAACAAGCCTACATTGATTTTATAACGGAAAAATGCGAACTTATAAAAAACAATCCTATTATACGTCAAAAAAAAGCCGAAAAAGGTCAAGAAATATTAACCATTAAGGATTTAGTTAACACCTACTTAAAATCAATAAGAAACCAAATTAAAGATGCGACAATCTATGAAAAGGAAAAAATATTTGATTTAATAATCTTACCACGCTTTGGCGACTGCCAGTTAAAACATCTTACAAGGCAAGAATTATACCTTTGGCAAGACGAACTGTGGTCAAACAAAAACCCAAAAACCAACGATTATTATTCCTATAAATACCTTTCTAAAATCAGAACGTATTTTTCAGCATTTTTGACTTGGTGCGCTGATAGAAACGACGGATTTACTAACTACCTATTGACAATTAAAAAGCCCAAACGCAGAACTCCAAAAAAGGAAATGCAATTCTGGACCAGAAAAGAGTTTGAAACTTTTATCAAAGTTGTAGATAATCAAATGTATAGAACGTTATTTTCAATGCTCTTTTATACTGGAAGACGTAAAGGCGAAGTTTTATCACTTTCACCCGACGATATAAAGACCAACGGAATAAAATTTAACAAGTCGTTAACCAGAAAAACGCTCGACGACAGCGCATATAAAATTACTTCCACTAAAACTGAAAAGGTCGCCACGACACCTATCTGCAAACCATTAAAAGCCGAACTTCAAAATTACACAGTTCCAAACGGTCCTTTTTTCTTTGGTGGCGATACACCCTTGACCGACAATACAATTAGACGTGTTTTTAATAAATATGCAGACATTGCTGGGGTCAAACAAATTAGAATCCACGACTTGCGACACTCGTTTGTTTCTATGCTCATACATTTAGGCGCAAACTTAACTGTTGTGGCTGACTTAATCGGTGACACTTTGGCGCAAGTCACGAAGACTTACGCCCACTTATACGAAGAAGATAAAAAGAAAATCATTGACAAAATTTAATCAAAATGTGACTAAATTGTGACATAAAAGAAAAAGCCACTATATATTGTGGTTTTAATCTTAAATATAAGCATATATTGGTGTTTAGAGTTTCGCGTCTCCCCTGCCAAAAAAAGAGAACAAGAATTTATCTTGTTCTCTTTTTTTGTTTGTGGGAGCAAGAGAAAACACTGTCTTGTTCGGTGTTTTTGCATCGCAAAAACATTTGCGAAGGCAATCTTTGACGGGCATCCTTGAAGGCAATATCGCGTCTCCCCTGTGAGTTTTCTTAAAAACAAAACAATCATTGTTTTATAAAAAAACGGTTTGCAAAGCAAACCGTTAATTTTATTTAATTGCAGATATAACAAAGTTAGCCGTTGCAACGTTAGTAGCAATTGGAACGTTATAAACGTTTGCAATTCTAAGCAACGCTTTAACGTCAGGATCGTGCGGTTGAGCGGATAACGGATCGCAAAGGAACACGACGAAATCAATATCCCCTTCCGCAACTTTAGCGCCTATTTGTTGATCGCCACCAAGCGGACCCGATAAATAACCAACAACGTTAAGACCCGTTGCTTCCGAAATTCTCTTTGAAGTAGTACCGGTACCGCAAAGTTCATAATTTTTTAAAACGTCTTTATTATTTAGCGCCCACTCTACTATTTCTTGCTTTTTACTATCATGCGCGATAAGCGCAATCTTTTTAATTTCTTTCATATAATACCTTTAATTACATCCTTTCAAGATGTTTTTTCACTTCGGTTTCATAATAACCAAGTTCACGGTTAAGCATATAATTTACTTGCTTAATTTTCCATAAAACTCTATCAACGCCACCAACGTAACCCATTGACGCTTCAAAACCTAAAGAACTATCCTTTTTCAAATACTTGATACTCTTTTCAGCATTTGCAATTTCATCGTTAGCGATTTTTCTAATTTTAGCGCAAATTTCAAGCATCTTTTTAGGGCTTTCGCACAGTTTAAGAGATATCTTTTGCTCGTAGAAATACTTAACGTTTAAAACTGTTATCGTACAACATAAGATATATTCGCAAAGATTAATAACTTGCAACAACTCTTTATTTTTGTTCTTAACCGATTTAAGTTTCTTAATACCAGATTTTAAAAGAGAAATCATCTCTTTAAGCATTTTGATTTCTTTTTTATATCTTAAGCCGTAAGGAATGCCAATATCAGAGAAACCTAATCCCATATCTTCTTCAAACTGACCGTAATTACCCGGCCAGAAATTATCGCCAGATATAGTAATTTCAAGTCTAGGCGGTTTTTTAGAAGAAATTAAGCATAATGGATACGCCGTACCGTTACGGCAAGGACCATATTGCTCTTCAATAGACGGTGGAAGATAGGTAATTGCTCTACTAATATTTTCAAAACCGCTAACGAGTTCATTAGAGCAATCTTCAAAGTATGCATTATAAACTCTTTTAAGGTTATTCTCTTCTTCACCTTCAAACATAAAGCAAAGTTGAGAAAGTCTTGAAATAAAGCTTGGGAACGCTCCGTAGTGATGGCACTCCATAAGACCAACTAAACCAAACTCGTTTTTAGCCTTGTTAATTTCCGCGTAACGCTTTACCCATTGATTTGGGAACGGCATATAGGGAATAACGCCAAAATCCCAAGTTCTACCAGCGGTATTACTCATTGAATAAAGCTTAATACCACGTTTTTTAGCAGCTTTTGCTTCGCTTAAGAAATATTTACCTGGTTCCGCTCTAGTTATAGAATAATCTGTGACAGTTTGGTCAGAACCGAGCATATTATAATGCTCAAACATTTCAAAGGTAACCTGTAAAGAAACGTCAGTCGGCATATTATTGATAAGTTCAATTCTATCTTTTTCAGGAGCCCAACCCCAGTTATACGTCCAGAAAATAATATCTGCGTTAGGATTATATTTTCTAATAGATTTTTTGATAAACTCAATCCAAAGCGGATAATCCTTGCAAGGATACCAACCTGCAGTAGGTCTTCCATTACCTAAATTATCAGGGCTTTTTTGGTTAACAGAGTGCCTTTCAACCCTTTCGTCGTTACTCTTAAATTCAACCGACTCGCCAACGAGCGCAATACCTTTAAGTTCTGGGCATTCTTTAAATACAGCACCGTAAGTTTTTTCAAATTCTTCTTCAGCGTTTTCAGCGTAGATATCGATAAAGTTACCGAACGCCGCATAAACGTAAACGTCTAAACCAAATTGGGACGCTCTTTTAACAACGTCTTTAAAATTGAGTTCGCCTGCTGGAGATAAGTTAACGCCTTTTGTGAAAAGAAGAATAGTATCGTAACCATAGTGAGCGATATTTTGAAGATATTCGTCTGGAAAATCGTCGTAACCGTAACCAGAGTGAACCATACGCGGAGAATATGGAAGTTCAACTTTGATATCGCCTTTTTTAAGGTAAGGCGCTTTCTTTTCAAACATTAAAAATTCAAGATAATAAATACCTTGAGCAACCGACCTATCGCTTTCGGCAATAATTTTAATAGAATCTTCTAAAACTGAAATCGTGTATTGCTTTTTATCTTTAGATAAAACGCTAGAAACTTCCGTTTCAATCTTAAAACCGTGAGCACTATCGTCAATTTCCGCCGTAATATCAAAAGCAGATTTTAAGAACTTTTTAAGGTCTTTGATTGCATTGTTTATAACGACGTTATCAGTTTTTATAAGAGCAACTAAATTGGGTAAAGCAATCTCTCCTGCTTGAAGTTCAACGTCTTTACGGATGTTTTTTGGATAAAAATCTATAAGTTTTTTTCTAAAATCAAATTCTGCCATAATTCTCCTTATTTTTAAAGACACCCATTTTAAGGTGTCTTTAATTTTTAATTGTTAAACGTTATATTATTTAGCGTATTCAACGCTTCTAGACTCTCTAATTACGTTAACTTTAATTTGACCGGGATATTCCATAGTCTCTTCAATTTTCTTAGCAATATCTTTTGCAAGGAATAAAGCTTGGCTATCGTCAATTTGTTCAGGTTTAACGATAACTCTAACTTCTCTACCCGCTTGAATAGCGTAAGCTTTTTCAACGCCCTTAAAGTCAGTTGCAAGTTCTTCAAGTTGTTCAAGTCTCTTAACGTAACTTGATTCAATTTCTTTTCTTGCACCCGGTCTAACACCAGAGATAGCGTCCGCCGCTTGAACGAGAACTGCTTCTATGCACTTAGGCTCAACGTCACCGTGGTGAGATTCAATACAGTTAATAACAAACTTGTTTTCTTTATACTTTTTAGCAAGTTCAACACCAAGAGCAATGTGAGTACCTTCATTTTCAAAGTCAACCGCTTTACCGATATCGTGAAGAAGACCACCGCGCTTTGCAATATTAACGTCAACGCCAAGTTCTTGCGCCATAAGACCTGCAAGCCTTGCAACTTCTAAAGAGTGCTTTAATACGTTTTGACCGTAACTTGTTCTAAATTTAAGTTTACCAAGAATCTTGATAAGTTCAGGATGAACGTTATAAACGCCCGTTTCAAACGTAGCGCTATCGCCCGCTTCCTTAATAATACCATCAAGTTCTTTTTTAACCTTTTCAACCGTTTCTTCAATACGAGTTGGTTGAATTCTACCGTCGGCAATAAGTTTTTCTAACGCGCGCCTTGCAACTTCACGGCGAACGGGGTCAAACCCTGACGCTACTACAACTTCCGGCGTATCGTCGATAATAAGCCTAATGCCAGTTGCATTTTCAAGAGCGGTTATATTTCTACCTTCACGGCCAATGAGCCTTGCTTTCATATCGTCGTTAGGGATTGAAATAGAAGTAACCGTAAGTTCGTTGCTTTGATCTACTGCGCAACGTTGAATTGCAAGTGAAATAATTTCTTTAGCCTTTTTATCGGCTTCATCTTT
>JAZSBA010000062.1:0-3230 GCA_045602125.1 Christensenellaceae bacterium | reverse complement strand
AGTGTTTGAGAAAGAAACTCAATATTCCGTCAGGCACTCGTCAAGAAACTTGTTATGCCGTTCACGCTGAACAAAATGCAATTTGTCAAGCTGCTAAAATGGGTATTTCGGTTAAAGGCGCTACTATTTACGTTACGCATCAACCGTGTACTATTTGCACTAAAATGATTATTAACTCTGGTATTACAAGAGTTATTTATAAACACGGTTATCCCGATGAATTTTCAGTAACCTTGCTTAAAGAAGCAGGTGTTGAACTTATCAAATTTAAAGAATAAGGAGTTTTATTATATATGGAAAAGAAAAATCCTATAGTTACTATTAAAATGAATTTTGGCGGAGAGATAAAAGCGGAATTATATCCTGAAATCGCGCCTAACACCGTAAATAACTTTATTTCTCTTATAAAGAAAGGTTATTATAACGGAATATGCTTTCATAGAGTTATTCCTGGGTTTATGATTCAAGGCGGTTGCCCGAACGGAACGGGTACCGGTGGCCCCGGTTATTCAATCAAAGGAGAGTTTACTTCAAACGGCTTTAAAAACGCTTTAAAGCACGAAAGAGGGGTTTTATCAATGGCAAGAACTATGATGCCGAACTCTGCGGGCTCTCAATTCTTTATAATGCACGAGGATTCTCCGCATTTAGACGGGCAGTACGCGTCGTTTGGTAAGGTTATTGAAGGTATTGAAAACGTTGATAAAATCGCTGAAACTAAAACAGATTGGAGCGATAGACCGTACGATGATCAAGTTATGGTAGAAGTTACCGTTGATACGTTTTGCGTTGATTACCCAGACCCTGAAAAATGTTAATTAAATAAGTTAACCCCGATTGCGACGCAATCGGGGTTTTTGATTAGTTTTTTCTAAAATCGCTTGTATAAAACGGAATAAAGAGAGATTTAGTTTTATCTAAAATTCTCGAAGTAAAACGCTCGTTGTAGCGTTCTAAAAGCTCTTTATCGTTAAGGTTTGTGGTGATTATAAAATGTTTGTTCTTTTCAATTCTATTTGAAATAAGAGAGAGTAGATATTCAACCGTTACGTTTTTATAAATCGGCTCAGTTCCTAAATCGTCTATAATTAATAGGTCGGCATCGGTTAACACTTCAAAAATAAGGTTTCTATCAATTTCGCTAGTGTGCATTTTTATAAAAATTGCGTTAAGTTCGGTTGACGTTAAAAACAACGAGATGTTTTCCTTCTTTTTAACGGTTGTGTGCACGCATTTTGCAAGCTCGGTTTTACCAGTTCCAACGTTGCCTGAAAAAATCAAGTTTTTAATTTGAGTGTTGGGGAAGTTTTCGGCGTAATTTCTTATTATTTTAAATTGTTTTATAAGATTTGAATCTTTAATAAGCGAGTTGAAATCGCTATCAAGCGGTTCTGAAACGCCAAGGCTTTCAAGGGCAACTTGTGTTAAGTATTTATAATAACATTTACAGCGTTTGCCTTCAATTTTACCAGTATCTTTACAAATTTTGCATTTATAATCGTACTTTATAAGGGGTAAGCTGGCTTTAATTTGGTTGATTTGCTCTTGCAAAACCTTTATTTCAAACTTAAGGTTGTTTGCTTGGGTAACGTCTTCGTTGTATTCTGCTTTTGCAAGGGTAAATTTTTCGTTTCCAAGCTTATTTTCAAGAAAAATAAACTGGTCGTTAGATTTTAAAATTTGTTCGTTATAACGAATTACCGCGTACTTTTCACCTTTAAAATTTTCGTAAATTCCATTAACTTTGTCAATTAAAATCTTAGATTTTAGCATATTACACCTCAAAATCGTCAAAGTTCTTTAACAAGTTGTTAATGTCACTTTCGGTATAATTTCTCTCGTTAGCAAAATGAACGGTCTTTGAAGATGACGGTTTTTGTGGAAGTTTTTCAATTGCGTCAACCGTAAATACGTTTTGACTCTTCCAGTTAGATAAAATACTGTTCATGTAAGAAATAGGGTTAGTAACGTGGCTTGAACGTTTTGCTGCTTCAATAATCATATCGTCAGTAAAATTCCATGAACGCCAGTTTTCAAGGTTTTCTCTATCCCATGCGTTAGGCTTTCTTTGACTGCCCGCGTAAGAGAGTAATTTTTCGATAAATTCGTCGTTTTTATTGTGATGTTCAATGTATAGTGTGATGCTTTGAATTGTAACTAATCCCATTTTCCAAAGTTTTTCAACCGTGGTGTTCATAAGTTCTAAGGTTCGCCTATTTTTTCTAAAACAATAATCGGCAATAAATAAAAGAGCTTCTCGGTTAAAGCCTTTTGCTTGCCAAGGGGAGACGTATGTTGATAAAACGTTATCTAAAACTTCAACGTAAATACCAAGTTTTTTAGTGATCTCAGAGCATAACAAGAAATTCTCTTGCTTTTTAGCAAAATACGATTTAGCTTCTTCTAAAGTAAAGCATTTGTTTGAATATAATTCTTCAATGTTTTTATCAAGTTTTTTGATTGTTTTTGACTTAGTTAGCGTTGCTATTTGAAGTATAAATTCATGTTCAAAACCAAGCTTTTCAGTCCAGCGTTGATAATTTTGTATATCTTCAATATCAGGTTGTTTTGTCGTTTTTAACGCCTTTAAAACGCTTGATATCTCTTTAGAAGAGATAAAGTAACCGTCAAGTTCTTTATTTATAAGTTCAACGGTAGTAATTCCCCTTGAAATAAATTCTCTTGCAACGGTTAAAATGTACTTATAGCCAATGTTATTGCCTTTTAAGCCTGCGCAATACTTAATAATTAAAATAAATGCGTCTGGTTTAAGCGCGGTGTTTTCCATTAAAGTAAAGTATTCGTTATATTCGGTAACGGAAATCATTCTATCGGTTATAATCTCTTGAACCGATTTAGAGAACGCCTCGTATTTTTCAGGATTAAA
This sequence comes from Christensenellaceae bacterium, assembly GCA_045602125.1. Lineage (GTDB taxonomy): Bacteria > Bacillota > Clostridia > Christensenellales > Borkfalkiaceae > HGM11412. The sequence goes on along the minus strand of JAZSBA010000062.1, from coordinate 343 downwards.
TCTTCTGTATTTTGCGGTAGATTCGTTAAGCGGGTAGTAATGAACTGCAAACGGAGATTGAGAAATTATAGAAACGACGCCGTATTCATCCCAATACTTAAAACAATCTACAACTTCAGATTGTTCCATCTTTAAAACTTCAGAAAAAGCATTTAAATCAATAGAAAAATCTGAATTTTGGCATAAATAAAGACCGTAAAGGTAAACCTTAACGGCTTGTTCAGGAGCGTCAGGTAAGAAGTTTAAAACGAAAACGTTATCTATTAACGTTTTTCCTGACTTATTGTTTTCTTTTGAAAATGAACAGAACGACATAATCCACCAAATTTATAAAGTAGTAATA
>JAZSBA010000061.1:0-12392 GCA_045602125.1 Christensenellaceae bacterium | reverse complement strand
TGAGGCAATTGCGCTCGGCCACGACCTTGGGCATACTCCTTTCGGTCACGCAGGGGAGAGAGTTTTATCTAAACTTTGCCCAGACGGGTTTATGCATAATAAGCAGTCTTTAAGAGTAGTTGACGTTTTAGAAAATAACGGTCAAGGCTTAAACCTTACCTTAGAAGTTAGAGACGGAATACTCAATCATAAATCGGGAACGAAACCGTCTACTTTAGAAGGTCAAGCGGTACTTATTTCCGATAAAATAGCCTATCTTAATCACGACGTTGACGACGCTGTTAGAGCAGGCGTAATAAAAATTGAAGACCTTCCTAGTAACGTTATAAAAATTCTTGGCAAAACTTCAAGAGAGAGAATTAACGTTATGATAAATTCGGCTTACGAAAACAGTTTAGATAAACCGTTCGTAGCCTTAGCGCCCGAAGTTGACGGGGCAATGAAAGAACTTCGCGCGTTTATGTTTGAAAACGTATATATGATGCCGACGGCTAAAAGGGAAGAAGAAAGAGCCGGCAATATGCTTACTAGTATGTACGATTATTTTTTAGTAAACCCTGATAAACTTCCCGAATTTTATTTAAAATTATTAAACGAATATTCGATTGACACGGTTATTTGCGATTATCTTTCTTCAATGACCGATAGATACGCAATCAACGCTTTCAATCAAATATTTATTCCCAAGAGTTTTTAAAGGAGCAAGTCTATGCCGACGTTTGACGAAAAGTTTATTGAAGAACTTAAAAGTAAAAACAACATAGTAGACGTAGTCAGTCGGTATTGCAATTTAGTTAGAAAAGGCTCTTCAAACTATTGGGCGTGTTGTCCACTTCCGGGTCACACGGAAAAAACGCCTTCGTTTACCGTAAACGAGCCGGGGCAATTTTATCATTGTTTTGGTTGCGGTAAAGGGGGCGACGTTATAAAGTTTATACAAGAAGTTGAAACGGTTGACTTTTTCGACGCCGTTAAAATACTTGCCGAGCGCGCCAAGATGCCACTTCCCGAAACTGATTTTGAATCGGAAGAGCAGGCAAAGAAAGCGCGCAACAAAAAAGAAAGGCTTTACTCTTTAATGCGCGACACGGCGCTTTTCTACGCAAAAAACCTTAGCGATGAAAGAGCAAACGTTTGGCTAGAATATTTAGCAAAGCGCGGGCTTGATAGTAAAACCGTTCGCCACTTTGGAATTGGAGCGTCGCTCGACTATTACGGGCTCGTTAACCACCTTAAAGGTTTGGGGTATTCCGAGCAAGAAATGATTGAAGCGGGCGTATGTTCCCAAGGTAAAAAGGGCGTTTACGATTTTCAAGCGGAAAGGCTTATCGTTCCCATTATCAGTTCAATGGGAAAAGTTATAGGTTTTGGCGGTAGAATTTTAGAAGACAAGGGCTTTGGCAAGTATAAAAACACGTCTGAAACCGTGCTTTTTAACAAGAAAAACGTTCTCTATAACGTAAACAACCTTAAAAAAATCCGCCAAGAAACCGACCTTGACTACGTTATCATGGTAGAAGGGTATATGGACGCTATTTCGCTCTCGCTTGCGGGTTTTACTAACGTAGTTGCGTCTATGGGTACGAGTTTAACTCTTTCTCAAGCCAAACTGTTAAAGCGTTATACAAATAAAGTTTTAGTTAGTTACGACGGTGACGGCGCAGGTCAAAAAGCAACTATTAGAAGTTTAGATATTTTTGAAAACGAAGGCTTTGAAGTTAAAGTAGTTAATCTTCCCGACGGATTAGATCCCGACGACGTTATTAGAAAATACGGCAAAGAGGGTTATAGCGCTTTACTATTAAAGGCAGAACCACTTATCGACTTTAAACTTTCGCTTATTAAAAAGGGCAAGGATTTAACTGACGCGTCCGATAAGAGAAAATATTTAGCCGAGTGTTTAGAACTTTTAAAAACGGTTAAGAGTGAGTTTTTAAGGGAAGAACTTTTAAACAAGGTTAGTTTAATTTCAGGTATAAGTTACCAATCTTTAAAGAGAGATTTAGAAAACGGTAGCGTAACCGTACCTAAAACTGACGATATTCAAAAAATTGAAGTTACCGAAACTATTAAAAACGACAGTTTATCCGTTGCTGAAAGGGCGGTGCTTTGGGCGGTAATTAATAAAATGCCGTATGTAAGTGAAGAAAAATTATCCGACCTTTATTTTTCAGACCCCGTTCGTGAAAAAGTGTTTGAAAGCATAACGATTGGCGGAGTGGAGAGTTCTAAACTGTATTCCATAGTGGGCGAAATTGGGCTTCAAGAACTCAACGCAATATTCTCTATCGGCGATAAAATATTGGAAGGTCAGGGAAAGCGTTATTTTAACGATTGCGTAAGCGTGGTTAAAAAGAGCAATCTAAACGAAGACTTAATTAACCTTAACAAACTTTACAAAGACGAAATTGATCAAGCAAAAAAAGACCAACTTGCAAAATTAATTGCAGAAAAAACTATTGAAATATCAAAATTGTAATGGAGAAAAATATGAGCGTATCAACAGAAAAACTTAATGAAATTATTCAGGAATTACTTACTTTTTACGATGGCAAAAAATTCGTAAAGTCAGACGAAATTATGGATAAGATTGAAAAGCATAAGATAACGCCTGAAGAAATTGAGCAAATTTATAACGCTTTTAACGAAAAAAATATTGAAATCATTGAAAGTTACGACGATATAGCGTCAAGAGATAACGATCTTCTCAATCAACTTGAAAAAGAAGTTTCGATGGACGACCCTGTTAAAGTTTACCTTAAAGATATTGGTAAAGTAGCGCTTTTATCGGGCGACGAAGAAGCTGAACTTGCTGAAAAGATGATGCAAGGCGACGAGTTTGCTAAAAAGCGTTTATCAGAGGCAAACTTAAGACTCGTTGTTTCTATCGCTAAAAGATACGTTGGCCGTGGTATGCATTTATTAGACCTTATCCAAGAAGGTAACTTGGGTCTTATGAAAGCGGTTGAAAAGTTTGACTATACTAAAGGCTTTAAGTTCTCAACTTACGCTACTTGGTGGATTCGCCAAGCAATCACTAGAGCAATAGCCGATCAAGCTAGAACAATAAGAATTCCCGTACATATGGTTGAAACTATCAATAAACTTATCAAAGTTTCACGTCAACTCCTTCAAGATTTAGGTAGAGAACCTACTCCTGAAGAAATTGCCGAAGTTATGGGAATATCAGTTGAAAAGGTGGTTGAAATTCAAACTATCGCTCAAGATCCCGTTTCGCTTGAAACGCCTATCGGCGAAGAAGAAGATAGCAACCTTGGACCTTTCATCGAAGATGGAAAGTCCGCATCTCCTAGCGACGTGGTTGCGTTTGCAATGCTTAGAAAACAACTCATTTCTATTCTCGACACTTTAACGCCTAGAGAAGAAAAAGTTTTAAGACTTCGTTACGGTATTGACGACGGCAAGCCTAGAACGCTTGAAGAAGTTGGTAAAGAATTTAACGTAACTCGTGAAAGAATACGTCAAATTGAAGCCAAAGCGCTTAGAAAACTCCGTCATCCTTCTCGTTCTAAAAAACTCAAAGAGTACTTAGAATAATGGATGGTAGGTTAGAAGTATTATTCGGGCTTATAGGGCGTGGCGAAACTTTTGCAGATATTGGTTGCGACCATGGTAAAATTTCAAAAGCCGTGCTCGATAGCGGTAAGTTTAACAAAGTTATAATATCCGATATCTCCGCGCCCAGTTTAAAAAAAGCCCAAAAATTACTTGAAAGTTACGGCGATAGAGTAACTGCAATCGTATCCGACGGCTTTGATAACTATCATGAAACGCCAGACGAGGTTATTATTGCAGGTATGGGCGGAGAAGAGATCGTAAAGATTTTAACAAACGCCAAAACTCTTCCAAACGCCTTAGTTTTAGCCCCGCAGAAGAATAACGACAAAGTGAGAAGAACGGTAATAGATTTAGGATATAAAATCTTGAAAGATTTTACCTTTTATTCTCGCGGTAAGTTTTACGACGTTTTAAGGGCGGAAAAGGGCGTAGATAATTATTCAGAGATAGAGTATTTATTCGGTAGAGATAATCTAAAAGACAAATCTCAAGACTTTTTAAAGAAGTTAGATTTTGAAAAGCAAATTTATCTTAAAGTTATAAACGATGAAACTGCATCTCAAACCGCAAAGGATACGGCTAGAGAAAAACTTTTAATCGTAAAGGAAATATTAAATGAAAATTAATGAAGTTTTAAAAACTTTAGAGCGTTACGCTCCGCTTGAACTTTCGGATAAACTCGTAAAGCAAATAGGCGGTTACGATAACGTTGGAATAATAGCCCAAGTTGAAGGGGAGATAAAAGGTATAGTTTTCACGCTTGACCTTACTGACGAGAGCATTGATAGGGCTTTAGAGATGGGCGCAAACTTAATAGTTACTCATCACCCCGCAATATTTAATCCACTTTTAAAGCTTGATTATTTAAAAAGCCCTCTTCTTCGTTGCGTTAACGAAAAAATAGGCGTAATATCAATGCACCTTAATTTAGACTGCGCTGAAAAGGGAATAGACTATTATTTAGCAAAAGGCTTAGGCGCAACCAAGCAAGAAATTATCTATAAAGTTGACGATAATTGCGGTTACGGTAGAATTTTTGAAACTTCTACTACGCTTTCAGAGTTAAAGGAAAGATACGAAAGGGAGTTTTTAACTGAAAAAGTAATGATATTCGGTGATCCCGATCGTGAAATTGAAAGGGTAGCGTCGTTTTGCGGTTCGGGGCTTGACGATACCGTTATTGAAACGATAACCGACGTTGACCTTTACGTTTCCTCAGACATTAAGCACCATTTAATTCTCGGCGCGTTAAAAAGGGGTAAGTGCGTTATGCAAGTTACTCATTATTCAAGCGAGATGTATGGGTTTAGAGAATTTTATAATTTAGTAAAAGAAGATTTTAGCGGTGTAAAAACCGATATAATAGAAAGCAATTATATGCTTTAAGGAGGCATTATGCAAGAACAAACAAAACTTATCGTAGAGTATCAAGAGATTGACAAGAACTTAAAGGCGATAGAAGACGAACTTAACGGTAGTGAAGAAGCGAAAAAATACTTCGTTGCAAGAAAGTTCTTAGCTACTGTAAAAGACGCTCTTTCAGAACTTGAATCAAAGGCTCAAACTTTAACTGAAAGTTATAACGCAAAAGTTAAGGAATTTGAAAAACAACTTGAAAGCGTTAAGGAATACGAAAAGGCAGTTGAAACTTGTGAAAACGAAACTGAACTTGAATATTTGAAGAAAAAATTTAGCGATGCTTGCGCTAAAGTTTCAAGTTTAGAACAAGCGATTGAAAGTTATTCAAAAGAGATGAGCGAACTCTATAAAGAGTACGGCAAACTCGGTCAACAAAACCGTGCGATGAGAGCCCAGTACGACGAGTACGCTCCTAAACTTGAAGAACTTAAAAATTCTAAGAAGGAAGAAGTTTCAAAACTTAAAGCCGAACTTAAAACCTTAGAAGAAAAGATTGACAAGGCTTTAATGGAGAAATACGCAATTCGTAGAAAGGATAAAAAGTTCCCGATAGTATTCGGGCTTGACTTATCGAAGAAAATGGCGTATTGTCCGTTCTGCGCAACGTCGCTCTCCATTAGTTTTATGGAAGAACTCGGCTCTCACGCAATAAAAGAGTGTGAAAGTTGCCATAGATTAATTTACGGCTACGAGCCAAAGAAAAAATAAGGAGATAATTTAAGATGAAACTCAATTATAAAAGAACTATCTTGGTAGGTTTTGCGTTTTTCTTAATCTCAGCCTTTTGGCAAGCGTACGATTCAATCGTTCCAATGATGCTGGTTAATAAGTTTGGTCTTAATCAAACTGCATCTGGCGCAATTATGGCGCTTGATAACGTTTTAGCGTTATTTATGTTACCGCTTTTTGGTGCTTTATCAGATAAAACTAAAACAAAATACGGTAAGAGAACCCCTTACATTGTTATAGGTTCGGTGTTAGCTGTAGTAATGTTTGTAAGTTTAACTTTTGCCGATAACATGCAACTTTCTAAAGTTTATGAAACTAATGATAATTCATCTTTCATGGAAACAATTTGGGAAGAAAATAATGAAATTACAAATTTAGAAGAAGGGGAAGAGTCTTCTGATAATATTTTTGATAGATTTGTACAGTTTTTCAAAAAAGACGAAGCTAAAATTTCAACTCAAGATTATATAGCAAACATTGTTTATAATAAAAACTATCAAGACCTTTCAAGTGTAGAGCAGGGAGAATTGAAGGAGTATTTTATAAGCTTAATTGATCACTCTAAAGATACTTATTTATACGAGGATGGACAGTATAAATTAATTGTTTACGATATTGATAGTGATAAATACGTTGACGTAAATGGTAACGAATATGAAAAGGGTGGTGCAAATAACGTTTACACAAACGTTGTGGTATCCGCTCGTTCTGCTTATGCTTGGACTCAAACTAAGTCAAATCCTGTACCGTTAGTTTTATTCTTTACTTTATTATTATTAACGCTTGTTGCTATGGCAACATTCCGTTCCCCAGCGGTTGCGCTCATGCCAGACGTAACGATTAAACCTTTACGTTCGAAGGGAAATGCAATTATAAATCTTATGGGTGCTGCTGGTGGTATTATAGTTTTATGTTTAGGTATGATATTTAAGACAGGTTCAGTAATTAATCAAATGATGAGTTATACGGGATTTGTATCTGCTGTCTGCGCTGTAATGGCCGTTGGTTTAATTATCTTTATATTCACGGTTAGAGAGCCTAAGTGGGCAAAAGAAATGAACGAAGAATCATTGAAACTTGGCATTATGGAAGAAGATGAAACCAAAGAAAACAATGAAGAAAAACACAAACTTTCAAAGGCTGAATTTAGATCTTTGTTATTGATTTTATCATCTGTTGCTCTTTGGTATTTAGGATATAACGCAGTAACGTCAAAATTCTCGTTATATGCATCCACAATTTTACAAAAAGATTATAATTCAACTTTAATTATTGCTCAAGCGGCTGCAATAGTATCATATGTTCCAGTTGGTATGATAGCATCAAAATTTGGCAGAAAGAAAACGATATTGGCAGGTGTTATTATGCTTGCAACTGCATTTTTCCTTGCGATCTTTATAAACTCGAACACTTCTATTATTATATTGTATTTATTGTTTGCTCTTGCTGGTATCGGTTGGGCAACTATCAACGTAAACTCCTTTCCGATGGTTGTTGAACTTGCAAAAGCAGGGGATACTGGTAAATACACGGGTTGGTACTACACGGCTTCAATGGCTGCACAAGCGCTTACTCCAGTATTATCTGGTTTATTGATGGATATGGCAGGAACAATGAAAGTATTGTTCCCATATGCTGCATTATTCGTAGCGCTTGCGTTCGTTACTATGTTCTTCGTAAAACACGGTGACAGTAAGCCGTTAGAATCTAAATCGGTGCTTGAAAGTTTTGATATAGATGATTAAAAAAATGCACGCTCGATGCGTGCATTTTTTAACTTAAACGAAAAATCTGCAAATAAAGCAGGCAAATATTGCCGATATAAAGGTTGCTACAAGGGAGATAATTATACCTTTAGTAGCCTTTTTATTTTTGCATTTTATATAGTACAAACAAGATACGTAAAATATCGTTTCAGACGAGCCAAATATCGCCGACGCGCAAAGGGCTACGTATCCGCCTGCGCCGTAAAGAGAAAAAATCTCGTCAAGGAGCGCTAAACTCCCGCTACCTGAAAACGGTTTAAGAACTAGTAGTTTAAAAACTTCTTTTGGTATTCCAAAAAATGATAAAGCTGGGGATAAAACTCTTAAAAAACAATCGTATAGCCCGCTTTTTTCAAATAATTCACTAATTAATAGTACTGCAAGTATTGCAGGAAATATTTCAAAAATTAGTTTTAAACTAGAAGTTACGCCACGGCTAAAAACGTTGTAAATCTCAACTTTTTTAACAAGCGAGTAAACGAGTATAAATATAACGAAAATAGGCATCAAATAATTTACAAAATTCATTTAAACACCTTTACTAAAATTATTCCTAGCGCCGTTGAAAACATCGTTGAAATTATAGAAACTATTATAGCGCTCGTTGGGTTTTGATTATAGGTTGCAAGCAGTTGAATAACCGAGATTGGAAGAATTTGAATTGACGTGCAAGAAATTACCATAAGTAAGGTTTTTCCGTGCTCGTTATTTTCGCTATCAAGAAGTCTCATGCTTTCAATACCAGAAGGGGTTGCAATCCCTGATAGGCCTAGCGCGTTTGCAGTTAAGTTTAGAGAAATATTATAAACGATTTCGTCGCTACTAGTGTTAAACAGTTTTTTAACCGGTTTATTAAAAATTTTGCTTATTTTTTTACTAATTCCGCTACTTTCTAAAAGATAGGCAAACCCTTGCCATATAGCGTAGACGGAAATTAAAGTTATAGATAGCGAAACTGCCTTTTCAGTTGCTACGGTAAAAGACGTTAGCATTAATTCGGGGCTTGTAAAAAGCATAAAAACTAGTGAAATTAGTATAATTATTGGAAAAATTGCGTTCATATTTTAACTTATGATAAAGTTAAAAGTTTTATCCGCTAAATTTTCGTTTACAAAATTTTTATTTTAGTATATACTAAATAAAAAGTATATTTATTTTTATTGGAGTAGGTATGAAAGACAATAAATTTTATATAACAACCCCCATATACTATCCGAGTGGTAACTGGCACATTGGCCATTGTTACACAACCGTCGTTTGCGACGCGCTCGCAAGATTTAACCGCATGCTTAAAAAGGACGTTTTCTTTTTAACGGGAACGGACGAGCACGGTCAAAAGATTGAAAAGAAAGCGACTGAAATGGGGCTTACGCCTATTGAATTTATCAATCCGCTCGTTGACGGGCTTAAAGAAATTTGGAAGGAACTCGATATTTCTTACGATAAGTTCATAAGAACTACCGACGATTATCACGTAGAAGCCGTTCAAACTATCTTTAAAAAACTCTACGATAACGGAGATATTTATAAATCTGAATACGAAGGCTGGTACTGTACGCCTTGCGAATCGTTCTGGACGGAAAGCCAACTCGTTGACGGCAAGTGCCCGGATTGCGGTAGACCAGTTCAAAAGGGAAAGGAAGAAAGTTACTTCTTCCGCCTTTCAAAGTACGCGGATAGAATTTTAAAACTCTACGAAGATAACCCCGAGTTTTTACAACCAAAGTCAAGAGTTAACGAAATGGTTAATAACTTTATAAAACCCGGTCTTCAAGATTTATGCGTTTCAAGAACGACTATCAAGTGGGGTATTCCCGTAACGTTTGATAAAAATCACACGGTATACGTTTGGGTTGACGCTCTCACTAACTATATCACCGCTCTTGGCTACGGCACGGAAAATAACGAACTTTTCAATCGTTATTGGCCGGCGGATCTTCAAATGGTTGGTAAAGAAATCGTTCGTTTCCACACCATTATTTGGCCTGCTATCTTAATGGCTCTCGGCGTTGAAATGCCAAAGAGAGTTTACGGCCACGGTTGGTTGCTTATCGGCGGGGATAAACTTTCAAAATCCAAAGGCGATAAGATTAAAACTGAAATTACCGATCCTAAGGAACTCGTTGACCGTTACGGTTGCGACGCGCTTAGATATTTCTTACTTAGAGAAATTCCGTTCGGTAACGACGGCGTTTACACTAACGAAAGTTTATTAAAGAGAATTAACGGCGATTTATCTAACGACCTTGGTAACTTAGTTTCTAGAACTACCGCTATGATAAACCAATATTTTGGCGGAATTTTACCAGAGCATACCGAACTTACCGACCTTGATAACGAAGTTATCTCTCTTCTTAACGGAACGCTTTCAAGAGTTCAAAAGCAAATTGATTTAATTGACGTTCCTACGGCATTATCTGAAATTTTCAAACTCATTGAAAGAGCGAATAAGTATATCGACGAAACCGAGCCTTGGAAGATTTCTAAAGACGAGAATATGCGTGATAGACTTAAAACGGTTATGTATATTTTATCCGAGTGCATAAGAGTATCGGCAATTTTATTAAAGCCGTTCATCACCAAAGCGCCCGATAAAATACTTGCGCTCTATAAAATTGACGGCAAGCAAGAAAACACCTTCGATAACGCGTATTTCGGCGTTTTAAAGGCGGGAATTGAAGTTGAAAAGGCTACGCCTATTTTCCCGAGAATTGACGTTAACAAGGAAATAGCGGAAATCGAAAAGATGATGACCGAACGCCATAAGGCGCAAGAAAAGGCTAAAAAAGCAGAAGAGAAAAAGGAAGAAAAGAAAGTGGAAGAAGTTTCTCAAATTTCAATTGACGAGTTCTTTAAAACTCAACTTAAAGTTGCGGTAGTTAAAACTTGTGAAGACGTTGAAAAATCAAACAAACTCTACAAGTTAACGCTTGACCTTGGCGATGAAGAAAGAACGGTTGCGTCAGGTCTTAAAAAGTACTATAAACCCGAAGAACTCGTTGGTAAAAAGGTAATACTCGTTGCTAACTTAAAACCTGCTAAACTTTGTGGCGTGGTATCTGAAGGTATGATACTTTGCGCGGAACACGGCGATAAAGTAGTTCTTATCTCGCCTGAAAGCGATATGCCCGCAGGTTCGGTGGTTGGCTAATGTATATAGACTCGCACGCTCATCTTACCGATCCTAAACTTTTCCCTGAAATAGACGGGGTAAGAAATGGGTATTTATCAAACGGAGTGGGGCTTGTTGTTGACGTTGGTTGCTGTTTAGAATCGTCTTTTAACGTTTCTAAAAACGCTGAAAACTTTGAAGAAGTTTACTTTACCGCAGGTTGCCACCCAGACGCTTGCAACGAAATAGATAGCAAGGCGCTTGAAAAAATAGAAGAACTTTCAAAACGTAAAAAATGCATAGCAATAGGCGAGATTGGTCTTGACTACTACTATGAAGGCTACGATATGGAAGTTCAAAAAAGAGCGTTTATTGACCAACTTGAACTTGCAATAAAACTCGATATGCCGGTTATTGTCCACTCGCGCGACGCTTGGCAAGACACGGTTAATATTTTAAAAGAATATAGCCCGCGCCTTAAAAAAGGGTTTTTAATGCATTGCTTTTCCGGTTCTATTGAGATTGCAAAAATACTTTTAAAAATGGGGGCGTACTTCTCGTTTGGCGGCGCTTTAACCTTTAAAAACTCAAAAAAATCGGAAGTTTTAAAATCCCTTCCGATAGATAGAGTGTTTTTTGAAACGGACTGTCCGTTTATGGCGCCAGTTCCGTATCGCGGTAAAATTAACGAGCCTAAATACGTCGTTGAAGTGTATAAGTTCGTAAGTTCAGTTTTAGATATACCGCTTAATGAACTCGAAGTTCAAATTGAAAATAATTTTAGAAAATTTTTTAATATGTAACGATAGGCAAGTTTTATTGCCTATCTTTCTCTTTCGTTAGTTTGGAAACAAACTACTAAAATAATTTTTAGCGTTTTTGCCCAATTTAAGTTTGGGTAAAATTTAGGTTTTTATGAATATAAAAAACGTTCTTAAAGAAAAAAACTTCACTTTTAAAAAATCGCTCGGCCAAAACTTTTTAACCGACGAAGTTTTGCTAGGTAGAGTCGTTGAAAGAGCAGGGGTAAATAGCGATACGAACGTTTTAGAAATAGGCGTTGGCGCAGGTACTTTGACGGCGGAGATTGCAAAACGCGCTAAAAAAGTTTTAGGCTTTGAAGTTGATAAAAACTTAAAACCCGTTTTAGATAAAACGTTATCGGAGTTTTCAAACGCGACTATTGATTTTAGAGATATTATGAAAGTTTCGATGGAAGAAATTGAAGCTTTGGCGGGCGAAAATTATATACTAGTTGCTAACCTTCCTTATTATATAACGACGCCCATCATTATGCGTTTTATTGAAGACGCTAAAAATTGCAAGGCGATAGTAGTTACTATTCAAAAGGAAGTTGCCGAGCGCATAGTTGCAAAAGAAAAAACTTCCGATTACGGAAGTATAACGGTTGCAATCAACGCGGTAGCTGACACCGAGATTATAGAGTATATCGGGCGTGAAAAATTCTATCCAGTGCCAAACGTTGACTCGGCAGTTGTAAAAATAACTTTAAATCCTAATAAATATAATATTAAGGATATAGATAAATTTAGAAAATTGGTTAAGTGCGCGTTTACCATGCGAAGAAAAACTTTAGTTAACAACTTAATGAAAGGTTATAATCTTTCAAGAGTAGACGCGGAAAGTTTGCTTGAAAAACTCAATATTCAAGTAAGCGCAAGGGGAGAAGAACTCTCGGTTAAAGAGTTTATTTCCTTAGCGGAACTTATATAGTAAATAAAAAATCTCACGGAATTTGCCGTAATAGTCATAGGGTTTTTTACGGT
>JAZSBA010000060.1:0-5958 GCA_045602125.1 Christensenellaceae bacterium | reverse complement strand
AGCAAGAGAGAAAGTAAATGGATTTTTAGAAAGCAATTTAGAATATAAGCGTAAACTTGAAGAGTATTTTCCTAAGAGCAACAAAAAAGTTTTGATAGATAATATAATATACGGTTACGTTATGATAATATCTTTGCATATAAACAAAGGTAGTGGGGCGGACGTGTTTTTAGATAAAAGGAGCGTTTGTTATTCTAAAACTTCTATTTTAGATTTGCTTTAATACTTATATTAAAAAATGCTAACGGAATTTCCGTTAGCATTTATTTTATTTATTCAAATAATTTTCTAATATTTCACAAGCGTCGCCAACGAGAGATGCGCAGGGGCGCTTTTTATAATAATTTTCCGTTCTCTTTTCAGGGGTTGGCTCGGAATTGTGCTCTGGAAGAGCTAAAAGTTCACGGCAGATATAACTTCCGTTTTTTTCTTTAAACTCCTTCATAAGCGTTTGAACTTTTTGATAAAGTTCCATTTTAGCCTCGTTGTCGTTAGGGTCAATGGTACCTTCTAACGCGTTAAGAACGAAAATCATGCCTGATACCGCTCCGCAAACTTCGCGCATACGCCCAAAACCACCGCCGTAGCCAGATACGAGTTTCACTATAAAATCTTCGTTAAAGTGAAGTTCATTTTGAAATGCAAGCGCTACCGCTTGCGCGCAGTTGTATCCGTCTTTAAAATACTTTTCTCCAAGTTCTCTTTTAGTCATTTTGCCTCCGTTAAATCGTTTATTACAGTTCCCGCTAAAATTAGCCCTGCAACCGCAGGTACGAAAGAATTGCTAGACGGAACTTTATTTCCTTGCTTTTTAGGTTCTTCTTCAGAGTACACCACTTTTACGTTTGAAATATTCCTATCTTTAAGCAGTTTTCGCATTGCTTTTGCAAGCGGGCAAACCTTAGTTTTTGAAATATCTTCCACCTTGAAAAGAGTGGGGTTTGTTTTGTTTCCAGTACCCATTGAACAAATTATCGGAACGCCGTGCTTTTTGCACTCTAAAATTATGCCTATTTTACCGCTTATAGTATCAATCGCGTCAATGACGTAAGAAAACTTAGAAAAGTCAATATCAAAAGCGTTTTCTTCTAAAATAAACTTATCAATAACGCTTACTTTGCAATCGGGATTGATTGATAAAATTCTCGCTTTAGCAACGTCAACTTTCTTTTTGCCAACCGTATCTATCGTTGCGTAAAGTTGGCGGTTAATATTGGTTTCAGAATAACTATCACTATCTATGATAGTGATTTCACCAATTCCAGCGCGAGCGAGCGCTTCAATGGCGTAAGAACCAACTCCGCCTGCACCGAAAATTGCAACGTGAGAATTTTTGAGTTTTTCAATTTTCTCTTCGCCGTATAAAGCGACAGAGCGTTCAAGCCACTTTTCCATACGGCTAGTATATCATACGCTTTATAAAAAATCAAGCATAAAGTGAGTTATCAACATGTTGAAAACCGATGTTGATAACTTTTTAAAATCGACAAATTTCGCGACGGTTACTAACAAAGTTTTCAACATAGATTTTTAGGTGTATAAAAACTTCTCAATTGTTAAAACTATAAATACTCTCGCAAGGGGGATAAATGAATTTAGACAAAGTTAACATTTGTGGAGTTGACACCAAAACTCTACCTAGATTACAAAAGGGCGAAAGCGAACTACTACTTGAAAAAATAAAGCAGGGTGACGAGCATGCTAAATCTCAATTTATCACGGCAAACGTTAGGCTAGTTTTATCGATAATTAAAAGATTTCACGGCGCGAAAGTTTCAAAAGACGATATGTTTCAAGCGGGTTGCATAGGTCTTATAAAAGCCGTTGATAATTTTGATTTATCTTTCGGCGTAACTTTTTCAACTTACGCAGTTCCTATGATTATAGGCGAGATTAAAAGAATTATAAGAACTAACAACAGTTTAAGAATTTCAAGATCCATAAGAGATACGGCGTATTTAGTTTTAAAAACGCGAACGGAACTTGAAAAAAAGGACGTTTTAGCAACGCCTGAAAATATCGCCAAGGAACTTTCTATACTAGAAAGTGAAGTGGTGTACGCTTTAGATGCAATATCCGACCCCGTGTCGCTTTACGACCCCGTGTATTCTAAAGAAGGGGAAGAACTTTATCTAATGGACCAGATTTCAGACGCCAAGGAGTGCGACGATAGGTGGACGGAAAATATCGCCTTAAAGTCGGCGCTTGATAAACTTGAAGAACGAGAGAGAAAAATTTTATATCTTCGTTACTTTGAAGGAAGAACGCAAACGGAGATTTCAACGGAAGTTGGGCTTTCGCAAGCGCAAGTAAGTAGGCTTGAAAAGAACGCTCTTAAAATTTTGCACTCAAAACTCACGACTGCGTACTAAAAAACGAAAATTCGGCATATTTTTTAATATGACGATATTATATAGTGAACTTAAAAAGAAGGAAATTTTAGAAGTAACCACCGGCAAGAACTTAGGGAAAGTTTGCGATTTAGTAATTTCCAAGCGAAACGGTAAAATTCAAAAACTAATAGCGCCGGGTAAAAAATGCGGATTTTTATCTACTGAAAATTTTGAAATTCCGTTTGATAAAATCGTAAAAATAGGCGACGATGCAATCTTAGTTGATTTCACCGAGAGAAAAGAAATTTGCGATGACGAAAAGCCACCTTGCGATAATCAATGTTTTTTTGACGATTGACTTGAAAAATATATAAAAAAGAGTTATCATATATATATGAAAACTCAAAAGCAAGGTGGCGAAAACTTAATATTGTTAGGTAGAGACGGTGGCTATTTATATTCTTTTATGGTAGCCTCCGCTCTTTTATGCTCCTTGATTTTTTCAGTAATTTTAACTTTGGTTTCAGGTGGAGACCAGTCTGTTTTCACTTTAGACGGGGTTATTATTTTAAACTACGTTATAGGTCCGATTGCAATGCTACTCGCAATCGGCTTTTTGCGTTATAAAAGAAAATCACCGTTTATGGTTATAGAACTTAACCGTAAGTTTAATAAAGTTCCGGCTATCGCGTCAATTTTAATCTTTATAGGGATATTTTTTGCCCTTTCAAATATAAATACTTATTTCGTAACTTGGCTATCAAGTTTAGGGCTTGAAGTTCCCGCTCCCACACTTCCGAGTAAAACGATAGGCAACGTCGTTTTAACGATAATTACGGTGTGCATACTTCCTGCAATAGTTGAAGAGTACGCGTTTAGAGGTATTTTAGTAAACTCTTTAAAAAGTACGGGTAATTTATTTGCAATAATATTTTCGGGGCTACTCTTTTCACTTTTTCATATGTCCCCCTCGCAAACGATATATCAATTTATCGTAGGCTCGCTGTACTCTATGATTATTTTATACGGCGGGAATATTTTATACGTTATTATAATGCACTTTATAAATAACTTATATATCGTTTTAAACTACTACTTTTTCGGTTTTGAAATCGTTGGCGCTACCCAGTATATTTTAATGGCGGTGGGGCTTATATCTCTCGTTTTAGGCGTTTTACTCCTTATTAAAAAAGGGGAAAAAGAAATAGAATTATCCAAAGAGTTTAAAAAGATTAATCAAGGCGAATTTTTGCTTGGCGCAAGCCTTGGAATACTTATATCATTAGTTACTTGGATAGTAACGTTGGTGGCGTGATGGTAAAGATAAATATAGTTTGCGTTGGCAAAATCAAAGAAGATTATTTTGCTAGTGGCGTTCAAGAATATATAAAGAGATTAAACCGCTTTGCAAAAGTTAGCGTTATAGAAGTAAAAGAGAAAAACATCGTTCAAGACCCCAATCCTAGCGAGATTTCAGAAATTTTAAAACGCGAAGGGGAAGACATAAAAAAGTACTTGTCCGGTTACGTTATAGCGCTTGCTATCGAAGGGGAAAAGGTAAGTTCTGAAAGTTTTTCAAACAAACTTAAATCGGTTAAGGACAAGCAGGGGGAGATAACCTTTATTATCGGTGGGTCTTACGGAATAGATAGTAGCGTTAAAGCGCTCGCTAACGAGAAGATTTCCTTTTCCGCTATGACTTTTCCTCACACTTTAATGCGCGTTATTTTAGTTGAGCAAATTTACCGCGCGTTTACTATTATGGAAGATGGGAAGTATCACAAATGAAAATTCACGAAAAATATATGAAAATGGCTTTAAATCAAGCAAAAAAGGCGGAAAAGCTCGGTGAAGTTCCAATCGGCGCGGTGATAGTTAAAGACGGCGTCGTGATTTCAAAAGCCTATAATAAGAGAAACACTAGTAACTTGGCAACTCATCACGCTGAAATTTTAGCGATAGAAAAGGCGTGCAAAAAGTTAAAAGATTGGAGGCTTGAGGAAGCAGAAATGTACGTTACCTTAGAGCCTTGCCCAATGTGCGCCGGCGCAATAGTTAACGCAAGGATAAAAACTTTGTACTTTGGCGCGTTTGAAAGAAAGAGCGGAGCGGTTTTTAGTAACTTTCATATTTTATCAAAGGGAGTGTTAAACCATAAAACGGATGCGATAGGCGGAATACTTGAAAGCGAGTGCTCGGATATTTTGAAAGAGTTTTTTTCAAGTAAAAGAAAAGTGTAAAAGTTTGTCTTTTTGATTGACTTAAACGATTAAATTTTATACAATATATATAGGCTAAATTGCCTAAATTTTTATATATTTTCTACGGAGGAGTTATGATAGCACACGGAACAGAGATAAAACTTTTTTCTGGTAACTCAAACAAAGCTTTAGCAGAAGCAATAGCTAAAGAGCTCAATATGGAGCTTGCTGAAGTGGAAGTTGGTCGTTTCAGCGACGGTGAGATAAATGTTCACATCGGCGAAACAGTAAGAGGTAGAGACGTTTTCATTATTCAATCTACCTGTCAACCCGTTAACGATAACTTAATGGAACTTTTAGTTATGATTGACGCGGTAAAGAGAGCATCTGCAGGTCGTATCACGGCGGTTATTCCTTATTTTGGTTACGCTCGCCAAGATAGAAAGGCAAGACCTAGAGATCCAATCACGGCAAAACTCGTTGCAGACCTTATTCAAACCGCAGGCGCTGATAGAATCTTAACTATGGATCTTCACGCTCTTCAAATTCAAGGTTTCTTCAATATTCCCGTTGACCACTTAGTTGGCGGTCCATTATTATTTAGATACTTCCAAGATAAAGTTGACGAAGATTTCTGCGTCGTATCTCCAGACGTTGGCTCTGTTACTAGAGCGAGAAACGTTGCAAGCAAACTCGGTTGCTCTATGGCGATTATCGATAAGCGTCGCCCCAAGGCAAACCAACTTGAAGTTATGAACATTATCGGCGATATCAAGGGCAAAAAGTGCTTGATGGTTGACGATATGATCGATACTGCAGGTACTATCGTTCAAGGCGCTGAAGCGCTTTACAATAACGGCGCTAAAGAAATTTACGCTTGTTGTTCACACGCAGTATTTAGTGGCCCTGCAATTGAAAGAATTAAAAATTCTCACATTACTAAACTCGTAGTATTAGATACCGTTGCTCTTCCTGAAGAAAAGAAACTCGATAAAATCGAAGTTATCTCCGCAGCAAAACTCTTTGCGCTCGCTATTGAGAACGTATATCAAGATAAGAAGATGTCTGACATCTATAATAATTATTAAAAATTTGCACGCTTGATGCGTGCAATTTTTAATAGTTCTATTTTTTACTGCGTAAAAAGATATATTTGCCTATTGGCAAGAGATATTTTGCTGTCGCAAAGTTATATTTTTTGTTTTCAACAAAAAGTTGTGGATTAAAGTTTATTATATTAAATTGTTTCTAACGGCTTAAAATATCGCTTTGCTAAACTTTGAGTTAGCCTAGCTTTCTTATAACGGCTTAAAATATCTTTTTAACTAAACTTTGAGTTAGCCTAGCTTTCTTATAACGGCTTAAATTTTTTCAATTAAACTTTTAGTTTAACAATCTTTACAAAAAGTTAAATTCAATATATA
>JAZSBA010000059.1:0-4784 GCA_045602125.1 Christensenellaceae bacterium | reverse complement strand
TGGTTTTCCGAAATTCCTGCGACCAACAAGGTCGCTCCCTTCCATAAAACCACAAACGCCTCGCCTAGCTTGTTTCTAACGGCTTAAAATATAAGTTAAAACAAGCATAGGTTTTTACCTATGCTTTTTTATTTAAACTTTCAAGGTTTAACGCTTTAAAAAATTTTTACTGCGATTTAATTTACATTTTTTAAAAACAAGTGTAAAATAGTAAGTACAAGGGGTAATCAATATGCAAATGACTTTTAGATGGTACGGAGAAGGTAACGATCGTATCAAATTATCCGATATTAAGCAAATTCCCGGCGTAAAGGGAATAGTATGGGCGCTTCACGATAAGATGCCTGGTGAAATTTGGACTGAAGAAGAAATTTCTAAGGTAAAAGAACAATGTGATAAATACGATTTTAACATTGACGTTGTTGAATCCGTCAACGTTCACGACGATATAAAAATTGGTCTTCCAACTAGAGATAAGTATATAGAAAATTATAAAACTTGCATCCGCAATCTTTCTAAGTTTGGGGTAAAAGTTATATGTTATAACTTTATGCCTATTTTCGATTGGACTAGAAGCAATCTTTTCCACGAAGTTGGAGACGGTTCAACCGCTCTCTTTTACGAAAAGAATATGATTCAAGACGATTATAACGCAATGGCTAAGTATATTTTAGATTTTACTGAGAAGTACAATATGTCTTTCCCCGGTTGGGAGCCTGAGCGTATGGCTAAACTCGACGAATTATTTAAGGCTTACGAAGGCGTAACCAAAGAAAAACTTTGGGAAAACTTAAAATATTTCCTTGAAGCAATCATGCCAACCTGTGAAGAGTGCGATATTAAAATGGCAATTCACATGGATGATCCGCCGTGGGATATCTTCGGTCTTCCAAGGCTTTTAATAGACGAGCCGAGCATTGATAGATTTTTAAAGATGGTTGATAATCCGTATAACTGCTTAACGCTTTGTTCGGGTAGTTTGAACGCTAATCCAAACAACGACGTTGCTAAAATCGTTAGAAAACATTGTGATAGAATAGCGTTTGCTCACATTAGAAACGTTAAACACTTTGAAAACGGAGATTTCTCCGAGGCGAGTCACCGCGATTGTGATGGAGATACCGGTATTATCGAAATTTTAAAGGCTTATCACGACTGTGGTTTCGAAGGTTACATTCGCCCCGACCACGGTAGACACTTGTGGGATGAAAAACCGGGTAAAGTTCGCCCAGGTTACGGTCTTTACGATAGAGCGCTCGGCATAATGTATATGCTCGGCGTTTGGGATTTACTTGACAATTTGAAGAAATAAGAGGTGAATTATGATTAAACTTCCATTAAACGTTGATTATACGGGTAAAGTAGTGGTAATTACGGGCGCTGGTGGTCTTATTTGTGGCGCTATGGCTCGCGCGTTTGCTCAAAGCGGAGCAAAGGTAGCGGCTCTTGATCTTAACGAAGAAGCGGTTAAAAAATTTGCTGACGAGTTAAAGAAGGAAGGTCTTATTTGCGAAGGTTACAAGGCAAACGTTTTAGAACTTGAAAGCCTTGAAGGCGTTCGCCAAGCGGTGCTTAAAGATTTAGGCCCATGCGATATTTTAGTTAACGGCGCAGGTGGTAACAATCCAAGAGCAACCACCGATAACGAATATCAACACGAAGCAAAACCGGGCGGAAAATCTTTCTTTGATTTAGAGCCTAACGGCGTTGACTTCGTTTTTAAACTCAACTTCCAAGGAACGTTACTTCCAACTCAAGTTTTTGCAAAAGATATGGTTGAAGCAAAAAAAGGTTGCATTTTAAACATTTCTTCAATGAACGCATATACTCCGCTTACTAAAATCCCAGCGTATTCCGCTGCAAAAGCAGGTATTTCCAACTTTACTCAATGGCTTGCAACTCACTTTGCTGGTACGGGTATTCGCTGTAACGCAATTGCTCCGGGCTTTTTAGTATCTGCGCAAAACAAAGCGTTACTTTTTAACGATGACGGAACTCCAACTGCAAGAAGCGCTAAGATTTTAAACGGAACGCCTATGAATAGGTTCGTTGACGCTGAAGAACTTTTAGGCGCAACCTTATTCCTTTGCGACGATAAGTCAGCGTCGGCAATTACGGGCGTAGTTCTTCCTATCGACTGTGGCTTTGCAGCATATTCAGGCGTATAATTTTATAAAATCAACCCGACGAAAGTCGGGTTTTTTTGTTTAAATTTTAAATTACCCATTGACATTGATTGTTTTAAGTTTTATAATAAACATAACTTGTATAAAATAAAAGTGAAATATTACAACAAGGAGTTATTTATGGCAAAATTAAGAGATAGGCTTTGGCTTTGGGGTCACCCCGAAGGAAGATACAATAATGAATTTGGAAACACTCAGGTTTCTCGTATGACGCCAATGGAGTGTTGCGGTTACTTAGGTATAGAAAGAACGTTTATGGTGCCCGTTCAAGTTGACGTTAATCGCCGTCAATACAACAAGTCTTTTAAACCTTTAAAAGAAGTAGGTTGGGAGTGTTACGACGCGGGTAAAGACCCGTCGGTTATCGAACCGCTTATTAAAGAGGCGGGAGATTTTAAAAATATCACGAGAGTAGTGTTTGACGACTTTCATCGCTACGGTTCTTTCGTTAATATGCCCGTTGAAAATCTTTGGAAAGTTCACGAAAGGCTTCACAATAACGAAGTTAAACCGCTTGATATGTGGATGGTGTTATACACTCACGAATTTGGCGATAAAATCAACGATTATAAGCAATTTAACGAACAGTTTAAGCCTTATATCGAGCCTTTTGACGGCATAATTATGTGGACTTGGTGCGAAGATAAAGGCGTTCCCGTAATTCCTGAAAAGTGGGAAGAGTTCAAAGCTTTAACCCCAAATCAAAAAAGGATGTTTGGTTGTTATCTTTGGAACTTTGGCGATGAAAAGCCTGCAACCGCAAAGGCAGTCGTTTGGCAATTAGAATTTTATCTTGATAAAATTAAAAAAGGCGAATCCGAAGGTATCGTTCTTCACACCAACACAATGGCAGACCTTGATTTAGAAGCGTACGATGCAGCGTTAGAGTGGTTGGAGAAGCATTATGACGACGAAGTCCCAGATTTATAAGCCGTTATTTCGGGCATTATGCATCGTTTCTGTAAAGCCGTTGCACTTACGATGACCGAGCAAGGTCTATCGCAATCGCCCCGTCTTTACGAGCCTCGCCTAATACCCAAACTAACGTCTTATATTAAGCGTAGAATAGACTTTTATATTAAGCATTGAAAAGGCTTAAAGTTTCTAAATAATTTCAAAATAAATTTATCCGTTTTAATTAAAAATAAGGTATAAAATATGAAAAAAACTGTAGAGAGCGTTACTAAAACGCTTAATGAAAATGAACTTGGCGTAGTTACTACGCACGAACACGTTTTGCTTGATTTAACTGCGTTTTATCAAGCGTTACCAGTTGACGGCATTGAAGATCCCGCAACTCAAAAGGTTGAAATGTGGAACTTAGGTATACTTAGCCGTGACTGTTACGCCCTTAAAGATAATTTGCTCCTTGATAACGAGCAGGTAGCGATAGAAGAACTCAACTTCTTCAAAAAAGCGGGCGGAAACACGGTGGTTGACGCGTCTTTAGACGGCATTGGTAGAGATCCCGAAGCTCTCGTTAGAATTTCAAAAGCAACCGGCTTAAATATCATTATGGGAACGGGTTTTTACGTTGGAGAAACGCACCCCAAAGCCCTTGACGATATGACCGATGAAGAAATAGGCGAGTTAATGGTAAAAGAACTTACCGTTGGCGTTAACGGAGTAAAAGCAGGTTATATTGGAGAAATCGGCATAAGTGAGATTTTCGACGATAAAGAAAGAAGAGTTTTAAGGGCGGCGGCTCACGCTCAACTTAAAACAGGCGTTGCTATAAACGTTCACATTAACCCTTGGACGACTAACGGTTTAGAGGCGGTTGATATTTTACTTTCAAAAGGCGTAAGCCCTAGTAAAATTTGCATAAGCCACATAGACGTTGAAAATAGGGAAGACTATATCTACGCTTTACTCAAAAAAGGCGTATACGTAGAGTTTGATAACTTCGGCAAAGAGTACTATATCAAGCGTGAAGTTAGAAATTCAGGTTACGGCTTATTCGTTCACGATACCGACCGCGTTAAACTTTTAAAGAAAATGATTGACGACGGCTATTTATCTCAAATTTTATTATCGTGCGACGTATGCTTAAAAAACTTGCTCCACAAATACGGTGGTTGGGGTTACGATCATCTTTTAACTAACGTAGTTCCGATGATGGAAGACGAAGGTATAACAAACGAGCAAATTGAAACAATGTTAAAAATAAATCCGAAAAAATGGTTAATAGGAGGCTAATATGAATATTCCGTCAATTCCTTTATACGAGTATAAAGATAGAGTTAAAAAAGTTCAAGAAACAATGAAGAAAGAAGGTTACGACCTTATCCTTACTTACGGCAACGAAGCAGAACCGCAATTCGTTAGATATTTCTCTGCGTACTGGCCGTCTTTTGAAACGGCGGGCGTTTTAATCGCCCAAGAAGGGGACCCTTTGCTTTTAATCGGTCCTGAAAGTTTTACTTACGCAAGCGACCGTTCTAAAATTGATGAAATTAGAAGGTTAAAGGCGTTTAGAGAGTCTTCAGAGCCTGAATATCCCGGTCATAAACTTGACACTTTCAACACGGTGTTTACCGAACTTTTAGGCGATAAACCGGTTAAGCGTTTAGGCGTTGCAGGTCTTCCGCTTATGAC
>JAZSBA010000058.1:0-9401 GCA_045602125.1 Christensenellaceae bacterium | reverse complement strand
AGTTTATGGAAAGAGAACTTTCAAGAATACTTTTAGGTATAAAAGAAAAAACTCAAATAGAAATTCAAGTGGTTTCAGAGTGCGGAACTTACTTTGCAAGCACTAAAAAAGAATTTATTAAAATTCCCACGGAATATTTTACTTCACAGGTAAATATTATAAGCGAAGATGGCAAAACTTATTTTAAGTTTACTTTTGGCGGAGTTAAGTTTATCGGGCTTATCGACGGAGATGGCGAGTGTGAGAAAAAGTACGCCGAACTAATTATAGGCTATCTTGAATTTTCTCAAAACAAGCCTGAGAAAATTGGTTATGAAGAGCAACTCAACTTAATCTTAACCGGTAATTTCACAAAGAGTAAGACCGTCGAATTTATGAATAACTATTCTATTCCTAAACTTCCGCTTTTTGTAATGCTAATAAAGGGTAGTGGAAAATCTTTAGAAATTCAAGAGTTTTTGCTTAATTACTTTGGTGGGATTGACGGTGCGGTTACGGTTTCAACCGATGCGTGCGCGTATATAAGATATATCGACGGGGAAGACGTTGAAACTACCTCTATCGTAAAGCAAGCCGAGATTTTAAAGCGCTCTATCTTTGAAGAACTTGGGTTAGACGTTATAGTATTCGTTGGTAGCGCGGTTAAAAACTTTTTAGACGTTTCAACGTCGTATAAGCAAGCGCTTGCAACTGAAAACGCAGTTGAAATTTTCGGTGGTAGCGGTGGCGTTTACGCGTATAAAGATTATTTGCTTTCTAAAATTATTGAAGACTTACCGCAAGATAGGTTAAGCGAGTACGTTAACTCTATAATTTTAGACGGAAAGAGTGAAATTTTTGACGATAATGAACTTCTTTTAACGGGCGATTGTTTCTTAAAAAACAATCTTAACTTATCGGAAACTGCAAGAGAAATGTATATTCACAGAAACACTTTAACTTATAGACTTGATAAAATCGAGCGTATAACCGGGCTTGATATTAAAAAGTTTAGCGACGCTATCAATTTTAAAATTTTATATATTCTTTGCAAGGAAGTTAGGGCATGAAAAAGTTTTTAAAAAATTTATTAATATGTTTATGCGTTGCCGTGACGACGGCAGGCGTGTTTTTCTTAGGTTTTTTTACTAGAGAGTGGACGTATTCCGATACTCAACGCGCATTAATAAACCTTCTTGATAAGTATGAAAAGTACTATTTTTATAAAGACGACGACGTTTTAGAGTTAATTGAAGACGCCATTTTAGACGATTATTCAACTTATTACGATAAATACGAGTATAAAGACGTTCAAAATAGCGCCAAAGGCGAAAATTACGGCATTGGCTTAACTTTTTATCAAGATTCTTTAAAAATAGTTGACGTCATTATGAATTCCCCTTGCTTTAACAAGGGAATTAAAGCTGGCGGAACGCTTATAAGCGCAACTTCTAACGGAGAAACTGCAACTAAAGATTACGATAAAGTTTTAAAAGTAGTTGGAAACGCTGGTAAAGGAGATATCGTTGACCTAGTTATCGACTATGATGGCGATATTAAAAACTACTCGGTAGTTAAGGAAAAATACAACGAGTCGTTTATAGTCTACAAAAACTCAACGGGAAGTTACGCTTTCACTTTAAAAGACAACGAGTTTTCTCTCAATCTTTTTGATAGCGATAAAATAACGAAGGCTGGCGTCGGATATATAAAGTACACTTCTTTTAGCGGAAAAGAAACTAACGAATACGGCTCTTATATGCAGTTAAAACTAGCGCTAGATAAATTTAAGCAAGACGGAAACAAAAATCTCATTTTCGACCTTCGTGGAAACGGCGGTGGTTATTTAGATATCTTATCTAAAATATCGGGGCTTTTAGTTGAAGAGCGTGACGGCAATCAAGTTTTAGCAAGCGTAAAAGATAGATACGGAAACCAAAGAGATTATTACGTTGAAAATAAATTATCTTCCACTTATAATTTTGAAAATATTATCGTTTTAGCCGACGTAAACACGGCGTCTGCCTCCGAAGTTTTAATAGGCGCGCTCCTTGATTACGACAGTCAAAATAAAGTTTCAATAGTTCTTGACGGGCATCAAAAAGACGGTCAAACGATATATTCAACCTACGGTAAAGGCATAATGCAAAACACCTTTAAAAACTTGGACGGTAGCGCCGTAAAACTCACGGTTGCAGAAGTTTACTGGCCAACGGGAAGATGTATTCACAAAACCGGGGTAACGAGTGAAATTTCAAGTAAAGTTAAAAATGCAACTAACGGCGACGCTCTTTCTTTCGCCCTTGAAAATTTAGTATGAAAAAATACGCTATGTAAAACATAGCGTATTTTAATTTTGAAAATAACTGCCGAGCGTAGATATAATTTTATCTTCCGCTAAGTCTTTTATAGGGTTGAAAAATTCGGAATTATTAGGCTCGTTATCTTGTGGAGTTTGAGCGGGACTGCTTTGTTTTAGGTTAGACATAAAACTTGTAATTATAGGCATAAGAGAGTTTATATCGGCGTTTCCGTTTAAAAGGTTTTTGATAGCGTCTGAAGATAGCATTTGTGAAATTTCCGGCGAAACGCCGAATAGGGAAAGAAGTGGCGTTATGCTTTCTAAATCAAAGGGGAGTGGGTTTCCGTTTGAGTTTTTATTAGAGAGTAAAAAAACTACTATTAAAATTATAGGTAAATAATTCATAAATTCCTTCTTGTAACATTATATTTAATTCTAGAATATATTGTGATAGGAGATTATTATGCGGGATTTTAACAATTATAACGGCAACAACTCGGCTAAAAACCAAAACCAAGACGGTATGAACGTTTTAAAAGCGTTCGCTAAAAAGTACGAAGGCGCTAGCGAAGATCAAATTATAAATGAAATTATGCTAGAAGCGCAAAAAGGCAAGAAAAACGGAACGCTAACAAACGCAGATATAGATAGGTTTAAAAATATGCTTTATCCTATGCTAAATTCTAGCCAGCGAGCAAAACTCGATAAAGTTGTTAAACAAATTAAAGAGAACTGATTTCTTTTATCGCTAGAATTAAAGCGTTGAGTTCACGGCGGGTATTGTGTAGCCCTATTGAAGAGCGCACGAGCCCGTCGTTTTCCGTATTTAGCATTTTATGAACGAGCGGAGCGCAATGATAACCCGATCTAACTGCAATATCGTACTTTGACGATAAAATTTCCGAAACGTCGCTCGACGGGACGTTATTTATTTGAAAACTTACTATTCCATATCTATTTGGCGTTGAGTAAACTTTAACGCCGTTTATTTTTTCAAGGTGGGTTATTAAATACGTCGTTGCGTCGAGAAGATGATTGCCGACGTATTCGATATTTTTTTCAACGTATCTTATCCCTTCTTCAAGCGAGCAAATTGCAGGGAGATTGAGCGTTCCGCTCTCTAACTTTTCAGGGTAGCAGTCGGGTTGATAGGGGTTAAAACTCTCCGTTCCCGTTCCCCCTTGATAAATTGCCGTTGGGTTTGCTCTTGAAGATAAAACGAGCGCGCCTATTCCTTGAATAGAGTAAAGCCCTTTATGCCCCGCAAGCGCTAAAGCGTCGATAAATTGCTCTTTAACGCTTAAACGGGCGTGCCCACCCGCTTGAGCGCCGTCTACGATAAAAAGGGAATCTTTATCCTTTAAAAAACTTCCAATCTCGTAGAGATTGCAAGCCTCTCCAGTAACGTTTGAAACTGCGTTTAAGCAAACGGCGGTTACGCTTGAAGAAAAGTTTTCTCTTATATCTTCTATCGTTATAAAACGGTTGTTTTTAGGCTTTATAACGTCAAGCGAAATAATCCCTTTACTCTTTAAAGTGTAAAGCGGGCGAAGGACGCTATTGTGTTCAAGAGTTGAAGTTAAAACCCTTCCTTTTTTAATACAGCCGTGAATAGCAATATTCAAACTTTCCGTGCAGTTTTTAGTAAAAATCACTCTGGACGGATTTTCCGCGCCGAAAAAATCCGCAACTTTTTTACGGCAAGAATAAACGTATTCTTCCGCAGTTTTAGATAGTCTATGCCCGGATCTTCCGGGGTTTGCGTTTAAAAATTTTATAACGGACGTTGCAGTGTCTATAACTTGCGACGGTTTAAAACCGCCCGTTGCCGCGTTGTCAAGATAAATCATATAATAATATATATTATTAAAATCTTAATATATTCGTACATAGGAGAAAATATAATGAAAAAATACTTAGCGGTGTTTCGTTCTAAAACGGACACTCTTTCCTTTATTGAAGATATGAAATCAAGTTATTCTTACGCCACCGCCGTTCCAACGCCAAAACAGTTAAAGTTAGGTTGCGGAATATCGGCGGAATTTTCTTTTAACGCAATAAGCGTTGCAAAAAGATTGATATCAACTAAAAAATATCCGTCCTTTTATACTATAACCGTCATTGAAAAATAAATTGACTTAACTAGTAGTATTATGTTAAAATAACATAGTATGAACAAACGAAAAGTTAAACTAATAATTGAAAAATTAGGGGAAACTTACCCAGACTCTCGCCCCGAACTGAATTTCAGTTCGGAGTACGAGTTGTTAGTTGCCGTGATACTTTCCGCTCAATGCACGGATAAAAGAGTTAACGAAGTAACGAAAGTTTTGTTCAAAGAGTATAACACTCCCGAAAAAATGCTCACTTTAAAAACGGAAGAATTAGCAAGCATTATTCGTCCTTGCGGTCTTTTTAACTCAAAAGCAGAGCATATTTTAAGCGCAAGCAAGTCAATTATTGATAATTTCGGTGGAAAAGTTCCAAGTGATTACAATGATTTATTATCATTGTCGGGCGTTGGAAGAAAAACTGCAAACGTCGTTTCCGCCGTTGCTTTTAGTAAAGATGCAATAGCGGTTGACACTCACGTTTTTAGAGTTTCCAACCGAATAGGTTTAGCAAAGAGTAATACTCCTGAAAAAACCGAAAAAGACTTGATGAATAATTTAGAAAAAAACGTTTGGTCAAAAGCGCACCACTATTTAATCTTCCACGGAAGAAGGGTGTGCAAGGCAAGAAATCCAGATTGTAGTTTATGCGCAATAAAAGGTTATTGCGAATATAAAGGTAAAAACTTATGATTATTGAAAATTTTTTAGACAAAGAAAGTCTACTCATAAAATCGGGTGACGGTGGTGACGGAATCACTTCCTTTATCCGCTATAAAGGCGTATCGGCGGGCGGTCCGGACGGGGGCGACGGCGGTAACGGCGGTAACGTGTATTTCGTGGGGGACAGGCATAAAACCAGTCTTATAGACTTTAAGTTCAAGCACAAGTTCGTTGCCGAAAACGGCGCGCGTGGCGATACTAAAAACTGCCACGGAAAGAACGGGCAAGACTTGATTATTCCAGTACCCTTAGGAACTATTATAACCGACGCGGAAACCGGCGATTTCATCTGCGATATTTATTACGACGGGCAAAAACGTTTAATGATGAGCGGTGGTAAAGGCGGTAAAGGTAACGCTAGGTTCACAACTTCGAGAAGGCATTGCCCACACTTTGCTCAAAAGGGTGAAAAAACTGAAATTAAAAGGGTAAATTTGGAACTTAAAGTTATAGCGGACGTTGGTCTTATTGGTTTTCCTAACGTTGGAAAATCAACTTTACTTTCAAAGATTTCAGGCGCTAAACCAAAGATTGCAAACTATCACTTCACGACTCTTTCTCCAAACCTTGGAGTGGTTAATTATTACGACGATACTTTTATTGCAGCCGATATTCCAGGTCTTATCGAAGGCGCGGCGGACGGGCTTGGTCTTGGCCACGACTTTTTAAAACACATTGAAAGAACTAGGCTTTTATGCCACGTCGTTGATATTTCAGGCGTTGAAGGAAGAAACCCGATTGAAGACTATAAGGCAATAAATAAAGAACTCAAAAATTACAGTAAAACCCTTTCTTCACTCAAACAAATAATCGTTCTTAACAAATGCGATATATATGGCGCTGAAGAAAACGTTAAAGAATTTAAGGCTAAAGTAAAAGGCAAAAAGATTTTAACGGTTTCAGCCTTAACTGGCGACGGTAAGGAAGAACTTATAAAAATTCTACACGAAGAATTAAAAAATATCCCGGCGTACGAGCCTTTAGAAGATAGCGGATTTAATTACGATAAAGAGCGTTTAGACACCTTTGAAATTTATCGCGATGAAGACGGTGCGTTTATAGTTGACGGTGATCTCGTTAAGACGCTTGCTCGTAACGTCGTTATCGACGATATGGATAGTATGGCGTATCTTCAAAAAACTCTTCGCAACAAAGGCGTTATCAAAGAACTTCGTGCTCAAGGTTGTAAAGACGGCGATACGGTAGTAATTGGGGACATAGAATTTGATTATGTTGAATAATTTTAATCCGTTATAAACGGCGTATTTCTGCGTTAACTGCCAAGTGCGTACGACTACAATGACCAAAAAGGTCAATTGTATCCGTCCCCACTTGTCGAGCCTTGAAATACTTGTTTCTAACGGCTTAAAATAGAGCGTTGAACAGGCTTTGAGTTTAACCAAACAATTAAAGGAGATAATTATGTTTACTTCAAAACAAAGGAGCGTGCTTAGAAGCATGGCTCAAACGATAGAACCAATAGGTCAAATAGGAAAGGGCGGTATTTCTGAAAATATGGTTAAAACCTTTTCAGAAGCGCTCGAATCAAGAGAACTTATAAAACTTACTTTGCTTAATAATTCAGACGAAGATATTAAAGAAATTTCCGTTGAACTTGCCAATAAATTAGGCGCGGAAGTCGTTTGCACGATAGGGCATAAAATAGTTTTATATAGATACTCAAATAAAAAAGGCATCAAACACATTAAATATTAAAATAACGAGCGTAATCTTTACGCTCGTTTTTTAGTGTTAAGTTAAACGCTTGTTTTCTATCGGTTTTGGGGTAGTGAAAAAGCGAGTTATAATTGATAATATTAAAAATACCGTTCCTAAAAAAACGTATAACCACTTGTAAAAGGCTAACGTTGAAAATAATAAGAGAACCGACCCCCAAAGTAAAAATTTTTTTGAGTTTTCCCTTTTTAAAATTTGCTTAAACGGAATTTTTAGTTTTTTAGGCGCTACTTTAACTTCAACGCTTAATAGATTTTCTTCCTTTAAAGCAAGGTAAAAATCTTTGCCGTTATATAGAGTAATTCTATCAAAGTTTATAAAAAAATCTTTGACTGATAAATCGTAGCCGTTGCTAATAAACACCGTTTTATAGCCTTTCGGCGTTTTTTTATAAGCGTTAATTATAGCGCTTTCCTTAGTTTTTTCAGGGGAAAACTCAAAAAACACGCAAACGTTTTCCCCTTCGAGTTCTAAATAGTCTTTTTTATCTATAACCGTTAGTTTTTTCTTTTCGTAATACGCTTTTATTAGTTTTTTAATATTTTTTCGCTCGGCAAAGTAAAGGGAATTTATAAAAATTTCAAACTCTTTTTTATCTTTTAGCAAGACGTCTTTTTTATCAAGAACTCTTTCTGAAATTAGAGCGAATAAAAAAGTTATAACGGCTGAAAATAATACTGATAAAAAGGTGGTTAAAGCGATGCTCTTAGCAACTCCTTTAAGTAGGGCGTAAAATATAAAAAACGAAAGGATAAAGATAAATATTCCGTCAAAAAAGGTGGACAGTTTTAATTTTTTCATAAAATAATTATTCCCTTTTGAGTTGCATATTAATACCACCTATGTTAAAATAAAAATATGAAGATAGCAATTTTCGGCGGTTCGTTCAACCCCGTTCACAACGAGCATATTATGATGGCAAAGGGAATAGTTAAGGAATTATGCCTTGATAAACTCTTAATTATGCCAACGTGTATTGCTCCGCATAAAAAAGATTTAACCGCCGTTAGCGGTGAGCATAGGTTAAATATGCTCAGGCTTGCATTTGAAAATTACGAAAATATCGAAGTTAGCGATTACGAGCTTAAAAAGGGCGGTATCAGTTACTCATATCAAACGGTTGAGCATATAAAGAGCGTTTATAATCCTTCTAAACTTTACTTTTTAACGGGTAGCGATATGCTTGAAAATTTCCCAACGTGGAAATTTCCTGAAAGAATACTAAATAGCGCAACCTTAGTTTTATGCGAGAGAAAAACCGGCGAGTTTGATAGCGACGTTTTAATAAAAACTATTAACGAAAAATTCGGTGCAGAAGTTATAAAACTTAAATGCTACGGCGAAAATATATCAAGCACCAAAGTTAGAGTTTATAAAATGCTTGGATTATCTTTGGACGGTTTAGTTCCAAAAAGCGTTGAAAACTATATAGAAAAAAATAATTTATATAACTCTAACGAGTATTACGAGTATGTAAAAAACGCCTTGCCAACAAAACGCAAGACGCATACTGCAGGAGTAATTTTAACCGCGTTAAAATACGCTAAAAAACTAGGCGTCGATAAAGGAAAAGCGGAACTTTCCGCGCTACTTCACGACGTTGCTAAATACGAAGACCCTAAAAACTTTCCTAACTTAAAAGAGATTGAAAATCTTCCCGAAGATATAATTCATCAATATCTTGGCTATTATATAGCCAAAGAGCGCTTAAACGTAGAAGATTTAGACGTGTTAAACGCAATAAAATATCACACGACGGGTCGACCTTCAATGAGTGATTTGGAAATAGTTTTATATCTTGCAGACCTATTAGAGCCGTCGAGAAAATTTTTAGGAGTTGAAGAACTTAGAAAAGCGGTTGATAGCGATTTTAAAAAAGGCTTTGTAACTTGCCTTGAAGAAATAGTTGAATTTTTAAAACTTTCCGGAAAGGAAGTTTATCCGCTAACGAGCGACGCTTTGAATTTTTACAAAAAAGGAGAAACACTATGAAATCAATTGAACTTGCAGAAGTTATACTTTCAGCGCTTAAAGAGAGAAAGGCGTTTGACATTGTGAAAATAAACGTTGAAGAAAAAACGTCTATAGCCGATTATTTTGTAATTGCATCGGCAAGATCTTCAACTCAAGTAAAAGCTCTTTCCGAGCATATCGAAGAAGCCGTTGAGAAAAATGGTGGAAGAGCAATTAGAAAAGAAGGCTTGCAAGACGCAAGATGGATAGTTTTAGACTTTGGCGACGTTATCGTTCATCTTTTCAACGATGAAACAAGGCTCTTTTATCACCTTGAACGTTTGTGGGGTGAAGGGGAGCAGATTCCTAACGATTTATAACGGCTTAAAATAGAGCATTGAATATGCTTTGAGAAATTCAATAATAAATAAATTCTAAGTTTATTCAACTACGTCTTCTTTTTCAACTACCGTTGCTTTAATGGGGATGACGTTTGGTTTTTCTTTGACCTTTTTAGGTTTAGTTATATAGTAAATTTTAGGCGATGAACTATCATCGCCTTTTTTATTTAAGTAATACTTATTAAGTAAAATTTT
>JAZSBA010000057.1:0-8427 GCA_045602125.1 Christensenellaceae bacterium | reverse complement strand
ACAGGACCTGCAAGCGGGCCTCTACCCACTTCGTCAACCCCCGCAATATATCTACACCCTAATTCTTGGTGTTTATTTTCGTATTCAAGTTGTGGAACGTAAATTTTCATATTATTTAAAATAAATCTTTCCGAGCTTACCTTTTCTCAGATCGGATATTATAAGATTTGACGCTCTTTCTTCGTCAATTTCTCCACCTTTTTTTAATGCACCACGCTTTAACGCTATTTGATAAAACACATTTATCGCTTCATCTTCTTCATTGACGCCGTAAACAGAGTTTAAAACGCCTTTATACTCTACTTGAAGGTATTTTATAAGATCGACAGAAAGTTCGTTAAAATCAACGATATCGTCGTTTATAGAACCGATAAACGCAAGATACTCTGCGTAAGTTTGATTTTCAAAGGAAGGTGGAGTCGTACCCGGCGTGTCTAAAAGTTCAAGTTCTTTAATTTTAACCCATTGTTTATTTTTAGTTACGCCTGCTTTATCCCCAGTCTTTGCCCTTTTGTTTCCGCAAAGTAAATTGATAATAGTTGATTTACCCGTATTAGGAATACCTGCAACCATTACTCTTAACGGCTTTTTAATGCCTTTGGCTTTGTATTTTTCTAAAACGCTAAATAACGAAGCGACTATCGCATTATACAATTTGCCAGCGCTCTTTTCACTTGTTCCAACTACTGAAATTGCAGTTTTTCCTTGCCTAGCAAACTCGTCAATAACTGCTTTAACGTCCTTTTCGGAAACTAGGTCAGATTTATTGATAGCGTAAACGACGGGGCGCGAGCCAAACACGTTAGAAAGTTTTTTATTAAGGCACGCAAAAGGCGCTCTGGCGTCAAGAACCATAACGATTCCATCGCAGAGCTTAACCTCTTCTTCCATCATTCTAAGCGCTTTGGTCATATGACCGGGAAACCATTGTAAATGCATATTATTTTTCTAATAAATCTGGGCGGAATTTTTTAGTTAATTCCAAAGATTTTTCTTTTCTCCACTTGTTTACTTCAGCGTGATTACCTGACAGCAAAACGTCGGGAACTTTTTCGCCCATAAACTCCTGAGGGCGAGTATATTGCGGATATTCAAGTAATCCGTCAGAAAAACTTTCTTCCATTAGAGATTCCGACGCTATAACGCCGTCAACGTATCTACAAATTGCATCCGCCATAACCATAGCGGGAAGTTCCCCACCGGTTAAAACGTAATCTCCAATAGAAATTTCTTGATCGATGCAAAGTTTAATAATTCTTTCGTCAAGCCCTTCGTAATGACCGCAAAGTATGAGCAAGTGCTCAACTTTACAAAGTTTCTTCACAACGCTTTGAGAAAAAGTTTCTCCCCTTGGCGAAGTGTAAATTCGTAAAGCGTTATGCTCGGGGTCAATTGCATTTATCGCATCGTAAACGGGCTGTGGCATCATAACCATACCTGCGCCACCGCCGAAAGGATAGTCGTCGCACTTTTTGTGCTTATCCTTAGAATACTCGCGAATATCATAAATATTTATCTCAATTTTACCCGCTTTTTGCGCCCTGCCTATAATACTTTCGTTAAGCGGAGCAAACATTTCGGGAAAAAGTGTTAAAATATCAATCTTCAAAGTAACTTACCCCGTCTAATTTTTCTTTTGAAACTTTAAGAGTTTTAGCGTTAAAATCAAATTCAATATCAAGCGATTTTAAAAAAGGGAAATACCATTTTTTATTAGTTTCAGTTTTTATCTCAAACATATCAACGCCTGCTTGAATAACGTCAATTACCGTTCCTTGATCTTCGCCGTCAACCAATACTTTAAGACCAATTATATCGGAAATGAAGAATTCGTCTTTGCTTTTTATAATCTCACGTTTTTCCACGTAAAAATCAACGCCACGGAAAAGTTCCGCGTCGTTTCTGGTTGAAATTCCTTCAAGCGTTAAAAACGCAAAGCCAGAAAAGGCGTCGCGTATTTTTAGCACTTTAAAAGAATTTCCACTTTTGTCGTATAAAACTTTTACGTTTTTAATACTAGCAAAACCGTCGGCAAGAATTCGAGCTTTAAGCTCACCTTTAATGCCTTGCGGTTTTACTACGTTAAAACAAATAATTTTTTCCATAAAAAGATGAGAGAAATTTATTAAATTTCTCCCTTTGCTTTTATTTCAACGTTGTATTTTTTATTTTCTTTTGCACTAGCCGAACGAACGATTGTTCTAAGCGCTTTAGCAAGTTTACCTTGACGGCCAATTACCTTACCCATATCGCTTTCGTCAAGAACAACCGTAACGTTTACAACGTTGCCTTCTTCTTTAACGATATATTCAATATCGTCTTGCTTTTCAGCAAATCTGTTAACGATGTATTTAATGAGTTCGAGCATGCCTTACTCCTTAATTACTTCTTTTTCTTCTTAGGGTTAGTCTTAGAAGGAGAAAGTTTTTCAGATTTTTCAATAACACCTGCTTTAACAAGAATATTCTTTACAGTTTCAGTAGGTTGAACACCGTTAGCAATCCATTTCTTTGCTTTTTCAACGTCAACTACTACTTCTGCAGGGTTAGTATTAGGATTGTAGTGTCCAATCTTTTCAATATACTTACCATCTCTTGCTACTCTTGAATCAACAACTACTATTCTGTATAAAGCGTTACCCTTATCACCAAGTCTTGTTAATCTCATCTTTACTGCCATAATTTTAATCCTCCGTTAAAATTCAATATTTACGCATTTTTTTGCGTTATTACTTACATAAAAGGCAATCTTCTCTTGCCGTTTTTAAATTGTTTCATTAAAAGCTTTGTTTGTTCAAACTGCTTTATAAGTTGATTTATCTCTTGAACGGTCGTTCCGCTTCCACTTGCTATTCTATTTTTTCTTGAATAGTTGAGTATCGACGGATCTTTTCGTTCTTTTCTAGTCATTGAACAAATAATTGCTTTTTGCCTTTCGATCTTACTTTCGTCTATCTCGCCGAGTTTTGCACCTTTGAGTTTAGCCATACCCATTCCTGGGAGCATATTCATTATATCGCCTACGCCACCCATTTTTTTAACCATTTCAAACTGCTCTAAAAAGTCTTCCAAAGTAAACGAGTTTTCCTGCATTTTCTTTGCCATTTTTTTAGCATCGTCTTCCGTGATTGCTTCTTGGGCTTTTTCTATAAGAGATAAAACGTCACCCATGCCGAGTATACGCTTTGCCATACGGTCGGGATAGAACGGTTCTAAATCGCCAAGTTTTTCGCCAACGCTTGAAAACTTAATAGGCTTTCCCGTTACCGCTTTAACCGATAAACAAGCACCGCCTCTAGTATCGCCGTCAAGTTTAGTTAAAACGCAACCTGTAATTTCAAGTTTTTCATTAAACGATTTTGCTACGTTAACAGCGTCTTGACCAGTCATAGAGTCTATCGTAAGCAAAATTTCAGTAGGCTTTACAGCACTTGAAATTTCAATGAGTTCCTGCATCAATTCTTCGTCAATATGAAGTCTACCAGCAGTATCTATAATAACGGTATCAAAGCCGAATTGTTTAGCGTGCTTGATTGCGTTTTGAGCGATAATTACGGGCTTTTTAGTACCTTCTTCATATACTTCAACGCCCGCTTGTGATCCAACTACTTTTAATTGGTTAATCGCTGCGGGACGATATATGTCACAAGCAACTAAAAGTGGTTTTTTCCCCGTCTTTTTAAGATGAAGGGCAAGCTTACCAGAGAGCGTCGTTTTACCAGCGCCTTGCAAACCGCACATCATTATAACGGTTGGAAGTTCAGAAGAAACTAAAAGTTTACTATTGGTGCTACCCATAAGTTCCGTAAGCTCGTCAGAAACTATCTTAATAACTTGTTGTGTAGGACTTAAACTCTTTAAAACTTCTTGACCGAGAGCCTTTTCGCTAACTTTATTAACGAAATCTTTAGCAACTAAAATATTAACGTCAGCTTCTAAAAGGGCTATTCTAATTTCACGCATGGCTTGCTTAATCTCAAGCTCGGTAAGAGTTCCGCGCTTGGTAAGTTTTGTAAAAACGTGATTAAGTTTTTCACTCAATCCGCTAAAAACGTTTGCCATATTAGCCCCCTATAATGCGTTCAAGTTCTATCTTTATATTTTCGTCGGAAATTTTGCCGCTAACTTCTTTGAGTTGGCGTTTTTTCTTAAGTAACAAAAGCTTTTCTTCATAAGAAACGAGTATCTCTTTAGTTTTAGTAATAGTATCACTTACGCCTTGACGGGAAATATTTTTAATTTCAGAAATCTCCCCTAGTGATAAATCACACTCAACGTGAAGTGAAAATATATCCGCTTGCTTTTCAGTTAACAAACTTTTATATATTGAAAAAAGTTCCAAATACTCGTAGATATCCATATTACGAAAGGTATTATACTACACAAAATTAAAGGTGTCAAGCATTTTTACTTGACACCATAAATTTTTTTATTAAAATAAACCGTCTACGAAATCTTCAAGATCAAACTCTTCAAGATCGCCTAATTTTTCACCAACGCCAACGTAGGCAACGGGAACGCCGTTTTCCGCAAGCATTGATAATACAAAACCACCTTTTGCAGTACCGTCAAGCTTCGTTAAAACGATACCGTCAAGTTCTATTGCTTCATCAAAAGTTTCAACCTGAGAAATTGCGTTTTGACCCGTAGTTGAATCTAAAACTATGAGTTTTTTAAAGTCTGCGTCAGGATATTCACGTTCAACAACTCTACTCATCTTTTTAAGCTCTTCCATTAAGTTGCTCTTAACGTGAAGTCTACCCGCGGTATCAATAATCAAAACGTCGGTATTTTTTGCTTTTGCAGATGCAATAGCGTCGTAAACTACGGCTGACGGGTCTGCGCCTTCGGCGTGCTTAATAATTCTAACGTCCGCTCTATTTGCCCACTCGGTAAGTTGGTCTGACGCTGCGGCACGGAAAGTGTCCGCCGCGCACAACGTAACGGTTTTACCCTTGCTCTTATAATAATTTGCAAGTTTACCTATAGTCGTCGTTTTACCAACCCCGTTAACACCAACTAGCATAATAACCGCAGGAGATTCAATTTCAAAATCATCAACGTCCGAGCAAGCAGAGATAAGCGCTTCCTTTAAAGAATTTACTACGTAATCTTTATCTTTAACGCTACCTTCAATCATATCATCTCGAAGATCGTCAATGATATCCATAGCAAAGTTTACCGATAAATCAGACGCAATTAAAGCATCTAATAATTCATCGTAAAACTCTTCGCCTATTCTATCTATTGAAAATACGCGAGCAAAAGTATCGGCAATTTTATCTTTAGTCTTTTTAAGCGAGTTTGCTAATTTTGAAAAAATACCCATTAGTTTTTAATTCCTTCCATATCAATAGCGTCTGAAAGTTTAACGGAAACGATACTTGATACACCCTTTTCAGGCATTGTAACACCGAATAAACCGTCGGCGTTTTCCATGGTAACTTTTTTGTGCGTAATACAAATAAATTGCGTTTCCTTAGAGAAGTTTTTAAGATATTTTGCAAATCTTGCAACGTTAGCATCGTCGAGCGCCGCTTCAATTTCGTCAAGCACGCAGAACGGCATTGGA
Source organism: Christensenellaceae bacterium (assembly GCA_045602125.1). Taxonomy (GTDB): domain Bacteria; phylum Bacillota; class Clostridia; order Christensenellales; family Borkfalkiaceae; genus HGM11412. The sequence goes on along the minus strand of JAZSBA010000057.1, from coordinate 2,856 downwards.
CGAAGCCTTAATATTGCAAACAATATCGCAATAGCCGTGAGCGACATTTCGCCACCTGATAAAAGCGATATCTTTTGAAGTTTCTTTCCCGGCGGTTCGGCAACGATTTCAATACCTGCGTCAAGCGAATCTCCAGTCGTGCTTTCTTCAACGATAAGGTCGGCAGTACCACCGCCAAATAACTCTTTGAAAATCTTAGTAAAGTTAGACCTAATAGTTTTGAAACCATCGTTAAAGGTAAGAGTCATTTCCTTAGTTAAGTCGTCGATAACCTTTTGTAAATCGTCTTGCGCTTTATAAAGATCGTCGCGTTGAGCTACGAGTTCGTTATAAGACTCACTAAGTTCGTTATACTCTTCAATAGCGTTAGGATTGATACTACCGAGCGCAGCAATTTTACGCTTTAAGGAAGATATTTCTTGACTAGACGTTGCTATCTCGTAATTTTCATCTCTAAGTGGTTTACAAGTTTCGTAAGTTAATTGATATTCCGTGAAAAGATTTTGCGACATAAAGTCAAGTTCCGTGTCAACTTTAGTATAGTTAACTTCTTCGTTTGCTTTTCTTTCGGTATTTTTATCAATATCCGCTTGTAATACTTCACGCTTTAAGTTATCTTGCGCGATAAGTTCGTTGAGCTTTTCTTTCTTCTTATCAAATTCCGCTTGTTGACGGCGTAAATCTTCAAGAACTTTCTTATCTTCAGTTGAAAGAGCAACTTGTTCTGCTTGTCTAGTTAAATTTTCAATGATTTTAAGGTTGTTTTGAGCAGTAACAGCGTTTTTCTTTATACTTTCTTCGATTTCAACGATTTCTTGAGAAATTCTCTCAATCTCACTCTCGTTAGAAGAAATTTCTGCGTATAAGTGAGAAAGCCTTGATTGAACTTCGGTGTTTTCCGCAAGTAAATCGTTGTGTTTTTTGCGAAGTTCTTGGAAAAGTTCGCGTTGTTCGGACTGTTCTTTAACGCCACGTTCTTTTTCTTTGCTAATCTTTTCGTTGCCAGCTTCAATATCCGTATACGCTACTGAAATTTCAGAAAGACGGTTGCTAATTACCGCTATATCGTCTTTACTCTTTTCAATTTCGTCTTGAATATCGGCTAAAACGAGTTCGCTAGCGTTGATTTTTTCACGAAGAGCAAGAGCGGTTTGCTTTGCCTCTTGTAAAATGGAATTTTCTTTATTTAAAAGTTCAACTTCCTTGTTAACTTGCTCTAATAAGTTAGCCTTGTTATTTTGAAGAATTTCAATTTCTTTGATATCTTTTGCGATTGCTTGTTGAAGTTCTTCAAGTTGACGGTCAACACCTAAAAGATTTGCGTCGTTTTTACGTTTAGAACCACCCGACATTGAACCGGATTGCGAAAGCACGTCACCGTCTAAAGTTACGATTTTAAACGCGAAACGATACTTTTTAGCAATAGCGGTTGCAAGTTGCAAGTTTTCGCAAATTAAAGTATTGCCGAGCAAGTGAGAAACGACGTTTTCATAGTAGCTATCGAATTTTACGAGTGAATCGGCAAAGCCGATAGCGCCTAATTCTTTACTAGCTTGAGTAATTTCACTACCGTTAAATCTGGGTTTTACGGAAGTTACGGGAAGGATAGTTACTCTACCGCCGTCAGTTTTCTTTAAGTAATTAATTACGTATTCAGCATCGTCGGGATTATCGGTAACAACGTTTTGGAGCGCGCCACCAATAGCCGTTTCAATAGCCGTTTCATACTTTTTATCAGTTGAAATTAAAGACGCAACCACACCCTTTACACGCTTTGAAAGTTCTTGGTTATTTTTAACCGCGTGCATAAGGTTTTTGATAGAGTGAGAATACCCTTCAAAAGAATTTTTTAAACCTTGATAAAGCCTTAAACTCGTTTCTTCGCCGGTAAGTTTAGTTTTTAAAGAATAAATCTTATTGTCAACGTTTTCAAGATATTTGTTTGATGAAGAAATTGATTCTTCTCTATCTCTTATTGAAAGTTTAGTTTTTTCAATAAGTTCTTCTTTAGTTTTAAGATTTGCCTTATTTTGCTCGGTTTCAACGGATAAAACGGTATATTTATCAACTAACAAATTAACTTTTTCAACGATTGCTTTTTGTTGAGAAGTAATAACCGATTGTTCACTCGATAACGCGCCGAGATTTTTATTGATATCCGCTAATGACTCAACGCTCTTTATAACTTGATTTTGAGCGTTCTCAGCTAAATCTTCACCCTTGCTAATTTCAGCGGAAACGCTTGCTATTTTCTTGCTAATTTCCGCAGATTTTTTAGTTAAAGCTTCGATTTCTTTATTGCATTTAACGTTATGTTCTCTCTTTAATTCAAGAGATTCGTTATCTAATTTAATCTTTTCTTCACCGCTTTCATCGGCTTGTTTTAACCTTTCGTTTTCAGAGCGGAAAAAAGATATTTTTTCAGCAAAAACTTTCGCTTCGCCCGTTTGCTTTTCAATGTCTACTGAACGGTCGGTAATTTCATTGCCGATTGCCCTTAATAAATCGTCGGCACTCTTAATTTCTTCTTGGTGCTTATTGTATGATAACACCGTTTCGTTAAGTTCAACGCGCCTTGCTTCAATTTCTTCATTAAGACCGTTAATTCTATCTTGAATCTTACGCTTAGTTTCACTAGCGTTTTCATATTTATATAAATAAGTGTTAATTTCGTGGAATTTAAGTTGCTCTGAAAGAGCTCTGTTTGCACGAGTCTTTTCCGCTTGTTTTCTAAGCGGTTCAAGTTGGCGCTCACGCTCGGTTATAATATCTGAAACACGAGTAATATTATCAGCCGTTCTAGAAAGTTTATTCATAGTTTCCTTTCTATCACGCTTTGTTTTAGCAATACCTACG
>JAZSBA010000056.1:0-2446 GCA_045602125.1 Christensenellaceae bacterium | reverse complement strand
AAAAGCAGCGAAACTCGTTGCTCAAAAAGGTCTTGACGCTATGCTTGTCGTTTCTACTGAAAGCGACTATGCTAATGCAAGATATTTCTCAGGTTTCTGGCCCCTTTTCGAACGTGCAGGCGTACTAATCGGCGCTAACGGTAAAGCAGTACTTCTCGTTGGTCCTGAATCAGCTATATTTGCTAAAGACTTTGGTAAGATTGACAAAGTTATGGTATTAAAAGAATTCCGCGAATCAGCTGACCCTGCGTACCCTGAACTTGTTCCCGACACTTTCAAAGACGCTTTCAATTACATTGGCGTTACTGGTGAACAACTTAAAATCGGTCTTGGTAGCTACGTTGAGTGTACGCTTCCTATTATGGAAGGTTTAAAAGATACTTTCCCCAAGGCTGAAATTTCTATTTGTAGCGATATCATGGTTGCCCTTCGTTCAATCAAGTCTGAAAACGAACTTGCTTGTATCAGAAGAGGTTTTGAAATCGTTGAAGTTGCTACTGACGAAGTAATTAAAGCTTTAAAACCGGGCGTTACTGAACTTCAAATGGTTGGTGTAGCTCAAAAAGTTATTTACGAACTTGGCGCTGAATACGAAGGTCTTCCTATGTACGTATTTAGTGAATCAAGCCCACGTCACGCAATTAGCCGTTCAACTTACAAAGTTATTGGTGAAAACGATATCCTTCAATTAAACCTTCCTGCAAAAATTGACGGTTATTCACCAGCTATTGGTCTTCCGGTATTTATGGGCAAAGCAGAAGGCGAAAAGAAAGAACTCGTTGAATTCTGTCTTAAAATGCACAACTGGACTACTGAAAACCTTAAAGCAGGTATTAAAGCGGATCTCGTTCCTAAGCAATTCTTACAAATGTTTAAGGATGCAGGATATGAAAAGAACTACGTTTACGGACCTTGCCACGGTACTGGTATGATCGAAGTTGAAGCTCCTTGGATGGAAACTTCTTCTGAATATATCCTTCAAAAGAATATGACTTTCCAAGTTGATACGTTCATTTCTGGTTCAACGTTTGGTTGTCGTTGGGAAAAGGGTATTGCTATTAAAGAAAACGGCGTAGAATCTTACACTGATTATCTTGAAAAGCACGGCCTTATCGAATTAGGTTTCTAATTTATAAAATTAGTAAGCACCGCAGTAGCGGTGCTTATTTTTTTAAATATTAAAGCGCTAGATTGCATTTCTAGCGCATTTTAAGTTTAATTTATTATATTGCTTGGTAAAAATCGAGTTTAGATAAGAAATGGCTTATTAAAACGTATAGTGGAATATTCAATGCCATAAGAGTTGGTAATATTATTGAGCTAAAGACTTTGCTTATATCGTAAAGGTCAATACCGCCTATAGACGCTATGCAAATTGATATTATAACGATGCCGATAGCTAAAATAATCGCAATTTCCATGGTGTTGATAAGTTTAGGTAAATCTTTGACTGCGTAGTTAAACTTTATTGCATAAATTATACCCGTGATTGCAACGACAGAGCCAAAGATTGCTAATACTGCAATAAAACCAGACGAATTAAACTTTGCCGAACCTAAGAAAGCAAAAGAGCCAATCAAAAATTCTAAAACTGCAAGAACGAAGATGATAATTGCCGTATGGAAACGAAGTTTACTTGCTAAAATTTTAGCGCCTTGATATCTATTTGTATCAACAGACGTTCTTATTTTAATGTTTTCGCGTTCTGAAATTTCAAATAAACTATCTAAATCAGTAGTGTTTTCTTGTTGAACGGTTGATGCTTGTTCAGAAATTTGTTCAGGAGTAGTTTGGAAATTATCATACGGCTTAGGATCGTAACCTTTTGATTTTGGGAAAAGTTTGTTTAAAACGCTCTTATATTCATAATTAGAAGATACAACGCTATCTAAATCAACTTCTTTTTCATACGTAACGTTATTATCCTCAACGAAAAGTGGGGCAGTTTCTTCTAAAATAGGCTCTTCAACTGAAACGGTAGCCGTTTCTTGACTTTTTTCTTCAAGAACTGAAAAATCTATAGGCTCGTCTTCATTTTTAAGGTTTTCAGCCTTTTTTATGTATTTAAGATAAACGTCTTCTTCATCGTTTTCAACGGAAGGAGCGATTTCAATGGGAGGAACAAACTCGTCTTCAGGTTCGAGCTGAGAAACAATTATAGGCTCAACGTCGATAAAAAGATGACTGTATTCTTCGTCAAAACATTTCTTGCCAAGATCTGTAATCTTATAGTATTTACGTCTTGATCCGTCTTTAGAACTAGCTCTATATTCAGATATATGTCCTTGATTTTTCATACGAGCGATAATAGAGTAAAGCGTTCCGATTTTTACGAGTGAAAACTTGTCGTCAATTATCTCTTTAAGCTCGTCAGTATGACGATCACCACCTAAAAGTATGAATAAAATTATACTGTTAGTTTGACCACGAAACTTTTCGTTATTTT
>JAZSBA010000055.1:0-16463 GCA_045602125.1 Christensenellaceae bacterium | reverse complement strand
GTGTTAGCGGAGATAAAGAAATTACGCTTAAAATTACTTATGCGGATAATTCTTACGAATATTCTTTATCTACTGATAAAGAAACAGTTTTTGAAGTATTGTTAGAGTATAACGAAATTTACGATTTAAAACTCGTGACCGACGATACGGGTTACGGCGCGTTTATAACTTCAATGAAAGGCGTTTCGCAAGACGAGAGCAAAGGATATTATTATTCCTACACTTTAAACGGCGGTTACGCAAATGGAATTTCAATTCAGACGATAAACGACGGCGATATTATAGAGTTTAGATATTCTCATACCGAATACGACGAAAACTGGAACGTTTTGAGCGATACTTTAATGGGAAAGGGTGAAACGGCAGGATATATAAAGACCGCTATCGTTTTGTTCTCAATAGCAGGCGTTATTCTCGTAGCCGGCGCAAGCTACTTTATAGTTTCAAAAATCAAGGAAAAAAACAATGCTAACATCTCCTAAAAGATTGGCGTTTGCAGGGGTTATGGGGGCTCTACTAGTGGTAGGGAAATTCGCCCTATCTTTTATCCCAAACGTCGAAGTCGTAACCACGCTACTTATAGCGTACTGTTTCGTGTTCGGGTTTGACGGCGTGTTTTCTTCGCTCGTTTTTTGCACGCTTGACGTTATTATTTATCCGCCGTCTATCGACGTTATTTTGAGTTATTATATCTACTGGAACTTAATTGCAATAACTACCGCCATGTTAAAAGAGTTAGGGGTTAAAAGTTTTATTCCCCATTTTATAACGGCGTGTGTGTACACGCTTATTTTCGGGGTGTTAACGTCGTTTTTTAACTCGCTATTTTTCGGCGTTCCGTTCGGCGTGGTGTACGTAGCGGGATTGTATTTTTACGCAATACATTTAGTTTCAACCGCCGTATTTATGATAGTCGGCTTTAAGCCAATAACGAAGTTATTAGAAAAAATTAAAAATTCCGCAAACGTTTAAGGTTGCGGATTTTTTTATTAACAATCTTTTTCTCTGCCGATGCAAGTATTATCAACTTTTCTATCGCGCAAAGTTTTTTCGGGGTGGGGCGCTGTTTCAAATCTAAAATCTTCGCCGTGTTTATTAATATGAAGGTCGATAACTTTGTGACTGGGCGCGCCGTTTGGATTTCTTACCGCTTGCTTTTGATAAAGGTCGAAAGTGTTGTTTTTAGCAAGGGCGGAAACTTCAACGTAGTTTTCCCTTTGAGAAGTGAGCCTTATGCTCCTTAACACTTCTCGAATATAACTTTTGCTTTCTTTAAAAGATAAAAGTTCAGGAAATTCAAGCGTGATTAAAACTTCTTGGTAATGTTTTCCCTCGTATCTATATAAAAGTTCGGCAATCTTTTTAAGATGAATAAGTTCGTCTTGGTAATGTTGTTCCCAGAGCGCTTTTAAATACTTGTCCGTTTCGTCTTTATAGCAAGAATAATAAAGATAACACTCGGTGTATTCGTGCATAAGCGCGCACTCAAGCCAAGTGCAGTTTGGGTCTTTTAAACTTTCGTAGCCTGAAACGTGCTCTTCTTCAATCATAGCGATTTCCGCATACATTTTGCGTCCCTTTTCGTTCTTATAGAACGAACCAACGTTCATATAGTAGTTCATAGTTTGTTGCTCGGCGGCGGTAATAATGTTTACGTTCATTTTAGTAATGGGGTCGGCAAGAGTAAAGTTTACGGGCTTTCTAATATCGTCAAAGGGGTGGCGGTGCTCGGAAACCGTTGGGCGACCGGGCATAATTTCCGTATACGAGCCTACTAGGTTTTTATAGTTTTCCTTTTCGTCGAGTTCTAATAGATTTGTAAACCTATAAAGGTGGTCAAAGTCTTCAAGAAGAGCAAAGTCAAGTTGATTTTTTACCGAAAAATCTTTTTCTCTTTGGGCAAGAACTGCGGTTAAGTCAATGGCTAATTGCTCGTAAGATAGCGTAGTTTCTAAAATGCTTTCGTTAATTGGTTTTAGCGAAGAAATGCGTTTTTGTTGTTGCTGTTCGATACGGCGAATTTCGGCAATTTCTCTGCGTAGTTCGTTGTTAGAGGTGTGCCTTGCAAATTGGTGGTAAAACCAGTTGCTTTCAAATTCCGTTCCGTTCATTAAAATAATTCTAGTTTTAGAATACGGGTCCGTTTGATATTTATCGTAGCTTTTTAGCGCTAAACTGGATAGCGGATAATATCTTAACTTTTGAGTGGGTAAATTTTCAAATGGGTTAACTTTCATAAACAAATTCTCCTTTGCTGTAATTTTTGCCAGAGAATAAAAAATATATACGAAAATTGCTAAAAAATACCCCTTTCACGCTTTACAAAATTTTAAAATATGTTACAATATTAATGTAAAAAAAAGATAGGCAAGTCAAAATTAAAGTTTTTATAATTTTGGCGCGCCGTGGAGATTAATATGGACGTTAAAGTAATACCAGTTGTCGTTATAAACAACGTTGAAGATACTATTCCCACAATGCAAGCGCTCTGTGACGGTAATCTTCCCGTTGCCGAAATCACTTTTAGAACGGCTTGCGCAGAAGATGCAATTAAAATTGCAACTAAAAACTTCCCTGATATGTACGTTGGCGCTGGCACGGTTATAAACCTTGACCAATGCGTAAGGGCGCACAAGGCAGGCGCTAAATTTATCGTTTCGCCGGGTCTTTCTAAGGAAGTTGCCGTTTATTGCAACGAAAACAACCTTCCCTATTATCCCGGTTGCGTAACTCCAACCGAGATTATGCAAGCGATAGAACTTGGGCTTAAAGTAGTTAAGTTCTTCCCCGCAAACGTTTACGGTGGGCTTAAAGCGGTTAAAGCGTTAGCAGGTCCGTTCCCTCAAATCAAATTTATTCCAACTGGTGGCGTTAGCCTTGAAAACCTCAAAGAATTTATCGATTGTGATAAGATTTTTGCAGTTGGCGGTAGTTGGATGATGAAAGGCGATATCAAAGAAAATTGCCTTCAAATAGATAAAGTTATTAAAGGAGAATAATTATGGCTAAAGTCGTTACTTTTGGTGAACTTATGTTAAGACTCGCTCCTGAAGGATATTATAGATTCCTTCAAGCGGAAAAATATCTCGCTACTTTCGGTGGCGCGGAAGCAAACGTTGCAGTTTCTCTTGCAAACTATGGGGTTGACGTTGCTTTCTGTTCAAAACTTCCCGAACACGAAATCGGTCAATCGGTTGTTAACTCACTCAGAAAATTTGGGGTTGACACTTCTAAAATCGTTCGCGGTGGCGAAAGAGTAGGCGTTTACTACTGTGAAAAGGGCGCTTCTCAAAGACCTAGTAAGGTTATTTACGATAGAGCGTACTCTGCAATCGCTATGGCAAAGCCTGAAGACTTTGATTGGGATAAGATTTTCGAAGGAACAGAGTGGTTCCACTTTACCGGTATTACTCCGGCTCTTTCAGACGGTATGGCAGAAATCACTTTAACTGCTTTAAAAGAAGCAAAGAAGAGAGGCATCATCGTTTCAACAGACCTTAACTATCGTAAAAAATTATGGTCAAAGGAAAAGGCTGGTAAAGTTATGAGTGAACTTTGCCCGTACGTTGACTACTGTATTGCAAACGAAGAAGACGCTAAACACGTTTTCGGCATTGAAGCGGATAACACCGATATCACTAGCGGTAAACTCAATAGAGAAGGTTATATCTCAGTTGCTAAAAAGCTTACCGATAGATTTAATTTCAAGGGCGTTGCAATCACTTTAAGAGAAAGTTTATCAGCTAACGACAATAATTGGTCTGCTATGCTCTACACGGGTGGCGAAGCGTATTTCAGTAAAAAATACGCAGTTCACATCGTAGATAGAGTAGGTGGTGGCGATAGTTTCGGCGGTGGTTTAATTTATTCCTTACTCAATGGTTATTCCGCTCAAGATACTATTGAATTTGCAGTTGCAGCAAGTTGCTTAAAGCACTCAATCGAAGGCGACTACAATTTAGTTTCAGTTGACGAAGTTAAAAAGCTTGCCGGTGGCGACGCATCGGGACGTGTTCAAAGATAAAGATAATAGGGTGGACTATGCGTCCACCCGTTTTCAATAATAAAAATTTTTTAATTGCTCATAATGAGATTATGAACAACAATAATAATAACGACAATGAGCAATTTAACACTTTAGACAGAATTTGTTGGGGGTTGTTTGAAAGAACCGGTCACATCGGCTACTATTTCTTATACAACGAAGCAACGAAGAAAAGAGAAGAGGAAAAGGACAAAAGAGATTAGATGGAAATCATCGTAAACGCGCTCGTTATAAAATCAATAGATTATAAGGACAACGATAAAATTTTAACTTTGTTTTCCTTGGAGCGCGGAAAGATTACCGCAGGAATAAAAGGCGTTAAAAAATCGGGGGCAAAGTTAAAGTTTGCGTCCGAGCCTTTTGCGTTTTGCGAATTCGTTCTTGCTGAAAAGCAGGGGCGATATACGGTTATCGGCGCTGATTACATAGACAGTTTTTATAATTTACGGCTTGACCTACTTAAATATTACGCGTCGTCCGTAGTTTTAGAAACTTTAAATTTATTAACTAATGAAAACGAGCCTTCACCAGAATTATTTTCTCTTTCTTTAAGCGCGATAAAAAGTTTAAACTATCAAGGCGGAGAGTTAAAAGTTTTATCGGGCTACCTTTTAAAACTCATTGAAATTGCAGGTTACGGCTTGCAATCATTATCTTGCCAAGGTTGTGATGAAAAAATCGACGGAAGGGTGTTTTTTCTACCTAAATACGCCGAATTTTATTGCAGTTCGTGTAAAGTCGACGGGGTTATGGAGATAACTAGCGAAACTTACAACGCTCTTTTAAAGATAAATGGAAAGTCTTTACCCGAGATTAGCGCAACGGAACTTTCAAGGTCTAGCGAGATAAAACTCTTAAAATTTTTGTTATTTTATATCCAAGCAAAAACTGAATTTACCGTAAAATCCGGAACGGCGCTCGTGGACTTTTTAAATTAATTGTCCATACGCCGTAAACAAAAAATTACGTTTACACTATTAAAACGGTTGCTAAAAATGGAAAAATAGTGTAAGATATACTGTGGTTATTAAATTTGGAAAAAGAAATCTTATTTTATAAGGAGAAGATATGAAATACACTTACTTATTTAGTGAAGGCAATGGTAAGATGAGAAACCTTCTTGGTGGTAAGGGCGCAAACCTTGCTGAAATGACTTGTCTTGGCATGCCGGTTCCTCGTGGTTTCACGATCACGACTGAAGCTTGTACTCAATACTACAAAGACAATAAGCAAATTAACGACGAAATTAAAGCGCAAATTGACGAATACGTTGTTAAACTTGAAGAACTTACCGGTAAGAAGTTCGGCAGTATGGACAATCCGTTACTCGTTTCAGTTCGTTCAGGTGCAAGGGCGTCAATGCCGGGCATGATGGATACTATTTTAAACCTTGGTCTTAACGACGTGGTTGTTGAAAGATTTGCTGAAAAGACTGGTAACCGTCGTTTTGCATACGATAGCTACCGTCGTTTTATTCAAATGTACAGCGACGTAGTTATGGAAGTTGGTAAGAAGTACTTTGAAGAACTTATCGACGAAATGAAGGCTAAAAAGGGAGTTACTTTAGATACTGAACTTGACGCTGACGATCTCAAAGAACTCGCTGAACTTTTCAAAGCAGAATATAAAAATAAACTTGGCGTAGACTTCCCGTCTGATCCTAAAGAACAACTTATGGGCGCTATCAAAGCGGTATTTAGATCGTGGGACAACCCAAGAGCAATTTATTATAGACGTATGAACGATATCCCGGGCGATTGGGGTACTGCGGTAAACGTTCAAGAAATGGTATTTGGTAACATGGGCGAAACGTCAGGTACTGGCGTTGCGTTCTCTCGTAACCCGTCTACTGGTGAAAAGGGTTTATACGGCGAATTCTTAATGAACGCTCAAGGCGAAGACGTAGTTGCTGGTATTAGAACTCCTCAAACTATCGATCAACTTGAAAAGACCCAACCTGAAGTTTACGCACAATTTAAAGCAATCGTTGATAAACTTGAAAAGCATTATAGAGATATGCAAGATATGGAATTTACCATTGAAGAAGGCAAACTCTTTATGCTTCAAACTCGTAACGGTAAGAGAACTGCTGCCGCTGCGCTCAAGATTGCTTGCGATTTAATCGACGAAGGTATGATTTCTGAAAAAGAAGCCGTATCTATGATTGATCCTAAACAACTCGACGCTCTTTTACACCCACAATTCGAAGCTAAAAAGTTAAAAGAAGCAATCCCCGTTGGTAAAGGTTTAGCCGCATCTCCGGGCGCTGCTTGCGGTAAAGTTGTATTTACTGCTGACGATGCAACTGCTTGGGCAGAAAAAGGCGAAAAAGTTATTCTCGTAAGACTTGAAACTTCTCCTGAAGATATCGAAGGTATGCATTGTTCAGAAGGTATCTTAACCGTTCGTGGCGGTATGACTTCTCACGCAGCCGTAGTTGCTCGTGGTATGGGTACTTGTTGCGTATCAGGTTGTAGCGATATCGTTATGAACGAAGAAGAAAAGACCTTCTATCTTGGTGGAAAAATCTTCAAGGAAGGCGACGTTATCTCTATTGACGGTTCTACCGGTAAAATTTACGGCGAAGCAATTCCTACCGTTGAAGCAACCGTATCCGGTTACTTCGGAAGAATTATGGAACTTGCCGATAAATATCGTTTATTAGAAGTTAGAACAAACGCAGATACTCCTGCGGACGCTAAGCAAGCAAGACTTTACGGCGCTGAAGGTATTGGTCTTTGCCGTACTGAACACATGTTCTTCAACCCTGATAGAATTTCTGCAATGCGTGAAATGATCGTTTCTAAAACGGTTGAACAAAGAGAAAGAGCGCTTGCTAAACTTCTTCCTATGCAACAAGGCGACTTTGAAGAACTTTACGAAGCAATGGAAGGTAACCCAGTTACTATCCGTTTCTTAGATCCACCGCTTCACGAATTCGTTCCTACTGACGAAGAAGATATTATAGCGCTTGCTAAAGAAATGAAGATGGAAGTTGAAGAATTAAAATCAGTTATTTCTTCTCTTCACGAATTCAACCCAATGATGGGTCACCGTGGTTGCCGTTTAGCAGTTACATATCCTGAAATTGCTAAGATGCAAACTCAAGCGGTTATCCAAGCTGCTATCGCAGTTGCTGACCGTCACCCTGATTGGGATATCGTTCCTGAAATTATGATTCCGCTCGTTGGCGAAATTAAAGAACTTGCTTTTGTTAAGAAAGTAGTTTGCGATACTGCTGAAAAGTGCATCGCAACTGCAGGCAAGGCTTTAACTTACAAAGTTGGTACTATGATTGAAATTCCTCGTGCAGCGCTTACTGCAGATGAAATTGCTAAAGAAGCAGAATTCTTCTCTTTCGGTACTAACGACTTAACTCAAATGACTTTCGGTTTCTCTCGTGACGATGCTGGTAAGTTCTTAGAAGCTTACTACGACAATAAGATTTACGAAAGTGATCCGTTTGCTCGTTTAGACGTAACTGGCGTTGGCAAACTCGTTGAAATGGCTTGCGTATTAGGTAGAAAATCAAGACCTGCTATCAAGCTTGGTATCTGTGGTGAACACGGTGGCGATCCTTCAACTATTGAATTCTGCCACAACGTAGGCTTAACTTACGTTTCTTGCTCTCCATACAGAGTTCCCATTGCTCGTTTAGCAGCAGCTCAAGCTAATATCCGTAATCCTAGGGGCTAAGATTTAGCGCCAAAAAGCGGTAAAAATTCAATTTTTAATTAAAAAAATAAGGTTTTAGTAGTCATTCTTTCAAGAGAGTGACTACTTTTTTTTCTCTTAAAAATCTCTTGCAAAGCCAAAAATCGGTCAAAAAAACGGGGTGGTTCCTCAAATTGAACACTTTTCTGTATCTACCGCTATGGGTAAAAAGGGGCGATAAAAAATAAGTTTCTCGTAAAAACTAACAATATTTGTGAGAAACTTTTTCATTTTAAGAGAAAACGTATTGACTTTTCTCGTAAAAAGTCCTATAATTTAGGAGAAAGTGTTATGAAGAGGTGTATTTTATGAGAGATTTTAATTACTCTTTACTAAAAGACCTAAAATGGGACTTAGAAATCGTTAGTTATTTAACGGCTATTCACGAAGCAAAGGGCAAACAAGAACTTTATTTAAAGCAACAGCCCGAAAAACTTAATAAACTTGTGGAAATAGCAAAGGTTCAAAGTACGGAATCGTCCAACGATATTGAAGGAATAAGAACGACTAATACGAGATTGAAACAACTTTTGACGGATAAGACTACGCCTAAAAACCGTGATGAAGAAGAAATTGCAGGGTATAGGGACGTACTTAACGTTATTCACGAAAGTTTTGAGTATATCACGATGACGTCGAATTATATTTTGCAACTTCATAAGATTTTATATAGTCACTCAAGCAAGAGTATCGGCGGTAAGTTCAAAAGCGTCCAAAACTATATTACTTTAACCGAAAACGGCAAGGAAAGCATTTTGTTTACTCCGCCTGCGCCTTACGAAACGCCCGAAGCGATAGAGAAGATTTGCAACGAGTTCAATATTGCAATTTCAAAGTGCGAAGTAGACCCGCTTATCTTGATACCGATTTTTATTCACGATTTCTTGTGTATACACCCGTTTTCAGACGGCAACGGTAGAATGAGCAGACTTCTCACCACGCTACTTTTATATAGAAACGGTTATATGGTGGGTAAGTACATTTCTTTGGAATCTAAAATTGCAAAGAATAAAAACGCTTATTACGATGCGTTAGAAAAGGCGCAAGTAGGTTGGGACGAAGGAAAAGAAGACCCCGTTCCGTTTATTAAATATTTACTTGGCACGATTATCTCGGCGTATAGAGATTTTGAAGATAGAATGGAAATTGTAAGCGAAAGCGAGTCTGCGCTTGATATGGTTAAAAAAGCCATTGCAAATAAAATCGGCAAGTTTACCAAAATGGATATCGTGGCAATGTGTCCGTCGCTTAGCAATAGTTCGGTAGAAAGTTCACTCAAAAAACTTGCCAAAGGCGGCTTTATCGAAAAGAAAGGCGCAAGCCGTGCAACGTATTACGTTAGAATAGAAAAAATCTAAGAACTTTTATAAATATGACGGAAGATGTCATATTTACTATGCTAAAATTAGATTAGTAAAAAAAGGATAATTATTATGAAAAATACAATTTATGAAGGTCAAATAAATATGTTTTCCGAACCAACTAAGGAAAAGAAACCAAGAGCAAAGAAAGAACAAACTTATGATGAACGAAATAAACTCAACGACCTTACAGGAGCGGAGTGGCAATTTGCTACAAAAACGGTTATCTCTAAGATTTATCCGTCTAATTTGCAACACAAATTACGTTCACAACACGGCGGACAAAAACCACCCGAACTTTGTAGAGATTTAATTAAGATTTTTACAAAATCAGGACAAACCGTTTTAGACCCCTTAGCAGGTGTTGGTGGTACTTTGATTGGTGCTGCATTATGTAAAAGAAATGCTATCGGTATTGAGCTAAACGAAAAATGGATTGATATTTACAAAGAAGTTTGTCGTTTAGAAAAATTAAAAGAGTTTTCCGTTCTTTGTGGTGATGCAAACGAAAAGCTTAAAGAAATTGAAAGTGGTTCTGTTGATTTTTTGTTGACAGATGTTCCATATTGGATTATGGACCAACTTACTCATACTCGTTCAGATGTTGCTGAAAGAAAATCAAATCTTTCTAAGTTTAACGACAAAGACCTTCAAACAAAAGAAGAGTGGTTAGCTGATATGAAGAGTATTTTTGAGAACGCTCAACACACCTTAAAACAAAATGGATATATGGCTGTTTTCATTGGCGATATGTATAGGGGCAAAGAATACCATTTCCTTGCAGCAGATTTGGCAAGGACCATTTCAGAAATTCCCGGTTATGTGTTAAAATCCGATATTATTTGGCACGATGACTCAAAAATGCTTCACATTTACGGATACCCGTTTGCATATATTCCTTCTCTCATCCATCAACATATTTTAATTTTTAGAAAGGAGAAAATCTAATGCAGTCAATTTTAGTAAACAAAAGAATTACAAAAAATAAAATTTTGCCAATTTCCTTTTTGTCTGAAAAAGAAAATATAAATGAATTTATTATTTATGCCGATAATATTTTAGAAGGTATAACGCTTCTTAATGACTTAACGTTAGACGACGATCATTTGAAATTTTATGGTGTGATTTACGAGCCTATTGACCAACCTATTTATATTTTTCAAGACGGCTATGAAAGATTTTACGCTATTAAAATTTGTGGTTCTTACGAGAAATGGAAGCTCCCGAAAGAAGTTGCCGAGATTAAAAATTACATGGATTTGCCTGATTATATTATTTATTCAATTCAAAAACAAAGAGTTATTGTTGCAGGGGAAAATACTGAAACTGCATCGGTAGGTAATTCTCAATGGCAAAGAGAAGGAAGAAAAATTGCTGCTGCAAAGATTAAAGTTCCTTTTATTTACCAAACATTTTATTCTGGACGCGATGAGTCTCAAAAAGCTATTCGTGAGCCAAGTTCTTTACAAGTATATAATCATTTAGTCTATTCAATAAGATATAAAGTTCCTTCTTTTGTTTGCTATCTTGAAAATAACTTTGATAATTCAAAAACACGGGATAGAGAAAAAGCGGATGGCCAAAAACTATTTTATGATTATATTAAAATACTTTTGTTAAATTCAATAGATAATTCTTTTCTATCACTAAAAAAAGTTATAGAAGTTCGGTTTTATCAACACATGTTGGACTATTTAGCTGAGATAAAATATTCGGATTTAAAAAAGAAGGACGCAAAGAGCAGGCTTTATAAAGATTTTTTATGTTTACCCAATTTGATATATAATAGCCTATTGAATAGTGCAGAAGTTTTCTCAGAGGATTTAGTACAATATTTATACGAAGAATCTAAATTAAAGGAAAAAGAATTTATAGAGAAATATCCTTTATTAGCATTTGAGGAAAATAGATTTAAAAATTGGACATCCTATAAAGATAAGAATAATATAAAAAATATTTTATCATACATGGATAGATATGGTTGTGTGCCTAAAACATATGTTGGAAGAAGTGCGAAAGTTGGTTTGGCAAATTTAAGATGTTGCAAGGAGTTTTTGTGCGCGAAATTTGATGAGCAACAGGAAAAAATATCTAGCATATTAAATGAAGATATTTACCATGATGTTTTATTAATTCCTTTAAGAATACATAAAAAATCAAAAGGCAAATTGACTTTTGCGCCAGACCCTGAAAGTGGAGAAATTGTTGCTTTTTCAGAATTGTTTAGTAAAGATATCAATGGGAATAAAAAACGCCCTGTTGTGGGATATTGTACAGTACAAACACCAGAGGATTTCTCTATCGGTAAAAAGGAAGGAACAAAGTTATATAAAGCATTAGCTGAGTATGTGGATATTATAGTGCTTAATGATAATCAAATAATTTTTGATTTAAATAATAGTTACAATTTTGAAGATTTTATTCCTACAAAAATTAGAGAAGTATTTCCTCAATCAACAACAGAAGAAATGGCAATCGTTTCAACATATCTTAACCAATCTACGATAAAATCTGATTGGGAACTCTGCTTTATACATACTCATCACTCTTCTTGGCAACAATTAGTTATCCATAAAGGTGCTGCTGCTATCCAACAAAAGATTGATAGAGTATCAACTAAGGTGGATTTGATTATGCAACAACAAAATTTATTTATGATTGCTGAGGGAAAAAATGATTATTTTGCTATCATAAGAGATAAAAAAATTAAAAAAGCCATGATTTGGACTAGTGAGAAAATCAATGCGCTCTATAAAGATGAGAACGAACAATTTGATGCGTTTGTTTATAATCTTAATACTGACCCTAAAAAAGACCCCGAATATTATATTTCATTAGAAAAGGAAAAGGTAGTGGGAGCAATGGTTAGGGGGCATTTCTCAAATATAGCACATCACGACAGTTTTGTGGTAATAATTGTTTACTTAAACGAAAAAGGACAAACAGGTTTTAAGCTTGTTTATTCTCCTAACTTTGACACTACGATTAAAGAAAGATTAGATAAGGAATTTAACCAATGAAGTATATTGGAAACAAAACAAGGCTTTTGGATTTTATAGAAAACGCTATGGCTGAAAGCGAAATACCCTTCAACGGAACATTTTGCGATATTTTTGGAGGCACAGGTTCTGTAGGAAGATATTTTAAAAATAAAGGGTTTAAGGTTATTTCAAATGACTTTATGACCTATTCTTACATAATCCAATATGTTTCGGTATATTTAAACCAAATGCCTACGTTTGATAATTTAGGCTTGGGGCGTGTTGATTCTGTAATTGCGTATTTAAATAATTTAGAACCTATTGAAGGCTATGTGTTTAATAATTATGCCCCGTCGGGCATTTGCGGTAGACAATATTTTTCAGACATAAACGCTAAAAGAATTGATGCTATAAGAGAACAAATTCAAAATTGGTATAATGATAATTTAATTTCAAATGATGAGTTTTATGTTTTGCTTGCTTCTTTAATTGATGCTGCAGATTTTGTTGCGAACATTTCAGGAACTTATGGGGCTTATTTAAAAATATGGCGTTCTATGGCATTAAAACCGTTAACCTTAAAGGTTCCTGAAATCAGCGATAATCACACTAACAATGAAATTTGTCAACAAGACGCAAATGATTTAATTAGACAAATTGAGTGTGACGTTCTCTACATAGACCCACCGTATAACGAAAGGCAATATGCACCTAATTTTCACGTTCTTGAGAGTTTAGCCATTTGGGATAAGCAAGAACTTTCAGGTAAAACAGGTCAAAGAAGTTATATCGATAAAAAATCGAAATATTGTCTTAAAAAAGAATCAATTAGTGCTTTTAGCGATTTAGTTTCTAACGCAAATGCAAGGTATATTGTTGTTAGTTATAATAACGAAGGAATAATACCAAGAGAAGAAATTATAAGAATACTTCAAAACAAAGGCAAAGTCACGGAATACACTACCGACTATCGCAGATTTAGAACCGAGCGTGATAACGAACATAGACAATATAAACAATGTGACGATAAAGTCGTTGAACATTTGTATGTTGTTAATGTTAGAAACTAATGATTAAACCTATGGAGTAAAAAATGGATAATTCGAATGATTTATGTTTTATCAATGAGAAAGTATTTCCATTATCTGAAATAGGAAAAATGGGATATGATGGTTTTAATATAAGCTGTCATATTTATCCACGAAAAAACCTATTCAAGTACTATTCTAACAAAAGAGAATATAATACCGAGGATAAAAAATATAGAAACTACTCTATTGAGGCTTTGAAAAATAATACGATTTATCTGCAAGATGCTAAAAATTTTGATGATTGCTTTGACTGTGCAGTGGATTTAGAATGGGATAAATTTTTATTTGAAAGAGCCAGGGCGTATTGTGAATACTTTAAGGTTGATATTAAATCAGATAATATAAATGAGATTGTTTACGCTTTATCATTAAGACTAAATGAACTAGGCACAATAGAAAAATGTATTGAAACTATTTCATTTATACATGATGAAATACAAAAGGCGTGTATTGAAATTTTTATAAAAGAGGTATTTATAAGAGTTTTATCAAATGAACAATGGATGCCTGCAATTTTCAGCTCTATACAAAAGGAATATGAAGAATTTAAAAACTGTCTTTCAAAATTTAGGATTGCATGTTTTTCTACTTCTGCATTTTTAAATAGAATGTGGAGTTCTGCTTATGCTGACAATAATCGAGGTTTTTGCATTGAATATGAAATAGATATTTCAACTGATTGGGGAATGACTTTGTATAATAATTCTTATCCCGTTATATATAGTGCAAAAAGAGGCGACTTATTTCTCTTAAGTAAAAACGATGATAAAACTCCGAGCAAAGATGATATTTGGCAGATGTATTTTAATGGTCTTTTAAGAAAAGATATTATTTGGAAAGACCAACAAGAATGGCGGTTAATTTTATATGACAATCTAATTAAAGAAAATCCTATGCCATTTTATAAAATTAAAAAAGTCTACTTAGGTAATAGAATGCCGTTAAAAGAACGTAAGAAAATTGTTACTTATTGCCGTAAAAATAATATTGATTACGTTGGTTTAGAACGTCAACCAAATTCATATAATTTGGTCGAATGCAAGGGCGATTGTTATGTTTGCGCAAAAAGTAAAAATATTAAACCTATGGAGTAAATATGGGAAATATAATGTTAAGTGATGATAACAAATGTCCTATTTGTGGAAAATTAGGAGCAGAAATAAATACTAATGGGATAAATGACCCTTTATATCATTACAATTGTGAAAATTGCGGGTGTTTCTTTGTCCCTGATCCTCATCGTACATCAGATTTGGGAACACGGTTAGTAGATAAATTTAATGTGCAACACTTAAAAAGTTATTTGTTTTATCATCCAAGTGAGTTGCGACCAATTATTTGTGATAGCGACTATTTTAACAAACATGTTACTGAGGAATTTGTTCGAATTTATAACTTAACGCCAGAAATGGTTGAAAGCTGGTATCCCAAAAACTTTGCAGAGAAAATAGATAAAATATTATTGTATTTTGATAGCAAAACAAAGTTTATAGGGGAAAAGGTTTATTACGACCGCATAACGCTTAAAAATATTTATTTTATAGATGCTTTTAATTTAAAAAGAGAGGATTTTATATATGATAAGCATCTATCACAAATAAATTACTACAATTATTTTTTGAAAAAAAATGATTTTTTAACTGTATATGAACCTAATTTGATGTATCAAAAGTATTGGAAACATGAAGTGGAAATTCAGTTGAATCCAAAGGGGCTTGCAAGAATTGATGAATTACAAAAGAATCAAATAAATAATAAAAATGTTTTTGTTGCTATGAAGTTTGGAGAAGAAACGAAAGAACTTCGAGAAAGAATCAAAGAAGGATTGAAAGGTTTTAGTGTTCGTATAATGGATGAAATAGAGCATAATCATCAGATTGTTCCCGAAATGCTTTATGAAATTCGTAATAGTAGATTTGTTATAGCAGAACTTTCTCATCACAATAACGGCGCATATTACGAAGCAGGTTACGCTCTAGGATTAGGCAAAGAAGTTATACATATTTGCGACAAAAAAGAACTTAAAAGTGGGTTGCATTTTGATGTGGCTCAAGTAAACACTATTTTCTATGATTCCATAGATGAAATCCCCGAAAAATTAAGAAAAAGAATACAAGCGACCATTAAATAACAAAGGAGAAAAAATGGAAAAAAAGTTTGATTATAAAGAATATATTCGTTCACTGGGGAAAGAGCTTGTGTTGCAGTTTGAACGTGCAAAATTATCCACGCATACTGTTGCGGTGGGTGAAAACAAAGAAATTGCTATTTTTAAGCAGCTTGAAGCGGTCTTACCAAATGGCATTGCAGTAGGTAGTGGTTTTGTTTTTGATATAACAGGTTCGGTATCGAGGCAATGTGATATTATTTTGTATGAAAAGGATTTTGCAATTCGTTGTCCAATAAATGGAGATGAGAAAAATTGTTATTATAATATAGAAAGTGTTATTGCTGTTGGTGAAATTAAAAGCACAATTACAACCAAAGAATATGAAGATTGTTTAAAAAAATTTGAACAACTTTTAAAATTACAACGATACAAACACCCAAACCATAATGCATCTATGAGAAAATATTTTAGCTCACTATCTATGGTTAGTGTTGTTGATAAAATAACTAATCAACTTCCAAAAACGCAATTTGATGGTATCTTTAAGTTTGTTTGCTGCGAAAATTTGTCAGTATCTTTTGAACAAATTGTAAAGTCGTGGATTGAAAGACAGGAGAATCAAGAGCAAATGTTTAGTGTAATGTTTGATTTGAGTGGCAAGTTTTATTGCTTTGGGACGGAAAACAATATCTCCTATACACCTTATCAATCAGATAGAATAATAGAAGCAGATGAAAATGGCTTTGCATTTAATCGCTTTTTAGAAATGTTAAGTTTCTTTATAAGCGAGGGAACAACTGTTCCATTAAATATTTCTTCTTATTCTAATTTGCCAAAGTATATTTCATATAAAAATTGTGCAGTTTTGCAAAAGGCAAATGAAACAAGTAATTGAATACTGTGAGAAAAATAAAAAAGCTTACCATATCAAAATCGGTACAATAACGGAATAAAATTTACAAAAGCGGTCAGATGTGCTTAAACGTGGACATTTGACCGTTGCTATTTTTAGCGAAATTTTATATAATATATGACGGAAGGTGTCATATTTATTATGCTATAATATATTTACACGATAGATTTGCAATCTCGTAGTCGTTGGTTCTATGATAGGTGGAATGCTTTATTAATAGGAGTTTTAAAAGTTTAATTTTTGTGTAA
>JAZSBA010000054.1:0-11212 GCA_045602125.1 Christensenellaceae bacterium | reverse complement strand
ATTCAAGAGTATAAATAACCTTTTCAGTTACGTCAAAAGTACCGTCAGCATTTGCGGGAACGAAAATTTTAGAAGCGTCTGAATAGTTTTTGTAAACTCTTACAGAAACGTCAGAACAATCACTTGCATCGTACGCAACGGCAGAAGGCATTTTAAACTTAACGGGGTTTTCAGGATCGTAAACCGTGTAAACACCGTTAGAGTCAGTTTCTTTAACGTTAATCTTAATTTCAGGCGCTTTAGTATCGTCGATTTCGTCGCCAGTATAATATGCTTGTAAATCATCGTATTGAGTATCGCCTAAACCGTAGAATTCGCAGTAACCGCTTGCTCCTTTAAAGTTTCTTGCTTCAACTGAAAGTCTAACTTCACCAGTTGAGAAACCTTTGAAGAGTTCTGCGCCTTCATCAAAAATATCAGGATTGTCAAGATCAATTATAATATCCGATTTTACGTCGTTTACTTTACCAGTTTCAAAACAGAAGCGTCTAAGACATTCATACTTTAAAACATTAGTTTCCGGATTGTAAAGAATCTTATAATCGTAAAGATCTTGTTCACCGTTACCCCAAGTAGCAGTAGAATTTAAGTATGCAACGTTTTTAACACCGTCAACGTAGAAAATTCTTCTAGAACCAGCAAGTTCAGTAACCGTATCAACGTAACTATCACGAGTACCAATAAGTGGAAGTTTATGAGTTGACGCGCCGAAAGAGAAACCAATTGATCCAACTTGACAAGTTAAAGTTACTTTAATATAGTTTTCAGGATCGTTAACGTCTGTAAACTTAAAATCAATCGCGCCGTAATTTAAAACTTTTTCAGCTCTATTTACTGCGTTGGGATTGAAGAACGCAAGTTCAGTAAAACCGTCGTTTCTAACGTTGTTAACGTTGATAACGTTATTAAATGAAACGGTAGTACCCGGAGAAAGTAGTGCTCTTACACCCTTTACGGTTTCAGTAACCGTTGCATTTGCAGTAGGAGCGTAAGGATCGTAGATACCATAAGTGTCTTTAACTGCTAATTTAGTATAAGCGCTATAAACGTTCTTTTCATAGAGTTCTACTAATTCTCCGTTACTTGAGAAGTTGTTGTATACTTTGAAAGTATCCGAGTAAACGTTAGCTACCCCTCCAACTACAGACTTGTAAGTTACAGTATACAAGCCAACTTGATCGAGTACAATTCCGTCTTTAACAGAAAGAGATACTCCGTTAGGATAGGTAATAACGTAAGCGGAAGCGATTTCAGTATCGCTGATTTGAACGGTTTTCGGGAATACTACTCCAGTAGTAGCATCGTCTGAAACTGTGATAACGCTATCAAGCTTATAACTGTCTAAAACGATATCCATTTCAGAAGTATGAGCTTGAGCAGCTTCAATTCCAGAAAGACCGAAACCAATACCAACTGCCATTGCAGCCGATAAACAGAATACAGCGATTTTCTTACCAATAGATGCTTTCATGTTTTTACTCCTTTTTGATAGATTTTTATATTAAATTTTAAATTAATATCAAACACTAACCTAAATTTTATACGAGAACGTATATTTTGTAAGATTAATAGGAACAATACTAACCATATGACTATATATATTGATCGCGCGTGTAAGATACAACTTAAAATATTGTTTTCAAATTTAATTTAATATAAATAGATAAAATAGTTTGTATTACTACCCTACCGCAAGCCTAAATCGGCTTGCGGTGGGTTAACAATACTAATTGATAATTATTTTGAGAATAAACTTTAAAATTATTCTTTAAGACCACCCATCGAAATATTACCCATAATTTGGTTACGTAATAATATGAATAAGATAAGGATGGGAACTACTATAATCATTGCGCCTGCAATTTTAGTAGGATCGTCACCAAGAGTATTTGCGTTCATTGTCGTAATAAGGAATAATCTGTATGAAATCATCCAAATATTAGGCATGTAAATAAGCGGAGTAGTATAGTTATTCCAACGACCAATAAAGAATATAAGAGCAATGGTCATAATCATCTTTGACGCTAACGGCATGATGATTTGAACCATAGTACGAAGTTGTGACGCGCCGTCAACTTCCGCTGCTTCAGCATAAGTACCAGATACGCCTTGATAGAACGCAAGGAATACCAGGTAATACTGGTTAGCGAAGGTAAAGTTGATTATCCAGTCACCGACCATCGTATCGAATAGATACAGTCGACAAAGCAACTTAATACGAGCAGGGTCCGTACCAACGAGTGGCATTATCATAACGAATAAAGTTACCGCGTATAAAACAGCGTTAAACTTAAAGTCATATTTAGCGGAAACGTAACCAACAACGCACGGTACTACACCAATGATTACAGAACCAACAACCGAGTAAACGATCGTATTGAAAATAATCATAAAGAAAGTGTTGTTGTATGCTTTCTTAGGCATCTTAACGTCAAGATTCCAACCAGCATAGTATTCACTACGAGCAGTACCGGGCATTGCGTTTATAACTTTTGTATAGTTATAGAAAAGACCATTAAAGTAAATATCTCTATTTGAAACAGTTGCGCCGTTTTGGTCAAGACCTTTGAAGAAACCGTCTACCGACCACATCTCGTTCGTGTAAACGGGAAGTTGCATGAACTGCCTTTCACCCCATTGAGCAGCGGGTTTAAAAGAGTTGTAGAGCGCCCAAATAAGCATAAAAGTAAATACTACAACGTAGATAACGAGTATTGTAAGTAAAAGTAAAATGAACGGATTTAAGTTTCTGTTCTTACTTTTAATCGTTTTTCTAACGACTACTTGATTTTCTACCATAATGCACCTCTTAATCTACGCTAGGACCGTATTTAGTTAATACTTTTTTAAGTCCAAATGCCAACGGCATAATAACTGCCATAATCAAGAAACCGGTTGCAGAGATTTCAGATAATAAAAGACCTTTACTTGCATCATTACCGATAAGAGAACCCTTCTTTGTCCAAACGAATATTTCGTAACCTAACGTTGCAAGTTCAGTAGGAGCACCGTCACCAAAGAAAGTGTGGAGACCTAATTGGTTGGTGAATATACCTGCTAAACCAGTAATTGTGAACGTTACGAATGTTGGCCAAATTAAAGGTAAAGTAATATAAATAAACTCTTGAATAGGAGTAACGCCGTCAAGTTGAGCAGATTCAACTACTGATTCATTGATACCACTCATCGTGCCCGTGTACATAAGAATATGTCCACCTAACGAGAAGAATATTGAGTAACCAACTAAGAAACCAAAGGTTTGATTAGGATCCGTCATAAGTAGAGGTCCCATAGTAATACCCGTTGCATCGTAATACATTGCAGGAATAACCGAGTTACAAATAGTTCTAAACACGAGTGTTAAAACGACAGAAGACACCATTGAAGGAAGGAATAAGAAAATTTTGAATATACCGCTAAAAATAAACTTCTTGTAAACGTAATACGAGAAGAATATTGAGAATATACCCGACGTAAAGAACTGTATTAAATACGCCTTAGCAGCAACCGTAATAGGTTTCCATTGCCTTGCTTCTAGGAACTCAAATACGCCGACGAAGTTTTCAGTTAAACTCCATCTTTCAACGTACGATCCATCAGCTATGTAAGTTACGCGGAAAGCCATTAAAATAGAGTCGATATTAACGTAAACGTAGAAAATTAAGAATTGAATAAACGGCAACGCTACCATTGCTGTATAGAAAATTAATCTCTTTGTTTTTCTAGTTAATATCTTCGGTGGCTTAACTTGAGGAGCAGATGGTTGCTCCATATTTTCTGGAACGTTGTTTTGTTCCATTTCAATTGTATTGTTATTCATGTTTCACCTTGAAAATATATAGATTTATAGCACAATTAGGTGCACGGCTCTTACGCCGTGCGCCTAATCTTATATTATATAAGGATTATGCTTGATAAGTTGTATAAGTTATATTGTTGTAAGACTTTTGTGAATCAGGAACGTCAGCATAACCAGTATACATAGCACTCCAAGTTTCCTTAGTGTACATATGAGATTGGAATACTGAAATAGTGTTACCGAAAGTTTGACCGGTTTTCCAGTTTCTTAACTTAGAGTAACAGTCTTGAGTACCACCAACTGAGAATACGCCGGAAGCATATAATCTTCTGTAGTAGGTGTTGTTAGTTCTAAAGTTAATAACGTTTGTGCTAGATAAATCACCTACACCGTAAACTTTTCTAGAACTATCGAGAATTTGGCTTAATCTTTGGAAGTGATAATCATTAAAGTATGCCACTTTGAATGGGAACTTATTGATCATTTCAGCGTTATCCGGATTATCCATAACTTCATTATAGTTACGGAGACAAGGATTTGTGAAGTGAGAAGCGTTAAAGTCAAACGCTAATGCAACTTCAGTCATAGCAAATTGAATATATAATTTACAGTATGCAAGTTTATCTGGGTCCATTTCAACCTTCTTATTGATCGCATAACCAGAAAGCATATCTGCAACGAAAGTGTTTATATCACCGTTACCTTCAGTAACAGGTTCGTTGATGTTAACAGGCATTGGAGCTACTTCAGTTCTTCTGTTAGTAGCAGAGTCGTCTGCTCTATAAATCTTATTGTAAGCGTCAACTTTATCTGATTCCATTGACCAGAACGTACCTTCAATTAAGAAAGCGCACGCTTCACGGAAGTTAACGTCATCGTAAGCGCCGAATAAGAAGTTAGTATGAGTGTCAGTATGAGAAATGTCGTTTCTTTCACTGTAACCAAAATAACCTTCTTTGTGTAAAATTTCAAGCGCTGCTTCAGCGTAGAATTTATCTTCCATCCAAGTAGTATAATAACCAGTTTCAGGAGTAATAACTACTTCTTCAATTATAGGTTTCTTGATATAATCGATACCAGGATATAAATTTTGAGTAGGATCAAAACCAGTTACTACTCTAACCTTTTCACCTTGTGAGTTAAAGCATTGAACTGACTTTTCATATTGATCGCCAGCAAGTGAAGCGTATAAACCGTCGAGGAAAGAGTTAGCGTATGAATTTCTCCAAGTACCAGATAAAGTTACAGGAGCATAGAAGTTTGTTCTTGCTCTTGAAGCAAATTGGCTAGATCTAATGTAATCGCAAAGAGCTAAGAATTCGATAACTGATGAAGGAAGACCATCGTCGTTAGTGCCAAACTCACCGTCAGGACCACAACATAAATCGTCTTTTTCAGTTTGGAATTGACCGTTAGTTTCGCACTTACCACCGCCAACGCCGTATTTGTGGTAACCATCACCATCGTAGTCAGAGAAATATAATCTGATACCGAATGTAGCGCTGTAATAATTTCTAAAACCTTCGTAAGCAGGATCTACGGTTTCTTCTTCGGAACCAACGAGCGCGTTAGCAATATAGAGTTGTTCTCTTTCAAACATTTCAGTATCGATTGTATAACCACAGAATAACTGACCATTCGGCACCGAAATATATTTACCACTAGCGTTAGTGAATACATCTCTATATTGAGCAGGGATTTTATCGTGAATAGATAAGTCTTCACCGGGGAGATCTTCTCTTACGATATCATCGATAACAGAGACGTAATCTTGAGCAGTACGAGCATCTCTTAAATATGAAGTACTAAAGATATCGCCACCACTTGTTTCAATTTTACCTGCAGTAGTCGGGTTATCTTGAGGAACGTACTTAACGTAAGCGCCTTTGTACTTACCGATTGGTTGGTTACCCCAGTTAGGATCTTCATTGAAAACTTTCATTATAGCTTCACCGGGAGCAGTACCTGCACCACCACCCCAACCTTGAGGAACAGTGATAATAACCTTACCGTCTGCGGTAGTTTGTGATCCACTATCACCATCACCTGTTCCACCACAAGCAACGGCAAAAAGTGAAATTGCGATACAAAGTATCATAGATAATAACTTCTTCATTTTCTACCTCCTAAAGTAGTCAAAATAAATTTAACGCAGTAATCTGCAAATTAACAAAATATGTTTAACGCATTAAAACTGCAAGTTAACCGAACTAAAATACAAACACGCATAATTCCCCCAAAGGAATATGCGAACGCAATAAATTAAGTTTGCGCGGATACACGCACATATACTATTATATACGAAAGAAAACCTCTTGTATTTACACAATCGTCAATTATTTTTGCAAAATCGTAAACCCGCAAAAAGGCGACATTTCACGCAATAACTCGATTTTTGTATAATTTACAAACATATTTTACCAATCATAAGGACGTTTGTCAATAGCGTATCAAATTTTTTTGGTGTATTTTTTGTGAAATTTTCGGCAAATTTAAGTTTTACTGTGCATATTGTTTAATTTGTTTGTCCGTAGCAAACAGTTGTATTTATATGGCATATTTATCAGTTTTAATTGTATTTTTGGTGAGTTTTGAAAATTAGTGAGAATAAAAACCCGAAAACCACAGCCGAAGTTACGCCGGCAGCCGCACTTGTTAGCCCACCGGTTATTGCTCCGAAGAAACTTTCGCCAGCGCCCTTTATTGCTCCATCTGCAAGCAAGAAACCAAATCCGCTAATCGGAACGGTAGCCCCTGCTCCGCCAAACTCCACCAACTTATCGTAAATACCAAACGCTTGAAGTATCAGTCCTGCTAACATAAAATATACTAAAATTTTCCCAGACGTTAGTTTTGTTTTATTGATGAGCAGTTGAGCAATCGTACATATTGCACCGCCAACTGCAAAAGCTTTGATAAAACCTAAAAATATTTCCATTATAAATTCTCCACGCAGACAGCGTGCGTTATACCGGGTATCGACTCGCCTTGACCAGACGACACCGTTGACAGTAAAGCACCCGTCGCTAAAAATAATACTTTATTAATTTTCTTTTCTAAAAGCATAGGATAGACGTAACTTGCAAAAACTACTGCGCTACACCCGGCGCCACTCCCTCCTTGGAATTCACTTTGAACGACGTTATATATCATTTCTCCGCAGTCGTAATGATTGCTTTCTATTGAATAACCGTCGTCGTTAACAAGTTTTTCAAGTATCCTACTGCCTAGCGCGCCTAAATCTCCCGTTACTATCATATCGTAATCGGCGGGGCTAGTATTCGTTGATTTAAAATGTCTAACCAAAGTCGATGCGCACGACGGAGCCATTGCAGCGCCCATATTATTAACGTCGGTAACACCATAATCAACCACTTTGCCTATCGTCGCTTTCGTTATACAAGGAAATCCATCTTTTTTCTTAGACAAATAAAACGCGCCCGAACCAGTTACCGTCCATTGTGCTTGCGGAGGCCTAACACACCCAAGTTCAAGAGGGTATCTATATTGACGCTCGGCAGTAGAAAAATGGCTTACCGTTCCGCAAACTGCGTCGCTTATGAATCCACCGCTTATCGCCATTGAAGAAACTATCAAACTCTCAACCGAAGTTGCGCAAGCGTTATATAAGCCTAAAAATGGAATTTCAAAATCTCTTGCCGTAAAACTTGCGGATATTATTTGGTTTAATAGATCACCACCAACGAATAAGTCGACTTCCTTTTCAGTTTTTCTTGCTTTTTTAATCACTTGCTTTACGGCGGTTGAAAGCATTTTGCACTCGGCTTTTTCAAAAGTGCTTTCTTTAAATCTATCGTCGTCTAAAACAAAGTCGAATTTATCGCCTAAATTCCCCTTACCTTCTTTCGTTCCAACAATTGAGTAAGTTTTAATAATGCTTACCGGATTATCAAAAACTAAACTCCTATAATCGTATTTCATATGTAACGGGCAAAATCAAAAAAGCCCGACTATATAATAGATTATGCCAACGATAACGCTTCCGCACACACCAAAGACGATTATTGGACCTGCAACGGTAAACATTTTTGCGGCTAAGCCATAGATAAAACCTTCGCTCTTAAACTCCATCGCAGGCGATACTACGGAATTTGCAAAACCGGTTATCGGAACTATAGAGCCGGCTCCTGCAAACTTACCTATTCTATCGTATACGCCAAGCCCCGTTAAAAACGAGCCTAAAAATATCATCACCATACTAGTTGCACCTGCAAGCACTTCTCCTTCAAGTTTAAATACCATTGAAAATAAATATCTTACACCTTGACCGATAGTACAAATTATTCCACCTACGATAAACGCTCTAATTAACGTTTTAAATTCGTTAGTTTTAGGCGAAATTGAAGAAACGAATTCAAGGTATTTTTCATTTGTATTACTCTTGTTTTTCCCCGTCATTTTCTATCTCCTTTTTATATATTTCTTTCGGCGTTATTAAACGCTCGCTTTCAGTTAAAAATTCTACGTGATTTTTCATACTTTCATTATTGACTTATTTTGAATTTTAATACATAAAAAAATCCCACTTATTTAAAGTGGAATTATTCTTTTTCAGCATACGTTTTAAGTTTTTTTATAATCTTGTTTTCAAGGCGCGAAACCTGCACTTGAGAAACGCCTAAAATCTTACTTACTTCGCCTTGAGTTTTATCTCTAAAATATCTTAAAATTATAACCGTTTTTTCTCGCTCTGAAAGCCTAGCTAATAAGTGTTTTACGTATATACTTTCAACCTTTGCGTCTTCAGTTTCAGTAGAAGGTATTTTATCAATTAAACTCTGCGTTTTTTCTTCACTATCAGCACTTGTTTCATAAAGTGATACCGTCATCTTTGACGAGTCTAGCGCAAGCACCACGTCTTCAAGTGAAATCGATAGGTTTTTGCTTATTTCTTCAACAGTTGGTTCTTTGCCGTTTTTAAGTTGAAATTCTTCGGTAAAACGTGAAATTTTATACGCGTTATACTTTATAATTCTAGAAACTTTTATCTCTCCGTCATCACGTAAAAACCGCTTGATTTCACCTATTATCATTGGTACTGCATAAGTCGAAAATTTAACTTCAAAACTCTCGTCAAAATTATAAATCGCTTTGAGTAGACCCATTGATCCAAGTTGAAATAAATCGTCGTAATCAACCCCTTTATTCCTAAATCTATTTGCAATACTTTTAACTAGTAACGCATTGTTTTTTATTAAGATTTCCTTGCTTAAATTATCCCCTTTTTTTGCTAATCTTATGTGTTGTAAAGTCTCAGCATCCGATAACATTTAACGCTCCTTTAACGGGCGTGATTGTGGTTGATTTTTTTGGTCATTTTTACCTTCGTTCCGCTGTTTAATTTTGATAAAACTACAACGTCGTCCATAAACGTTTTCATTATAGTAAAACCCATGCCGGAACGCTCCGATTCAACACGCGTTGAATAGAAGGGCTCTAACGCTTTTTCCAAGTCATCAATTCCAACACCGCCGTCTGAAATTTCGATATGTAATTCATCGTCGCAAGTTTCGGCAATTATCTCAATTTCACCAACGCTATCAGGATATCCGTGCACAATTGCGTTAGTAACTGCCTCAGACACCGCTGTTTTAACGTCACTTAATTCTGAAAGCGTTGGATTTAACGGCAAAATAAACGATGCTATTGCATTTCTCGCAAACGCCTCGTTTTCTGAAATTGATAAAAAATATAATCTAATTTTATTAGTCATAACCGCTCCTTATATTCTCGGCATTATTTGATATAAACCCGATATTTGAAGAATCTTTTCAACGCTATCACTCGGGTTTTTTATAAACACGCTTATACCCATGCTTTTTAGTTTTTTATATCTCCCTATAAACATGCCGATTCCCGTACTATCCATAAACGTTAACATAGATAAATCAAACACGACTTTAGTTATTCCGCTAACCTCTGAAATTAAACTTTCAACAGCTTCTCTAGTGCGCGTTGCCGTGCACTCGTCAAGTTCGCCTACAAAACTAATATTCAACGTGTTTTTATCTAAATTATATTTGATTTTCATAAGCACCTCACCGCTATAATTTA
The DNA here is from genome assembly GCA_045602125.1 of Christensenellaceae bacterium. Lineage (GTDB taxonomy): Bacteria > Bacillota > Clostridia > Christensenellales > Borkfalkiaceae > HGM11412. The sequence goes on along the minus strand of JAZSBA010000054.1, from coordinate 1,338 downwards.
GCATAATTTTTACAGTTAAAATTTGTTATAAATTCACTTATTTTGCCGAATTTTAGCAATAAAAAAACACCTGCAAATTGCAAGTGTTTTTTATGTTTACGCGTATAAAATATCTCCGCCGACTAAAACGTTATCGGGGTTTACGTTTTGAGTAACAAACGTAAAAGTTCCTTGAGCGGTAATATTTAAAAGTATATCTCCGTGAAGATCGTTTCTAAAGATGATGCTTTCCATATTCATAAGCCTATTTAAAGTATCCTGTCTTGGATGTTTATGCTTATTATTTACGCCACATTGAATAACTGAATATTCAGGTTTAATAATATTAAGGAAAGCCTGCGTCGTTGACGTTAACGAGCCGTGGTGACCTACCTTTAAAATATCAACGTCAAGATCTATATCCGTTCTATTTTTATAGTACTCAACGAAATCTCCTTCGGCTTCTTTTTCAGCGTCACCCGTGAACATTATATCAACGCCACAATAAGTAAATTTTATAATAGGAGAATAGTCGTTTGCGTCAGTATACGTAATCTCGTTAGGATTATCCACTTTAGGTGTTAAAAAGTCGAAATAGTACTCATAAATTTGTTCGTTATAAGAAATTTTACCTGCGAAGTCACTATCGTCGGTAAAGAATTCCCAACCTGTATTTTTCGTTTCGCCGTCTTGCTTATAAGTTTCGCTATTAACTAAATTTAAAAAGTCACCGTATGCCTTACTGTTTTGCTTATACGCGGTTGAGCCCTTGTTAAAATCAGTTGAAAATTCATGGTGAGAACCACCGTAAAAAACGTACGGTCTATAAATATATGCAACTTCAAAATCCCTTAAAATATCGTCAAAATTACCGATATGATCATAATCTGCATGCGTCGCAATAGCGTAATCAAACTTTTTAATATCAGTCTTTTTGTCAATGTAGTCTTTAAGGTTTGAATAGTTATCTTGACCAGCGTCTATTATAACGTTTTTACCGTCGGGAAGTTCAATTATAATGCAGTCGCCTTGACCAACGTCAACAAAGTGAACTTTTAAATCTTCAAGTGTCGTAACGTAAGTCGTGTCCCCAACAACTCTATTATCGTTGCCATCGTCTTTATTAAGCAAACTCATTATTTTTTCTAAAAACGGAGGATAGAAATAACAGAGCGCAACGAATACAATTACAAGAAATATTACAAATGCAGTTAGATAGACTTTTCCTTTTTTTGATTTTTTAGCCATAACGTTTCCTCTATCAATATATTATATATTTATTTTAGCATATCTTCATTAATTTTTCAATATTTAACAATCTTAAAATTTATTGAATAATATATAAAAAGAGTTGACATT
>JAZSBA010000053.1:0-6835 GCA_045602125.1 Christensenellaceae bacterium | reverse complement strand
AAACGCAGTTACGTACGCCTTTACTTTCATAGGTTTCATCATTGCTTTAATTTTTCGTTCGTTATATTCACAAGTTGCTTTTACCATAAATTAAAATTCCTTTACTATTTGCTTTAAAGCGTCGATATATTGAAGGCTTGCTTTATGAACGCAAAGGTTAAATTCTTCCGCTCCACCTTCCCCGTCGGATACCGCTTTAATTATTACGCAAGGCACGTTATAGCCTTTACAAGTTAATAATACTCCCGCGCTTTCCATATCGCAAACTTTTGCTCCGAAAGTAGTATATAAATACTCTTTAACCGCCTTATCGCTCACGAATTTATCCGCAGATGCGCATATTACCACTTCTGCGCTCGGCATAACTTTTTTGCATACGGCAAGCAAGTTTTCATCAGTTTTGATAACTGGGCTACTTTCATTTGGATATTGACCAACTACAACGTCGTCAATCCCAGTAAGGTCAAAATCGTAATGAACTACACCGCTTGCAATAACCGTGTCAAACACGCCTACCGATTTTATTAAACTACCGCAAACGCCAAAGTTCATAACGACGTCAACTTTATATTCGCTAATTAGCATTTGGGTGGCGGCGGAGGCAAAAATTTCGCCTATTCCACTTCTAACTAGATAAATTTCTTTATCGTAAAGAAGGTATTTAAAAACTAAAAACGGTCCTTTTTGCTCGGAAGAGATTTGCTTGCCGATTGAAGATAAAACGGGTAAAATCTCCTTGTCCATCGCAACGACCATACCTATTGATTTAACCATAACTCACCTATTTAAGTTCTTTTTCTATGATTTTAACAAACTCTTTATTGTCTGCCGTTTTAGAAAGAATTTCTAAAAGTTTAACTTCGGCGTCTTGAACGCTATCGAAAAACCTTCTTATGCTAAACGATGCAAAGAGCGTTTCTTGGTCTAATAAAAGGTCTTCCTTTCTCGTTCCCGAGCGATAAAGGTCGATTGCAGGGAAAATTCTTCTTTCGGAAAGTTTTCTAGATAAGAAGATTTCACTATTTCCGGTACCTTTAAATTCTTCGTAAATAACGTCGTCAAGTTTAGAACCAGTTTCAACGAGCGCCGTTGCAATAACTGTTAAACTACCGCCTTCGGAAAAATTTCTAGCAGAGCCGAAGAAACTCTTTGGAGATTGAAGGGCAACCGGATCAATACCGCCGGTTAACGTCTTTCCGCTAGACGGTAAAATTTCGTTATACGCTCTTGTGAGTTTAGTTATAGAGTCTAAAAGTAACACTACGTCTTTTCCCGCTTCGGCTTGACGCTTTGCCTTTTCTATTGCAAGTTCGCTTATTCTTATATAATTTTTAGGTTTTTCATCAAACGTTGAGTAAATTACTTCAGCGTTTATCGAACGCTTAAAGTCAGTTACTTCTTCAGGTCTTTCGCCAACTAAAACTACCATTAAATAAACGTCGCTATAATTTTTTGAAATTGCCGACGCTATTTTTTTGATAAGCGTAGTTTTACCTGCCTTTGGCGGAGCGACTATCAAGCCCCTTTGCCCCCTACCGATAGGAGATAAAACGTCAATAGCCCTAAGCGCTATATCGTTTTCGCCCTTTACTTCAAGTTTTAATTGCTTATTAGGGAAAATCGGCTCCAAGTCGTTAAAACGACGCCTACTAGAACCGTCGTATTTAATCCCGTTTAAAAATTCTATACTTTGAAGAGACGGCGCGGTGTTATCTCTGCCGTAAACTGCAACGCCTTCAACGAAGTCCCCTTCCCTTAACTTAAATCCCCTAACTGCGGGAGCGGAAACGTAAACGTCGGTTAAACTACTCATTTTAAAGTTTTCGCCGTGCAAAAAGCCGTGCTCGTAGTTATCCGATTTTTCAAACGTTCCAGATATTTTTACTTCTTGGCCTTCGCGAGAAGTTTCCTCTTCTTCGCCAAAGTTAGCAACGTTAATATCTTTAATATCGTCTTCCTGATACTTATCAAAGCTTTTCTTATTAAATTTTTCACGCTTGCTCTTTCTTCCTTGACCGCTCGACGTGGGAATTATAACGCCTTCTTGGATTTTAATGATAAAATCAATAAGCTCGTCTTTATTTTTATTGCTTGGTTTAGCGCCAAGTTCAATGCAAATATCACGTAAATCGTGAATATTACAACCGTTTTGTAAATCTTCAAGAGTGTATTTCATAAACTATCTCCAAAATATAAAACTCCATTTTCACCGTTAAATTCATACGGATTAGCAATTTCTTTATAACTTTTAAACAAATTTAAAAATGGTTTTGCCGTTTCAATATCAACGGTGCTACCATTTATATGATAGTGCATGGGAATTATCGCTTTTGCCTTTGATTTTAAAGCGTAATCGTAAGCCGTTTTATAATCGATCGTATACGTTCCGCCAACGGGAATAAGCAAAAGGTCAACGCCTAATAACTCGTTTATAATATCATCTTTCGGGTTTTCTCCTAAATCGCCTAAAAATGCAACCTTAAACCCGTCCATTTCAAAAATTAATATTTCGTTCTCGCCACGCAAAAGCCCACCCTTTTCATCGTGAAAACTCTTGACCGTTTTGAAAAAACTCTCATTAGTTACCTTTTTAGCGCCGATTGCCAAAGAACGGTTATTATGGTCAAAATGATTGTGCGAGCAAAAATAATAATCGCATTTTCTAGCGTTTTCTTTAAGCCCGATATTAGAAAACGGGTCTAGCATTATAGAATATTCATTTCCTTCGAATAAAAAGTGAGAGTGCCCAAAATAAGTTATCTTCATAATTTTACCTTTAATTCTATTTTATTTTTTGAAACGTTACCGCCAAAATCAAGAGTGTATTCAGCCTTAACTAAAATCTCGCTATCTAAAATTTTAACCAATAAGTCTTTACAGTTTACGCTAGCGTTTATCTGTTTATTTTGAATTTCTATTAAAAAGTTGAAAATCTTGTTTTTCTCTAAACAAAAAGAATAGCAAAAATCCCCTTTTGTTGTGAGCATAACTTTACTTTCTAAAACGCTAAAAACGTACTTTAAATTACTCTCGTTATCAAGTGAGAACGAAATTTTATTTAGGTTACCAACCCTATTAAGTTTGCCTTGAATTTGATAGTTTGAACGAGTTCCGCCGTTGTCGGCTAAAAATAAAATTGAACAGTCTTTCATAAAAAAAATTGAAAAAATATAAAAAAAGATGCTAGTTATATTTTAGCACCTTTTTAATTTTTTGTAAACATTTTATTCAAAATTATTCAATTTTGTTCAAAACCGTATTTTATAGCGATTGCTTTAGCAACTTTCTTACCGTCCGCCCCCGCGCTCGTTATTCCGCCTGCGTAACCGCAACCTTCCCCGCAAGGATAAAGATTGCTTGCGCTAACGCTTGAATAATTATCCGCTCTTAAAACTCTTATCGGCGACGACGTTCTCGATTCAACGCCCGTTAAAACGCTATCGTAACTGTCAAACCCTTTAAGTCTTTTCCCCATATCTATGATTGCAAATTTTATGGCGTCGTTAATATCGCTACTAAACAGTTTTGATAAATCAACTTGCTTTACGCCCATTGGATACGACGGTTTTACCTTTCCCAACGAACTTGAAATTTTTCCGCTTAAATAATCGCCGGTTAAAGATATGGGAGAGGCGTAATCGCCACCGCCTAAATTATAAGCGTTTTCTTCAAGAGATTTTTGATAGTTAACACCGCTAAATATCCCGTCGCCAAAGTCCTTTTTAGAAACTTGGCAAATAATTGCGGAGTTCGCGTTTTCTCCGTCACGCTTAAAGTTACTCATACCGTTAGTTACGATAGTTCCGCTCTCTGACTGCGACGGCATAACGTAACCACCGGGGCACATACAAAAAGTAAATACTCCCCTGCCTTGATAGTTAGAAGTCAACTTGTAATCCGCAACGGGCATACCCTTACTCTCTGCAAACGCGCCGTATTGAGAACGATTTATATCGCTTTGCAAATGCTCTATTCTAAAACCGACGGCAAAATCTTTGCTCTCGAGTTTTACACCGCGATTTGCTAGCATATAATAAATATCTCTAGCGCTATGACCAACGGCTAAAACAACTTCGTCAAAACTTTGCTTTTGACCGTTTATCGTAACTGACTTTACTTTATCTCCTATAATTTCAAGGTCGTTAAGTTTTGTTGAGAATAAAACCTTTCCACCAAGCCTTATAATCTCTTCACGGATATTTTTAACAACCCTTTTAAGATTGTCACTACCGATATGCGGTTTTTGAAGATAGTCTATCTCGCTTGGCGCTCCAAAATATAAAAAGTCATCTATAACTTCACGAGCGTAAACTCCGCCGACGCCGGTATTTAACTTGCCGTCTGAAAAAGCGCCTGCTCCACCTTCGCCAAACTGGATATTACTATCTAAATCTAAAACTTTGTTAGAGATAAATAAGTTTACGGAGTTTTCTCTCTCGTAAACGGGCTTACCCCTTTCAATCAAAGTTACCTTTAATCCGTAACGCAAAAGGTCGAGCGCGCAAAAAAGCCCCGCCGGCCCCATGCCAACGACTAAGACTTCGGCGTTTGATTTTACCTTACCATAAACTTTACTTTCCTTTTTATAGGGAGTTAGTGAAAGTTCAACCGACAAATTGTAAAAAATATCGCTCTTATTGCGCGCGTCAAGAGATTTTTTAAGGATTTTGAAATACTTAACTTCGCTAGCGTTTACTCTTGCTTTCTTGCACGCTTTTGTTAAAACCGCTCTATCGTCTTCGTGCGGTCTAATTTTTATATCTGAAACTTTTATCATAAAATACTATCTGAAACCGCAAGCGCCGAACAGAACGCCCAGTTTAAGTTATAACCGCCACAGTCGCCGTCAATATCTAAAACTTCGCCCGTTGCGTAAAGACCTTTTTCAAGTTTACTCTCTAAAGTTAACGGATTAAAATCTTTAACCTTTATTCCGCCTTTGGTTACTTGCGCTCCGTCAAAACCTAAAACGTCTAAAATTTCAATCTTGTAATTTTTAACGGCGCTTAAAACTTTTGAAACGTTAAGGCTAGATATATCGCCTTGCAAGTTGCCTGCGTTTTCGTTTCTTAATAAACTTTGAGAAATTTTCAAATTGATTATTCCAGAGAGAATATACTCTGCTTTTAAATAATAACAATCTCTTTGTTTTTGCTTTAAGAAGGAAAGGAGTTCTTCACTATTTAGTTCCGGGCAAAAATCAACTTCGATAACGCCGTTTTTCTTTCCCGCTAAATAAGACGAAAGATAAAATGCAACGTTACCGCTTAAACCGTAATCGGTAAACATAATATCGCCTTCGGTTTTTGCAACGACTTTGCCGTCAACTATCGCTTTAGCGCTAACTTTTTGCTTTAAACCTTTAAGACCTTTTATTCTAAATAAGTCCTTAACTTTTAACTGAACGATAGAAGGATATAGTTTTGTGAGCGAGTGGTTAAAGTTTTCAAGAAGGGAATAAGACGTGCCGTCAGTACCCAAATGTTTTTGAGATTTTCCGCCGACGGATACTACTACGTTTTGAGCGTAAAACTCCTTGCCGTTTTCACATAAAACGGTAAAGATTTCTCCACTTTTTTTCACACGATTTGCCCTGATGCCAGTAAGCGTAGTTACCCCTATGCTTTCCAGTTTAAACCTCAATGCGTCAACTACCGAAGACGCTTGCTTTGAAAGGGGATAAACCTTATTATCCTCAACCGATAAGGGAACGCCAAGTTCATTAAAAAACTTGGGAACTTCACTTGAATACTTTTTAATAATTTCATTAAAATAACCGTTATTTTCACTATGATAATGAACTAGTTCATTATCCACGTTAGCAAGGTTGCATCTTCCGTTTCCCGTTGAGAGAAGTTTCTTTCCTACCCTATCTAATTTTTCGATTAGCAAAACGTTGCTACCGCCAAATTTTTTCCCCAAGGCAATAGATAGCATTAACCCTGACGCTCCACCACCTATTATAATTGCTTTAAACGGAGTTTGTTTTTCCCTATTCATTCCCTATTTCTCCTTTATCGTTCCTATTTTAACATTTTCACAAAATTTTTGCAATATATCCATTGACTATTTTTAAAAAAAGTATTATATTAATAATAGAGAATATAAGCGATAAGCTTTTTATACGATATATTATAAGGGTGATAAGTATGTTTGAAAAAATCGGGCAATTTTTCGTTATGCTGTATAACGACTTTTTCTACTTAATGTTAATAATAGTTCTTGCGCTTGCCGTATTGGTAGTAATTTTGATTTTGCGTCATATAAGAGATAGTGAAGAACAAAAAATTCAAGAGCAAGAAGATTTTAAGCAAAAATCAATTGAGTCTTTGACGACTGAAGAGATTGATAATATTTCAAGCAATTCAGCCGATCCTGAAGAAGTTAAGCAATATTTAGAAACTGAAATTATTGAAGCTAAAAAAACAGCTAAAAAGAAACAGACTGAAAGAGAAAATTCACAAAATAAAAAACCTTCTCTTCGCATTAAAAAACCAAGTTCAAAATCTAAAAAACAACCGGATGAAGAGACTGCGGCAACTACTGAAGAGCCCACTACTCAAGCGGTTGAAACGACCACTAAACGTCAATACACGGGCAAATGGAAAATCGTGGAAGACGACGAAGGGTTTTACGCAATCTTAACCGCTTCTAACGGTGGAGCGCTTTTAAAAACGGAAAAGTATAAATCTATTTCCAACGTAAGAAACGGTATTGAAACAGTTAAAAAGAATATAGATTTTGGTAACTTCTCAATTAGCGTTGATAAGAACGGATATTATAAATATAAGCTTTTCAACTCTTCAAATAGATTGATTTGCGTAAGTGAAAACTA
>JAZSBA010000052.1:0-19087 GCA_045602125.1 Christensenellaceae bacterium | reverse complement strand
TTTGAAGAACTTGAACCGGTTATTGAAGAGCAAATTAGAAGTTGGGGTATAGAAGTTAAAGGCAAAGAACTCTTCACAAAGCAAGGGGAGTATAGCGCTAACCTTCTTAAAAAAGTGTTATACGGCAAAACTGACGAAGTTTATGAAAAACAAGTAGTTCCAAACCGTCCGCCAATACTTTGCCCCGGTTGTCCGCATAGAAGCGTGTTCTCGGTGCTTAACAAACTTAAAATTCACGCAGCGGGAGATATTGGTTGCTATACTCTCGGCGCAGTTGCTCCGCTCAACGTTATCGACACGACGTTATGTATGGGCGCAAGTATTTCAACGCTTCACGGTATGGAAAAGGCTTGCGGTAAAGAATTTATCAAAAATTGGGTGGCGGTAATCGGCGACTCAACTTTCCTTCATACCGGCGTAAACTCTCTTATTAACATGGTTTACAATAAGGGAACGGGAACGGTTATCATTTTAGATAATAGAACAACCGGTATGACCGGGCATCAAGAACACTCCGCAACGGGTAAAACCTTAAAGGGCGAAGAAACTTACGCAATAGACTTAGCAAATCTTTGCAAATCAGTTGGCGTTCCAAACGTTATAGAAATCGACGCGTTTGACGTTGACGGTTTAACTAAAGTTATTAAAGAAAGCGTTTTAGGCGACGTTTTAACCGTAATTATAGCAAAAGCGCCGTGCGCTCTACTTAAAGGTCAAAAATTCCCGAATAGATGTGAAATAGATAAAGATGCTTGTAAAAAGTGCAAGATGTGCTTAAAGATTGGTTGCCCTGCAATCAGTATGAGAGACGGAGTTATATCTATTGACGAAACTATGTGTAACGGTTGCGGTTTATGTAAAAACTATTGCAAATTCGGAGCAATCGAGGTGGTGGCGAGATGATTAAAAACGTAATGATTGTTGGCGTTGGTGGTCAAGGTACGCTTCTTACTAGTAGAATTATAGGAAAATCGGCTTTAAGCCTTGGATACGACGTAAAAATTTCCGAAGTTCACGGTATGGCTCAAAGGGGCGGTAGCGTTGTAACTTTCGTTAGGTTTGGCGAAAAGGTATGCGAGCCGGTAGTTGAAGAAGGCTCGGCAGACGTTATTATTGCGTTTGAGCGTTTAGAGGCGTTAAGATACGCGCATTTTCTTAAAAAAGACGGCGTTATAGTAGTTAACGATTGTAGAATTGATCCTATGACGGTAGTTACCGGCGCTATGGAATATCCAAGCGACATAATTGAAAATCTTAAAAAGACTTATTCCGTTTACGCAATAGACGGGCAAAAAATAGCCAAAGAACTTGGAAACAGCAAAGTTTTAAACTCGGTAGTATTAGGCTACGCGACTAAACATTTAGGAATTGATAAAGAAACCGTTATAAAAACGGTTGAAACTACCGTTCCACCAAAAACGGTAGAATTAAACGTTAAAGCGTTTATCAAAGGGTATGAAAATTAATTATTGAGGAGTAAAAACTATGATTTGGAACGAAACCAAAGAGTGTATGTCTCGTGACGAGATGACCAACTTGCAGAGCGCAAGACTTAGAAAACTTGTTGATTACGTATATCACAACGTTGAGTTTTATCGCAAAAAAATGCAAAAAATCGGGATGCTTCCCGGAGACGTTAAAGGTATTGAAGATATAACTAAACTTCCCTTTACCACGAAAGACGATTTAAGAGACAATTATCCCTTTGGTTTATTTGCCGTTCCTAATTCTGAAATAGTTAGAATTCACGCATCGAGCGGAACTACCGGTAAAGCAACGGTAGTAGGTTACACAAGGCGCGACCTTGACGTTTGGGCGGAATGCGTTGCTAGATGTATGACGATGGCGGGCATTGGTAAAGACGACGTTATTCAAGTTGCCTACGGCTACGGTTTATTCACCGGTGGTCTTGGCGCGCATAGCGGTGCGGAAAAAATAGGGGCAACCGTAGTTCCTATGAGCACGGGTAACTCTAAAAAACTTACTACTATGATGGTTGACTTTGGCGTAACTGCAATTGCGTGCACTCCGTCGTACCTTTTATACATCTCTGAAGTTTTAGAACAAGAAGGTTTACTCGATCAAATCAAGTTAAAAGCAGCCGTTTGTGGCGCTGAGCCTTGGACTGAAAAGATGAGAGAAGAACTTGAAAGAAAGTTAAACATTACCGCTCACGACATCTACGGTTTAAGCGAAGTTATGGGACCGGGCGTTGCGTGTGATTGTAAGTTCCACAAAGGTCTTCACGTTTGCGAAGATCACTTCTATCCCGAAATTTTAAAGCCTGAAACTTTACAACCCGTTGCCGACGGCGAACTTGGCGAACTTGCTTTCACAACTTTAACTAAAGAAGGTATTCCGCTTATAAGATATAGAACTAAAGACTTAACTAGTATCACTCACGAGCCTTGCGAGTGCGGTAGAACAAGCGCTAGAATTTCAAGGTTTAAAGGTAGAGTTGACGATATGCTTATTATTCGTGGCGTTAACGTATTCCCAAGCCAAATTGAAGCGGCGCTCGTTGAAGTTAAAGAAGTTACTCCTCACTATATGATGATAGTTGACCGTGTAAATAATCTTGACACGTTAGAAATTCAAGTAGAACTTGCAAACGAATATTACACCGATGAAATTAAGGGAATCGAGGCTATGACTAAGAAGATTGGCCACGTAATCAATCAAGCAATCGGACTATCAGCAAAAATCAAAATCGTTGAACCACACTCAATCAAGAGAAGTGAAGGCAAAGCCGTTCACGTTATTGATAACAGAAAATTATATTAAGGAGAATAGTTATTATGACAGCTAAACAATTATCCGTATTTATCGAAAACAGGAAAGGTAGACTTTCAGAAGTTTTAGACGTATTAAAGGAAAACGGCGTAAGCATCATCTCTCTTTCACTTGCAGACACTACTGAATACGGTTTACTCCGTTTAATCGTAAACAACCCCGAACAAGGCAAGGAACAATTATCAAAAGCAGGTTTTTCTAGCCTTCTTTCAGACGTGTTAATTATTAAAATTCCTCACGTTGCAGGTAGTTTACAATCAGTTCTTAAAAAGATTGAACAAGAAGACGTTAACATTGAATATATGTACGGCTTATCTATTGAAAGCGAAGAAGCCTACGTTGTACTCAAAGCGTCTGACGCGGTTAAGACTTCTAAGGTGTTAGAAGTAAACGGCGTTGAAACCTTACTTCCAGATCAACTTGCAAACTTCTAATGATTATTGATTTCCACACTCACGTTTTTCCCGATAAAATTGCAAGAAAAACGGTAGATTTTCTCGCGCAAAAAAGCAATAACGTTCCCGATTTTGACGGAACTGTTGAAGGATTAAAAACACAAATGGAAACGGCAGGATGTACGCTTGCCGTTTCTCTTCCCGTGGTTACTAATCCTACGCAATTTGATAGTATTTTAAACTTTGCAAAACACGTAAACCAAACGGAAGAAAATATTATCTCTTTTGCTGGGATTCATCCGCTATGCGATAATTTAGAAGAAAAACTTCTACTTGTTAAAGACGCTAATATTAAGGGAATAAAAATTCACCCCGATTATCAAGGCGTGTTTATCGATGACGAGAGATATATTAAAATTTTAGAAATTTGCAAAAAACTCGACTTAATCGTAGTTACTCACGCAGGTATTGACTGTGGTTTTAGAGAGTGCACGATTATGTGCCCTCCCGATAGAGCAAAAAAGGTCATAGATAAAGTAGGGCATAATAAGTTCGTTCTTGCTCACATGGGCGGAAGCGAGATGGTTGACGAGTTTTTATCCTTAGTTGCAGGGGAAGACGTTTATATCGATACCGCCTACGTTTTAAAATACCTTTCAAAAGAGCAGTTTTTGAAGATTTTAGAAAAACACGGCGAAGATAAAATACTCTTTGCAACGGACTCGCCTTGGAGCAATATTGCAAGTGATATAGAGATTTTAAAGTCTTTCGTTGAAGATAAAGAAATTCTTGATAAAATCTTATATAAAAACGCATTAAAATTATTAGGATTATGAGGATAGCAAACCTTCGTTTTCTAAACGGAAACGTTATAAAAATTCTCGCCGCTATTTTTATGGTTATTGACCATTTTGGCTTGATGTTCTATCCGAGCGTTATGGTGTTTAGATACCTTGGAAGACTTTCAATGCCACTTTTTGCCTTTATGATAGCGGAAGGAACAAGGCACACGAAAAACAAACTCAAATATCTTTTAATGGTATTCGGGCTTGGTTTAATTTGCCAAATAGCGTACGCTATTTACGAGCCGAACGATATATACTTTTCAATCCTTATAACCTTTACTTTCTCAATTTTAATAATATATTCTTTAACCTTTATGAAGAAATGTTTATTTGAAGAAGGTAAAAAATGGTATTTTAAAGTATTATCAATATTACTGTTTATCTTTGCGTTAGCGTTTACTTACGTATTTTGTTATTATTTTACGGTGGATTACGGTTTTTGGGGCTGTGTTTTACCCGTTTTTGCAAGTATTTTTGACTTTAATAAAGTTAATTGCGAAAAGGTTAAAAAATACGATAAGCTTATTTTAAGAGCGCTTGTTTTTGCAATAGGCGTAGTAGTTTTCGTTTTAACGAGCGGAAACGTTAGTTTTTCAATTTACGCTTTGTTTACTATTCCTATTATTCTTTTATATAACGGCGCTCGCGGAAAACTTAAAATGAAATATTTTTTCTACGTTTTCTATCCGTTACACCTTCTTATTTTGGAAGGAATATACACTTTACTTTATATAATCTAAAAAAATGCTAACGAATAAAATCGTTAGCATTTTTTTAATATTTTATTTAAATAAATGCGATAACGCCGTGTAAAACGCTTGACTTTATCAATTTAGCGTGCTAAACTGTAACTATTATTTAAAGGTGGGGTTATAAAATGAACGAAACCGAGAAAAATGCTTGTGAAAAATTATACGAAGCAGTTTTAAAACTTAATAGCAAAGAGGACTGTCGCAAATTTTTTGAAGATATTTGTACGATAAAGGAAGTTCTTGATATGTCGCAAAGATTAGAAGTTGCGAAACTTTTATCATCTGGCAAAAACTATCAAGAAGTATGCAAACAAACGGGCGCAAGCACGGCAACTATAAGTAGAGTTTCAAGGTGCTTAAACTACGGGGCTGGCGGTTATTCAATCGTTCTTGATAAGGAGGATAAATAATATGGATAAGTTATTAAACGTTTTAACCTTAGAAGAGAAAGTTAATTTATCGCTCCGCGCAATTTATTCAAGTTACGGCTATAAAAAATATCGTATGAGTAAATTTGAAGAGTACGATCTCTACGCTCAAAATAAAGACTTTTTAGTAAGTGAAAGTGTAATCACTTTTACTGACACCGACGGTAAACTTTTAGCCTTAAAGCCTGACGTTACTCTTTCTATCGTTAAAAACAGCAAAGATATAAACGGCGTTATGAAGGTTTATTACGACGAGAACGTTTATAGAATTTCAAAAGGCACGAAGTCTTATAAAGAGATAATGCAATCGGGGCTTGAGTGCATTGGCGAAGTTAGTGAAGATACGATTATAGAAGTTTTATCTCTTGCATTAAAGAGTTTAAAAGAAATTTCAAAAAGCAACGTTTTAGTTATATCACATCTTGATATTATCTCTGAAGTTTTAGACTACGCAGGCGTTAACGCTTACGATAAAACTGAAATATGCAAGCTTTTAGGCGAAAAGAACCTTTTCCAAATTAAAGAGATTTTAAATAATTTAGGAATTGATAGGGATAAAAAGGTTCTTATAGAAAAACTCGTTACGATTTACGGCGAGCCTAAAAACGTTTTATCAAAACTTGAAGAGTTTGCAATTTCTCAAAAAGCAAAGCTTGCAATTGAAGAACTCAAAAGAATATGCTTTGGTTTAGAAAAAGAAGACGGAAGGGTTATAATAGACTTTTCAGTCGTTAACGATATGAACTACTATAACGGCATAGCGTTCAAAGGTTTCGTTGAAGGCGTTCCAACCGGCGTTATATCGGGAGGAGAATACGATAATCTTATGAAGAAGATGAAAAAACCTTACAAGGCAATCGGTTTTGCCGTTTATCTTGACGACGTTTCAAGGATTAAGGAGTAGAAAATGGATAAGTACTTAAATATTGCTCTTCCAAAGGGAAGGCTTGGAGAAAAGGTTTACGATACGTTTGAAAAGATTGGCTATCCTTGCCCGTCTATCAAAGAAAACAACCGTAAACTCATATTTGAAAACGAAGAACTTAAAATTAGATACTTCTGGGTAAAGCCGAGCGACGTTGCTATTTACGTTGAACGTGGCGCGGCGGACATCGGCGTTGCAGGTAAAGATATTTTAATGGAATATAAGCCTGAAATTTACGAACTTTGCGATCTTAAACTTGGAAAATGCTCTATGGCGGTAGCCGCTAAAAAAGGTTTTATAGACGATAGAAATAAAACTTTAAGAGTAGCAACGAAGTTTGTAAACATCGCCAAAGAATATTATCAATCTCAAGGAAGAGATATTGACGTTATTAAACTCAACGGCTCTATTGAACTTGCGCCAATTCTTAATTTATCTGACGTTATCGTAGATATAGTAGAAACTGGAACGACGCTTAAAGAAAATAACTTAGAAGTAGTTGAAAAATTCTTGCCGATAAGCGCAAGACTTATAGCGAACAAGTCAAGCTTTAAATTTAAAACACAAATTATTGAAGACATAGTAGCAAAAACTTCAATGGCGGTGGAAAATTTATGATTAAAATTTATAAAGACAATTTAAATACGAGAGATGAAATTTTTTCATTGAAAGTTGCGGTGAAAGACGTTTCTTCTATCGTTCGCGATATCATTGAAAACGTCAAAACGCGTGGAGATAAAGCGGTTTTTGAATATAATAAAAAATTCGATAAAGCCGACCTTACTTCTTTAAAAGTAACTGAAAAAGAAATTGAAGACGCTTTTAAAAAGGTTGATAAAGAGTTTATTGAAGTTTTAGAGTACGCTAGCAAAAACATTAGAGCCTTTCACGAAAAACAAGTAAGAGAAGGTTTTGAAATATCTAATGAAGAAGGCGTTATAACCGGGCAAAAAATTATCCCTATCGAAAGAGCGGGAATATACGTTCCGGGTGGTACTGCAAGTTATCCCTCAACCGTGCTTATGGACGCTATTCCAGCCGTCGTTGCAGGTTGCGAGCGAGTTGTTATGGTAACTCCGCCAAATAAAGACGGTAAAATTAACCCGGTAATCTTGGCATCTGCTAAAATAGCAGGCGTTACTGAAATTTATAAAGTGGGTGGAGCTCAAGCAATAGCGGCGCTTGCTTACGGAACGGAAAGTATTCCAAAAGTAGATAAAATCGTAGGTCCTGGCAACGCTTTCGTTGCCGAAGCGAAAAAGCAAGTTTTCGGCGCGGTTTCTATTGATATGATTGCAGGCCCTAGTGAAATTTTAGTCGTAGCGGACAATAAAAATAGACCTTGCGATATCGCCGCCGATATGTTATCTCAAGCCGAGCATGATAAAATGGCAAGCGCGGTACTCATTACCGATAGTTACGGTTTTGCTAGTCACGTTCGCGAAGAACTTGAAAAGCAAATCCCACTTCTTGAAAGAAGTGAAATAGCAAGGGAATCTATCGATAACAACGGCAAAATTATCGTAGCCGACGATCTTAAAAGGGCAATCGAGATTGCAAACGAAATTGCTCCAGAGCATTTAGAACTTTGCATAGATAATCCTTTTGAATATCTTAAACTTATAAAGCACGCAGGCTCTGTATTTTTAGGAAGAAACTGCCCAGAGGCGGTAGGCGATTATTTAGCGGGCACAAACCACACTCTTCCAACTAGCGGAACTGCAAGGTTTAGTAGCGCGTTATCCGTTGACGATTTTATTAAGAAGACGCAATACATCTATTACGATAAAGACGCGCTTTCAAAAGTAAGCAAAAAAATAGACTACTTTGCAAGAAAAGAAGGCTTAACCGCGCACGCAAAGAGCGCAACTATTAGATTTGAAGAAAATGAGTAAATTTTTAAACGAAAAAATATCAAAACTAGACGCCTACGTTCCAGGCGAACAGCCCAAAGATTTAAAGTATATTAAACTTAACACTAACGAATCTCCTTTTCCGCCGTCTAGTAAGGCGATAGCGCTTGCTAAAAAGGAACTTAAAAAGGTAAAACTCTATCCCGACCCCGACTGCACGGATCTTTTAAACGAGATAGCGTCTTATTACGGCGTTAAAAAAGAGCAAGTAATAGTTTCAAACGGGTCAGACGAAGTTTTAAACTTTGCCTTTATTGCATATTGCGATGAAAAAACTCCTGCAATTTTTCCAGACGTCACTTACGGTTTTTACAAGGTTTTTGCAGGCGTAAACGGCGTTCCTTATAAAGAAATTCCTTTAAAAGAAGATTTAACAATCGATATTAACGATTATAAAGATGAAAAGGGCGTAGTAATTATTGCAAACCCCAACGCTCCAACTGGAATTAAACTTCCGCTTGAAAAGATTGAAGAGTTAATCAATTTTAATAGGGAAAGAGTTGTGGTTATTGACGAAGCGTATATTGACTTCGGTGGGGAATCTGCCGTAAGTTTAATCAATAAATACGATAACTTATTAGTTACTCAAACCTTTTCAAAATCACGCTCGATGGCAGGGGCAAGGCTTGGCTTTGGTATAGCGTGCGAAAAGATTATTAACGATCTTAAAACGGTTAAGTATTCAACTAACCCGTATAACGTTAATAGAGTAACTGCATGCCTTGGAATAGGCGCTATTAAAGACGAAAAGTATTTTAGAAAAAACGTAGATAAAATTATAGAAAATAGAATTTACACTATGGTTGAACTTAAAAAATTAGGTTTTGAGTTCACGGCGTCTAGCGCCAATTTCTTCTTTGCAAAAACTGATAAAATTAGCGGAGAAGAACTCTATCTTAAACTTAAAGAAAAGGGAATTTTAATCCGCCATTTTAAGAACGAGAGAATATCGGATTATATAAGAATAACTATTGGTAGCTTTAATCAAATGAAGCGTTTTATTGAAGTTATCAAAGAAATTTTAGGAGAACTCGTATGAGAATAGCAAATATTGATAGAAAAACTAAAGAAACGGATATTAAAATTTCGTTAAATTTGGACGGAACGGGCGTTTCTGAAATAAACTCTGGTAGTGGTTTTTTCGACCATATGCTAACTTTGTTTGCAAAGCACGGTAGATTTGACTTAAAAGTACTTTGCGTTGGCGACGTGGAAGTTGACTATCATCACACCGTTGAAGATATAGGTATTGCCCTAGGTCAAGCGTTTAAAATGGCGCTTGGAAATAAAAGTGGCATAACTAGATACGGCGACACTATTCTCCCTATGGACGAAGCTCTTATTTTATCCGCAGTTGATATCTCTGGTAGAAGTTATTTAGGCTTCGGCTTAAACCCAAGGGCAAAAAGAGTAGGAAATTTTGACGTTGAACTTATTGAAGAGTTTTTAATCGCGTTCACCGTTAACGCTGGGCTTAATCTTCACGTTACCCAGCTTGCCGGCAAAAACGTTCATCACATATTAGAAGGCGCGTTTAAGTCTATTGCAAGAAGTTTGAAAAAAGCAGTTGAAATTGACGAGAAATTAAATGGAGAAATTCCGTCTACAAAAGGAGTTTTATAATGGTAGTTATCGTTGACTACGGCGTTGGCAATCTCTATTCGCTCAAAAGTTCGTTCAAGGCTATCGGCGTTGACGTTATAACGAGCGGAGATAGTAAAGTTATTGAAAAAGCCGATAAAATAATTCTTCCGGGCGTAGGCGCGTTTGAAGACGCAAGCAAAAAGTTATTTGACTCAGGGCTTGCTGAAGTCGTTATCTCTATGG
This sequence comes from Christensenellaceae bacterium, assembly GCA_045602125.1. Lineage (GTDB taxonomy): Bacteria > Bacillota > Clostridia > Christensenellales > Borkfalkiaceae > HGM11412. The sequence goes on along the minus strand of JAZSBA010000052.1, from coordinate 9,209 downwards.
CAAATAGAGGCGTTCCGCTCCTTGGAATTTGCCTTGGCATGCAAATGCTTTTTGATAGAAGTTTAGAGTACGGCGTTCATAAAGGTTTAGGTCTTATTAAGGGGGAAATCCGCCCTATAAGTGAAGTTATACCTAGTAACCTTAAAATTCCGCACATCGGTTGGAACGCTTTAAACCTTAAAAAGCCAAAGAGTGAAATATTCAAGTACTTAAACGACGGCGACTGCGTTTATTTCGTTCACTCCTTTTACGGAGCGAATTGTAGTGAAAGCGTTATCGCAACTACCGAGTACGGCGCTGAACTTACCGCGGCAGTTCAAAAGGGCAACGTTTACGGTTGCCAATTCCACCCCGAAAAGAGTGGAAGCGTAGGGCTTTCGATATTAAAAGCCTTTTGTGAATTGGAGTAAAATCAATGAAAGTTTTTCCCGCAATTGATTTATTTGATAAAAAAGCCGTTAGGCTTTATAAAGGCGATTACGCTCAAATGACTATTTATAGCGATAATCCCGTAGAAATTGCTCTTGACTTTGAAAAACAAGGCGCAAAATATATGCACGTTGTTGATTTAGAAGGAGCAAAAACCGGCGGAACTCCCAACGTTGACGTTATTAAGGAAATCGTAAAGTCAACGAGTTTATTCGTTGAAGTCGGTGGGGGTATTCGAAGTCTTGACGTTATTAAAACGTATATAGACGCAGGAGTTAAAAGGGTAATTCTTGGAACTTCAGCGGTTACCGATAGGGAATTTTTAAAAACGGCAGTTAGTCTTTACGGAGATAAAATTGCAGTTGGCGTTGATATAAAAGACGGTTTAGTTGCAATCAAGGGTTGGACGGAAAAGTCAAGCCTTAACGCTTTTGATTTTATAAAAGACTTAGAAAGTTTAGGCATATCGGCAGTTATTTGCACCGATATTTCAAAAGACGGCGCTATGATGGGCGCAAATCACGCCCTTTATAAAGAGTTAAACGAAAAATTCAGCATTAAATTTATAGCGTCTGGCGGAGTTTCTTCGATGGACGATATTATAAAGCTTAAAAATTTAGGCGTTTACGGAGCAATCGTTGGCAAGGCTTATTACACCAAGGCAATAAATCTTAGCGAGGCTATAGGAGTGGCAAATGATAACTAAAAGAATAATACCTTGTTTAGACGTAAAAGACGGAAGAGTTGTTAAAGGCGTAAACTTTCAAGGCTTATCCGACGTTTCTTCTCCCGTTAGTTTAGGTAAATATTATAGTGACAACGGCGCGGACGAACTCGTTTTTTACGATATAACCGCTAGTAGCGACGGTAGAGCGTTATTTACCGATATTTTAAAGGAAGTTGCTCAAACGATATTTATACCGTTGACTGTTGGCGGTGGAATTAACTCGTTATCCGATTTTGATAGAGTTTTAAAATGCGGAGCGGATAAAGTGTCCGTTAATTCCGGCGCGATAAAAAACCCCGACCTTATTTATCAAGCGGCAAAACTCTACGGCGATCAATGCGTAGTTTTATCGGTTGACGCTAAAAGGGTTGACGGAAAGTTTAGAGTTTTTAGTAAAGGCGGTAGGGTTGACACTGGTCTTGACGCTATCGAGTGGATAAAGCGTGGCGTTGATAACGGCGCGGGCGAGATAGTTTTAAACTCAATCGATACAGACGGCGTAAAGAACGGTTTTGATTTAGAGATGTTAGACGCAGTTTGTAAGGTAGTTAACGTTCCCGTAATTGCGTCTGGTGGCGCGGGTTGTATTGAGCATTTCACAACGCTTTTTAAAACTTTACCAAAAGTAGACGCAGGCTTAGCCGCATCCATTTTCCACTTTGGCGAAGTTAAAATTAGCGATTTAAAAGAAGAATTAAGTAAAAACGGAATTTCAATGAGATTGATATAAGGAGTTATTATGTTAGATATTAAAAAACTTAAATTTGATGAAAACGGACTTATACCTGCAATAGTAGTAGATAGCGTTACTAAAAAAGTTTTAACGCTTGCCTATATGAACGAAGAAAGTTTAAAAATCACTATGGAGAAAAAACTCACTTGTTTTTATAGCCGTTCAAGAAAGGAACTTTGGCTTAAAGGTGAAACGAGTGGAAATTATCAACACGTAGTATCAATAACTGCCGACTGCGATTACGACGCTTTAACGATAGTTGTTGAAAAGGACGGGCCTGCCTGTCACACAGGGGAAGACAGTTGTTTTTATAACCCCGTTTTTGAAAGCGACGAACTTCAAGAGTTCTCTCTTTCTTCGCTCGTAAAACTTATTGAAGGCAGAAAAATCAATAAAACCGAAGGCTCTTACACCACTTATCTTTTTGAAAAAGGTTTAGATAAAATTTTGAAAAAAGTAGGCGAAGAGTGTACTGAAGTTATAATTGCCGCTAAAGATAACGACAAAAAGGAAACTATTTACGAAATAGCCGACCTTTGCTATCACGTTTTAGTTCTTATGATTGAGCAAGGAATATCTCTTGAAGATATTCACAAAGAATTAGCGTCTCGCCACGTTATTGATAAAAAGGTTAAGCAGGAGAAAATGACCAAATGAGTTTTTCAGATTTTCACGTTCACACAAATTTGTGCGACGGTAAAAATTCTCCTGAAGAGATGGTTTTATCCGCAATAGAAAAGGGCGTTAAAACGCTTGGGCTTGTAGCTCATAGTTACACGCCTTTTAAACTTTACGGAAATTTAAGTGAAGAAAACGCCGAAAAATTTATTAAGGAAGTAGCCATTTTAAAAGAGAAATATAAAGATAAAATCGAGATTTTATTGGGCGTTGAAGAAGATTATCACACAAACACCGATTTATCTAAATTCGACTATTTTTTAGGTAGTTCTCATTATTTTTACGAAAAGGGAAAGTACTACGCGATCGACGATACGAAAGAAGAGTTAAGACTCGCAATCAACGAAGGTTTTGACGGCGATCCTTATCTTGCGTGCGAAAAATATTTCGAGCAAGTCGTAGGCGTTGCTAAAAGAACCAATTGCTTTATGGTTGCGCATTTTGACTTGATTACAAAGTTTAATAAAGAAAATCCGTTATTCGATGAAAACAACGAAAGATATAAAAAAGCTTGGCAAAAAGCCGTTTTAGAAATTATAAAAATAGGTAAGCCTTTTGAAGTTAATACCGGCGGAATATCTAGGGGATATAAAAACACGCCGTATCCTTCTAAAGAAATAGTAGACTTTATCAAGGCAAACGGCGGTAAATTAATTTTATCTAGCGACGCGCACTCAATTAGCGGAATAGGTTTTGAATTTTCAAAATGGCAAAAAGAATACGATATATAATTTATGGCTAGAACTGTTGATATGACGGTGGGAAGCCCTACTAAGCACATTTTAAAATTTGCTTTCCCACTAATCTTAGCGAACTTAGGGCAACAACTTTATATGATAGCCGACGCAAGCATCGTTGGAAGGGGCGTTGGAGTTCAAGCGCTAGCGTCCGTTGGAGCAACCGATTGGTGTTATTGGTTACTTCTTTGGACTATTATAGGCTTAACCCAAGGCTTTTCAACGTTTATTGCAAGATATTTTGGCGATAAAGACTACGTTAATACTAATAAAGCGGTTTTCACAACGTCTTTATTGTCTTTTATTATTGGTTTAATTTTAACGGTTATAGGCTTAATTATAGCAAAGCCCGTTTTATTATTACTTAAAACCCCTAGCGATATTTTAAGCGGAGCGATAGAGTACTTAACTATAATGCTCGGGGGTATGATAATCGTTACGGCGTATAACACCGCGTCAGGTATTTTAAGGGCGTTTGGCGACGGAAAATCTCCGCTTATCGCTATGGTTATATCGGCGGTCTTAAACGTCGGGCTGGACTGCTTGTTCGTTTTTGCGTTCAAGTGGGGAATAGTAGGGGCGGCGTTTGCGTCGCTTATATCACAACTTGTATCGTTTATATACTGTTTGATAAAGATTTTCAAAATTGAGTTTATTAAAATAGACAAGTCGTTTTTTAAACCCGATTTTAAAATGATAAAAGACTTTTTAAAGTTTGGAATTCCAATCGCTCTTGAATACGTGGTTATAGGTTTAGGCGGAGTAATTCTTCAATCCTCAATAAACGAAAAGGGCAGTACCTTTTTAGCGGGATACACCGCAACTAATAAACTTTACGGCTTGCTTGAAAGTAGCGCGATAGCGTTAGGTCTTTCTTCGGCTACCTTTTTATCTCAAAACTACGGCGCTAAAAAGTTTGATAGAGTTAAAAAAGGGGTATGGTCGTCCGTTAAAATAGCAACTATTATTGCGATTGCTATTATGATTTTGGTATTTGTTTTAAGAAAGTATATCTTGCAACTGTTTTTAGACGTAAATCAAGAAGGCGGAGAGCAGGCGTTTGAAATTGCTCTAACTTACTTAACTATAATGATTTTTTGTTTGGTAATACTTTATTTGCTCCACGTTTTCAGAAACGCTTTGCAGTCGTTTAAGATTGCGTCTTGGCCGTTTATATCGGGGCTAGCCGAGTGCGTGTGCCGAATAGTAATGGCAAAGGCGGTAATTTACGTAATGGGCGATAACGCTTTATTTATAGCCGAGCCAATCGCTTGGTTTGGCGCGTTACTCTCCGTTGCTATCCCATACTTTTTCTATAGAAAAAAACTACTTAAATAATTTAAAAGCCCCGCGGAATAACCGCGGGGCTTTAATGCTAAATTAGAATAAATCTTTAGGTTCAATGCCTTGATACCAGCAAGTAATAGGTTTAGATAATCCTTCTAAAACGTAGCAAGTGCCTTTTCCAAGCCTTACGATAGAGGAGGGGCATTCTTTAGAGATAGGTCCAAAAAGTTCAATTCTTGAAATCATTTTTTGCCAAGAACTACCGTCTGCGTTTATGCAATCGTGAACTACGACTCTTTCTCTAGCATTAACAACGTCGCTCGGGCCAATAGTTGCCGCTCTTGGTGGAACTGCCCAAACGTCACCAGCCTTTCCTACTTGAGAAAATAACGAGTTTTCGCAAGTCGACATTGGGTTTTGAGTAACGATTCCCGATTTAAGCTTGCAGAATTCTTCTAAACTATCTGCTTTAAACTCTTCGGTGTCTGGATCGATAAAGGCAATATGACCGGGCCAACCGGTAGCAGAGTAGATAACGTCCGCTCCGCCTTCGCCACAGTCTTCTATCATACGAGAGTAAACTCCGCGTTCCTTATTGTCGTTATTAAAGGTGTGCCATTGAGAAACGTCAGGGCGTAAGTCTTCACGAATACGGCCGTAGAAGTTATTCATAAACGAATAACCAAGACCCGGCGCGTAAGTGTTAGGGCAAACGTTGCCGTCTTCATCGGCAAATTCGTCCATAGCAAAAGCGTGAACGTTACGGCAGTTAACGTTAAACTTGTTAATCATTTCAACGAGAGAGATATATCTCTTTGCCCAAGGGTTAGGGAAGATAACCGTTAACTTTTTATCTTCGATATCACTCTTTACGATTCTATAAAACATATCCATAGTAGCGCAAAGACCGGGGTCTAAAACGAGTTTAACTTGATAGCCGTTCTCGTTAGTGTACTCAAAATCTTCTCTTGATAATTTTCTTAAGCGTTCTAAATCATCAATGCTTAAGTGTTTGCTTGGAAGCCAAGGTGCAGGTTTAAATTTGAAACCGTCGTAAATGCTAGCCATACGAAAATAATCTCCTAAAATTTTATAATAAAAGAAGTTGGAAGTTTGCTTGCAAAGATTTACAACTTCGCAATATTTCAAAGTTGAAGTATAAAAACGCAAGTTTTTAGAGCAAAACTTTAGTTTTGCAAAAGATTTTGCGATTAGCAAAAGATTTACTTCTTACAGTTTATAATATAGGTAAAAAATTATGTTGTCATTAATAAGTGGATTATTTAACGTTTCAGATTCCCTTTTCGTGCTATTGAGTATAATTAGCGACGTTTTAATTTGGCTCGTTGGTCATATATTTATGGCTATCGGCATTACGTATATGGCTAAAAAACTCAATATTAAAAAAGGTTTATGGATGGCGTGGGTGCCTTTTGTAAGCTGGATTTTATTAGGTAAAATAATCGGTAACGCCGTAATTTGGGGTAAAAAGATTAATAACGTTGGGCTTTGGATGATGATTTTCTCTATTATTCAAACGGTGTTGTTTTTCTTATTAAATATCGGCTACTACCTTTACGAGATAAGCATTATCTTCAACGTTGATTTTATCCTTACGAGTCAATTCTTAATAAATTGGGTTTCAGGCGAAGGAACTCTCTATATGATTGCCCAAATTATCGGTTTTGTGGTAGATATTGCTTACATCTTCTTTGAAGTTAGCGTTATCTTATTAATATTCAGGCTCTACGCTCCTGAATCCGCTCTTTTATTCTCTATCTTATCACTCTTTTTAAACCCACCGCTTTTCGGTATACTTTTATTCGTTGTTAGAAAGAGGGAAAGAAAGGGTTTCAAGCAATATTACACCGTTTATAATCCTTACGCAAATTACAATAACGGTCAAAACGGCTATCAACCGCCCAATCAACCGCCAAGAAATCCAAACCCGCAAAGTTCTGACGTTGATCCGTTCCCCGAATTTTCAAATAAGCCTGAAAATAAAACCGATAACGACGACTTTTTTAACTAAAAATTATGAATAACGATATAATTTCAGCAATCTCAACGGCAAACGGCGTTGGTGGGGTTGCGATTATAAGAATAAGTGGTAAAGGCAGTTTAGAACTTTTAGAAAAGATGTTCACGCCCACCGCTAAAAATATAAAAGTATTAGATTTTGAGCCTTATAAACTTTACGTTGGCGAGATTGACTGCAACGATTTTAAAGATTTCGGCATGGCGGTTTATTTTAAAGCGCCTAAAAGTTACACCGGCGAAGATATGGTTGAAATTCATTGCCACGGCGGTATAACTATAACTCAAGCGGTGCTCAAAAAAACGTTTGAACTGGGCTCAGAGCCTGCAACTCGCGGTGAGTTTACAAAGCGAGCCTTTTTAAACGGAAAATTATCTCTATCTTCCGCCGAAGGTCTTATCGATATGATTAACGGCGAAAGCGTAGCCCAAGTAAAATCGGGTTACAGTTTATATCGTGAAAAACTCTTTGAAAAAGTAAACGAAATGCAGAGCGGGTTAACTTACGCCTTAGCTGAAATCGGGGCGGACATTGATTATCCGGAAGAAGATTTAGAAGAATTAGCGCTCGACACCCTTGAAAAGAATTTACTTTCAGTAAAGAGCGAGATAAATTCTTTAATTAGCGGTTATAACGCAGGTAGCAAGATTAAAAACGGCGTTAAAGTTGCAATCGTTGGTAGACCTAACACGGGTAAATCTTCAATACTTAACAAACTTCTTAATTACGATAAAGCAATCGTATCTTCAATCGAAGGCACCACGCGTGACGTTGTTGAAGGCTCGATTGAAATTGACGGCGTTAAATTTGATTTTTACGATACTGCGGGAATTAGAGAGTCGTCTGACGAGATTGAAATGCTCGGCATTGAGCGTTCTAAAAAGATTATAAATTCCGCAGACGTTTGTTTAGCGGTGTTTGACGGCGGTAGAGATTTTAGCCTTGAAGATAACGAGATTTTAGATAGCGTTAAAGATTTTAACCACGTTGTAGTCTTTAATAAAAAAGATACGTATTCAGGGGTTAAAAACGGCATAGAAGTTTCGGCAAAAACTGGCGAAGGCATAGACCTATTAAAGCAAGAACTCTATAAAAAAGCATTTTCTCAAGGCGTTGATAGAAACGCGGAACTAATCACCGAAGAAAGGCATTTATTAGCCCTTAAAAAGGCGCTTGAATTCGTAGAATCGGCAATTAACGGAATAAGTTTATCCGTTCCTTTAGATATCGTTTCTGAAGACGTAAAATATTGTTGGGACGCGCTCGGTGAAATAACCGGCAAAACGGCAAGCGAAGAAATTATAAGCGAGATTTTTGCAAAATTCTGTGTTGGAAAGTAAAGCGTAAACAAATTTTAATATAAACGTTTGTCTTAAAGGTTAAATAATTAAGCGTCTTACGGCAAACTTGAACTTGACGTATAGTAAACATACGACTTCGTTCAAGTTAAAGGCTCTTTTAGAGCCTTGCCAAAATCCACTCAACTCTTTAACCTTTAAGTTGAAATACAATTTTGCTCCGCAAAACCAAAGTTTATATTTTATTTGTTTACAATGGGGAATAAAATCATGAGCATTGAAATAAATAAATACATAGACCATACTGCGCTCAAATCGGGCGTAACTGAAAACGAGATTAAAACTTTATGCTCTGAGGCTATAAAGTATAATTTTAAGTCGGTTTGCGTCAATCCTTGTGACGTTGCTCTTTGTTATTCCATTTTAAAAGATACCGATATTAAAGTTTGCACGGTTATAGGTTTTCCACTTGGAAAGAATTCAACCGAGATAAAGGTTTTAGAAGTAAAGCAAGCGCTTTATGACGGCGCAACCGAGTTTGATATGGTAATAAACGTAGCAAAACTCAAAGAAAAAGATTACGCTTTCGTTGAAAACGAGATTAAAAGGGTAATAGATGCGTCAAACGGAAACGTAGTTAAAGTAATTATTGAAACTGGGTTACTTTCCGATGAAGAAATTGCTATTGCAACTCAAATCGTATGCAAGGCGGGCGCGGATTTCGTTAAAACTTGCACGGGCTTTACAGGGGGCGTAGCAACCGAGCAAGCAGTTACTATAATGAAGAATAATTTAAGCGGAAAAACTTTAATTAAGGCGTCCGGTGGAATAAGAAGTAAAGAAGACGCGCTTAAATTTATTGAACTCGGCGTATCTAGAATAGGCACGAGTTCGGGCGTAAAAATAGTAGAATAAAAAGCCAATAGGCTTTTATGCGGATATGGCGGAACTGGCAGACGCGCAGGACTTAGAATCCTGTGGGAGACCGTGCAGGTTCAATTCCTGTTATCCGCACCATAAGAAAAAGGAGTATCGAGTATGATACTCCTTTTTCTTACGTTGTCGAAGACAACGAAATCTAAAACCTGAGGTTCATCACTTGCCGTGGACGGCAACCCCTTTGTCCTTGCGGACATTTCCCCTAGCAGGGGAATTCCCTGTTATCCGCACCAAAAAAAGAACGACTTGATAGTCGTTCTTTTTTTATCCAAGCCGATTTAGGCTTGGTATGTAATCTCACCGAAGGTGAGTATGTAATCGCCGTAGGCGTATGTAATCACGC
>JAZSBA010000051.1:0-5249 GCA_045602125.1 Christensenellaceae bacterium | reverse complement strand
ATGCAATCGCCGTAGGCGTATGTAATCACGCGTTAGCGTGTATATAAGTCGGCTTGATTACATACTGCAACAAGTTGCAAATTACATACGTTTGCTAACAAACGATTACATCCAAGGCTCTGCCTTGATTATTATTTAGGGTGCTTTTTGTGATGCCACAACGCTAAAATGCTCTTTATAATTTTCAATTAGCGTTTCAAACTCTTCGGCAGTAGTTGTCGCCCTATATGACGGATGATATGCATCAAACACAACGTACTTATGAATTTTGTATAAATTAAGTGGATTTCTTCCATCTTTTCGTTTACCTATACTACCTATATAAAAGCGCCTTTCGTCCAAAACGTCAAAAAGATATTTGCCTGTATTTCCACAAACTATAATATCGGGAGAAATAATTTTAAGTTGCTCCCTTAAAATATCTTTATCTTCATTAACTGCAATTTTTAAATTGCTATTTTCTGAATTTGTATTTTTCTCCGATTTAAATGCCAATTTGTTTATATTCATAAAAGCAACGCTTTTAAGATTATCAACTTCTCCGAACCCACATTTTTTTGATATAGCATTTGCCCATAACAAAACTTGTTTCCACGTTTTATCTTTTATTTCATCTTTGGTTTTATTAGCTACACAATCTAAAACGTACGAGCTAAAGCGTTCAGAATTATAATCGCCGTTTTTGTTTACAGGTCTATAAGAATCTTTTAACAAAAATAAGATTTTAAGATTTATTTTTTCCCACGCTTCAACATCAATTATTCCATCAAATTGCAAGCATACGTTTTTATACCTATCCGCAAACGGCTTATAAGCTTTCCATTGATTTGGATATGTTTTTTCTATATAACGAGTATTATCTATTTCAAAACCAATATGTCTTCTTTGCATTTTAACCTACCATAACCAATAATTTAGCAAGGGCTACTGGCTCGTTATCTTTTGATTTTTTTAAATATTCTCGCACGCCGTTGCCATAACTTATAAACTTGCTAATTTCATTATAAGCGTTTACTTTTGCCAAGTCAATTGACACTCCGTTTTTAGTGCCGTAATATGATAAAAACTTATTAACAAACTCGCTATTCCTTGCATAAACCTCGTATCCGTTTGCAAACTCTTTTAATTTTTTTAAAACGGCTTTTATCATTGGCGCGCCTTTTAAATCTTTATTGCTTATTCCCGTTAAATCTCTAACGGGCTTTTTTATATATTTACTACAAGCGACGAAGGAAGAAAAACTATCGCCTACTACACTATTTTCTATTTTAGTTGCGTCTATCCTTAAAATTCTGGCAGGCTCTTTACCGTCTTCTCCACAATAAATACCACTCGTTTCAATATCTATAATTACTATCTTTTTATCTTTAATTAAATCTTTCATAATACCAACTTATATACATTGTTAAATAGTACTTAATACTCTATTAAATTATGCAAGTTTGCTATCACGTGGGCTTTTAACACAGTATACCTTGCATATTTTATCAAATACTCGTAAAGGTTTTCACCAGCGTTACCATATTTATTAATAAGTATAGTCTTTATCTCTTCCGTTGTAGGTCGTTTTGCTTTTACAAGTTCACGCCTAAAATAATCCGACTTTGATAAATCAACCCCGCAAATTTTATTTAAAATTTCTATAACTTGCTCTTGATAAACAAGTTTATATTTGGTATTAACTAAAATATCTTTAACATTTTCAATCTCCATAAACGCAGACACTTTAAGTAAGTGTTCGGAAGGGAACATATTTTTAGTTTTTTGATAAATTTCTTCTTCTGAAAACTTTTCTTTAGATGAATATTCTGCATGGTTAAATTCTAAAACGGAAAAGTAGTAATATCCTAAATCATAAAGTTCTCGTCGCGTTAAAATAGAAACGTTTTCTTCATAAGCATCTTCGTTTTCTTTTGCAACAATAACTCTTTCTTTAATTAAGTCTTCGTTTATAGGGCGTGAAGATATAAAATAAGTGCTAACGTTGTCTTTGCTACGCAACACTGAGCTCTTTCCAAATTTTTCATAAATATTCTTTAAAATTAACCCTTTTCTCCCCTTTTCAACGTATAAAGAATATTCCGGTAAAACTCGCCTGTATTCGTTAAAAAACCTTTCAAAAGGCAGATCGTAAACTACTGGGTTTATCGCTGAAATCTTAAGCAAATAGTTTATATAAGAATTACCCTCAATAAGTATGCTTGAAGGAACGTTTTCGCTTTTGTGTAACTCGTACGCAAAAAGAAAAATTTTTGCTATTCCCCACTTTTTTATTAAGTCAAGTTCGTAGTTTAATCGCTTTTGTTCTTCTTCGCTTATATTATTAAGTTTTGCATAAAAATTGCAAAGTTCAGTTAAGCCTTTAAACGCATCTTCTGCGTTTGACGGCACGTTTTCTAATTGTTCTAATACTTTTTCATCCATAAATAAAACACACTCCGTTTTTGTTTTTAGTATAACAAAACGGAGTGGTTAAATTTGGGATATTATTTATTTTTTATGAATTTTTCTTTTTTTTCTAATGCTTTTTTTAAATTTATTGTACTAAATATTATGTCTGCATTTTGAAATTTTCCAGTCAACGCCCCATCTATAAAGTACTTTTTAAGATTTTCATTTATAGACGGATGTGTTATTTTAGAATTAACTGAATCAATAAGTTTTACACATTCTATTTCGCTAATTTTTAGATGGGTTTTTATTTCTTCAACGTCTGTAACCAAATCTTTATAATAGAGTTCTAAATATTTCTTTTCTACGTCATTAAATTTGTTAAAAATCTTTTCTACTTCTATTTCAGTTTCTTCTATTTTATCTGGCATAATAGACCAACTGCCAAATGCGTCGGTTAAGAAATTGAAAGGGAAAGTTTCTCTGAAAAATAAATTTTTTGAGTATTCTTTTTCTTCGGGTTTCCATTTAACTTCGTAAGTAATGCCTTTTTCATCTAACTCTTTCCAAGGAACATGGTCGCAATACTTATCAAATTTTAAACCGGTTTTATTTTTAATTTTTAAAAGCGCGGAATAATTAGCTTCTTCATTTAAGCCTAAAACTAAATTGGTAAAATATTTATCTTGCACAAAGTTAATATTTTTTAATTTTAAGTTGCGAAGGGTTAAATCTTTTAATCCGCTTAAATCATTAAGACAACTTAAGTCGGTTACGGCATTATTTTCCAAACGTAATTCTTGTAAGGAATGGTATTCTTTTAAGAAATCAACGTTATCTATATTATTATTAGAAAGATATACTTTTGTTATTCTCTTTAATTCCAAATGTTCTTTTTTGCCCTTTAAGTTTATACCGCTTAAATCTAAAACTCTAGTTCGTATTGCTTTTCTTATTGCTTCAGAATATTTATCGCTATCAAAGTTATAATATTTCATCGCCATACCTTCTACGTGAGTTCTTATGGCGTTGCGAAGTTTTTGCGGTTTTAAAACTTCAACTAAACCGCCGTATTGCGTAGCAAAGCGGAAAGCGTCTTCTATAGTACAATATATTTTAACAGTAGTATAATCATCATCGTTAGCGCAAAGCTTGTAACTTCCAAAATTTTCAACTATTATACTAAGATTGTCTGAAGGAACTTTAATTTCAATGCCTTCAATATCACCAGAACACATATAAGGATGTTCATCAACGTAAGTACCTATTGACTTGCCTTTAAGCTCAGTTTCTTCTTGAACTTTTATAACGTCTTTTAAAATTTTAACGTTTTTAATATGATCTAAACGATAATGGCAAATAATATCTTTTTTATGATTATAGCCTACAAGATAATAGTAGCCTTTTTTAGATACGAAAAAATATGGGCTAACGATATGTTCTTTGCCTTTGCCTAAAATAATTTTATTATCTTTATACTCGTATTTCGAATACTCAAAAGAAACTCTTTTGCGTATCCTTTCGTTCATAGATTTTTTAATTTCTTTAAGTTCGGCAAAAAAACTAACGTCGTCTTGATGGTATACTTGCCCGCCGTTAATTCTTGCTTGCGCGCTTTTTTTACTTAAATCGCCACTACCAAGTGATATTAAATAATTGATAAGCTCTTCCGCTTCGGCTTTGCCTATGTAATTTGAAAATAAAACGGTATCAATTAAAACTTGCAACTTTTCATCGCTAATATCTTTTTTGAGCCAAATTTTACCTCTTGGCGTAGGAATTAAATTCCCTTCATCATCATACTGTTCGCCATAGCCTTGAATATTATAACCAATTTCTTTAAGCAGGCTTAAATCTCTTCTAACAGATTTTATATCGGTTTTATAACCCTTTTCTGCTAATTTATCAAGTATCTCTTGTTGTTTTAAAGGACTTTGTTCACTTGAATGATTTTCTAAAACCCATAAAACGTAAAATGCTGATGCCTTGTAACCGCCAACTTCAAAATCAGGTTCTTTTATCATATAATACCTCGCTTAAATTTCTTCGTAAGGAAGATTATTCTTTATAGCGTAATCATACGCCTTGCTATCTTTTTTAACTTTAAGTTTGCCACCGCCAAGCAGTAAAACAGCATTTTCGTCAATGCCCACAACCGTATCTGGAACAATTAGGTCATTAAAATATCTAACGCAAGAAAAAGGTGCTAGTTTTATAACGTTAGACGGAATTTCGCCATTTTCGGTTATCATTAAAAGCGTTTCGCAAGACTTTTTAACTAATGCGCCTTGAATAAACTCATAATCGCTGTTTTTAGGAAGATTAAATTCTTCTATTTTGGTATCTGCAATAAAGCAAAAGTTATCAATATTCGTTCTTTCGCCTAAAACGGTTACCTTTTTAAGATTATGGCAACAAGCAAGGGCTTGCGGACCAACATCTTTAACGCTGGCAGGAATAGTTATTTCAGTTAAATTTTCTCTTTGGCGGAAAGCGTAAAAACCAATATTTTCAATTCCGTTAGGAATAACCGCGTTTTCCGTGCCAAGAATAACCGTATTAGTTTTAACGTCTATTAAACAACCAGAATCGCTTTTATAGTTTTCGTTTCCATCTTCTACGATAATTGTTTTCAAACTATCAAAACAACTAACTTCGCCAAATAAAGCGTTCGTTGGTATTTGCTTTACTGTTTTTGGTATATAAATACTTTCAAGCCCTAGCGGTATATAGCAAAGCGCGCCTTCGCCAAGCACTTCTACGCCGTTTGGTATAATTAAATCTTTAACGTCGTCTTTTTGGTAATCAATTTTAATTTCTTTTAGTACTTTGTTGTTAACTACAAATTCCATAAAACA
>JAZSBA010000050.1:0-8096 GCA_045602125.1 Christensenellaceae bacterium | reverse complement strand
ATACACCGAAGAAGTTAAGGTTGTTTATGAAAAGCCTTACTCTGACGGAGATAGAGCAAAGGTTAAATGTTACGGCGCAGACAACGTTCCAGAAGGCGTTGCTATTATGAAAATGGAAAACGTTGGTGTTTCTATTACTGGTAACTCTACTAACCCAACTCGTTTCCAACACCCAGTTGCCGGTACTTACAAAAAGTGGTGTAATGAAAACGGCAAGTCATACTTCTCAGTAGCATCCGGTGGTGGTACAGGTAGAACTCTTCACCCAGACAACATGGCTGCAGGTCCTGCATCTTACGGTATGACTGATACTATGGGTCGTATGCACGGTGACGCTCAATTTGCAGGTTCTTCTTCAGTTCCTGCTCACGTTGAAATGATGGGCTTAATCGGTATGGGTAACAACCCAATGGTAGGCGCAACCGTTGCAGTTGCCGTTGCTATCGAAAAAGCAATGAAGTAATCGAAAAATTAACCTATAGGCTAATTAAAAGGCTTTTAGCAAGTTCGCTAAAAGCCTTTATTTTTAGTTTTGCTTGTGCCGAATTATCCAATCAAGAAGTTGTTCATAGTTCATTTTACCATCGGCAAGCGATAAACCTATACTCACCAATTCTTTATCCGTATATTTTAAGTTTATTCCATTAATAGCAAGGAAAGAAAGCATAACAAGTAAGCCGATGCGTTTGTTTCCGTCAACAAAAGCGTGATTTGATACAAGATTAAAACCAAGCCTTGCACCCTTTTCTTCTTTGGTTGGATAAAGCTCTTCGCCGCCAAACGTTTGATACGCCGATTCTATTGCCGAATCTAACAATCCAAAATCTCTTACGCCAGCGCTTCCCCCACTCGATTTAATAACGAGTTGTTGTAATAACAAAACCTTTTCTTTATCAAACTTAATCATCTTGCAAGTTCCTCAAAGGCGTTACTGTGTTCAGTAAGTATCATTTTTGCAATTATAGTAAGCATTTGCATTTCTTTATCAAAATTATCATCTTCAAATTTAGAAACAACGTATTGCGGTTTGTTGTTTTTTAAGACTATAACATTTCCATTTTCTTCAACTTTTTTAACTACACGAGAAAAGTTTTGATTCGCTTCGGTTATAGATATTAAATTTTTAACGCAAATTTTCATAATTTACACCCCACATTTTTATCTAGTCATTTATAGTATATACTAAAAATAGGATAAATTCAACCTATTTCGAAAACTTTTTTAAATTTTATAAAATTTTACGTCTTATCGGTATGGGTAATAACCCAATGGTAGGCGCTACCGTTGCAGTAGCCGTTGCTATCGAAAAAGCAATGAAGTAATTAAAAATACTTGACTAAATAAATTTCCCACGCTTTGCGTGGGATTTTTTATACTCCGTATTGACAACGTGCATCTTATATGTTAAAGTTGAAGAAAAACGCGAGGTGTTTTATGTTTGAAAAATCTAAACTAAAAAAGGTATCTGATTCATTAAGCGACATTTTTATGAACGAATTTCGTTTAGTAGGTTGCTCTATAACTTCAGGATATTTAAGAACCAAAACTAAATATACTGGAACTTACGTAAAGATTAAATCCATGAACGAAACTTTACTCCGTGAACTTGGCGATCGCGGTGAGTTTAATTTATCTTATCGCCTTGATAACACTTTAAAATTAGTTCTCGTTTTCTCATGCGGAGTAAACGACGATGATTACGAATTCGTTCGTAGGCATTTTTATGAATACGAAGAAGATAACGATTACGAAGACTATCCTGAAGATCTAGTCCCCTATAATAATTTGCATTTAACAAATTATACTGAAGATAACTTAACCGAATTCACGTACACTTTAACAAACGTAACCCCCGATAAAGTTCATACTCGCGCAAAAAATCTTTTAGATCACGTATTTAACTCTCTTGATATTTACCTTGAAGAACTGCTTGAAGCTTACGGAGAATTAGACGAAGAAGAATAATTTAAAAGCGTTGGCGAATTTGCCAACGCTTTTTTTAATTATTTATTCGGCACGGGATTGCCATTATCATCATAATGCCACTCGCCTAAATAATAAACGTTAACAAAACCACACCAACCTTCAACAAAGCCGAAATCAGTTAACGTTTCGTAAACGTTAGGATCTAATTCGTTGCCGTCTTTATCAAGTGGCATACCGGACACTATATCCCTTTCCGCAATCGGCACTACCATTGAGCGATACGTTTCTTTAGTGATTGAAAGGAATATATTTTCAGCGTAAGGGAACGTCCTAACTTCAGAAAGCCACATTAATAAATCGTTGTTATTATCGTTTTCATCAAAACTTTCGCCCTTATCAAAGATAGACCCTTCAGGAAGACTTATCACCGTTGACGGTAAAACCACGTTTTTATAGCCGTAAGCCTCGTAAAACGCCCTTTGCCTAATTTCTTTTAAGTTGCTACCGTACTTAACGGTTTTTAACGAATTGCAATAAGCGAAAGTATACATTCCAATAATTTGCAAACCATTGCCCGTGTCAACGCTTTTAAGCTTAGTACACGATGCAAACACGTTATAAAGCCCACCGTGAGTTGGCCATCTGCTAAAATCATAAGTCAAACTTCCGCCGATAACGGAATTAGGTATCACAACTTCTTCAATGCTCGTTCCTTCAAAAGCACCGTTACCTAAAAACAAAAGCCCTTCGTTAAGTTTAACCGACTTAATCGCCTTATAGGTCTTATGTTCTATCGTTGAAAACACGTCACCCGCGATTGCTATTACGGGAATAGGCTCTTCATCGCCTTCTTCTTGATGGAACGCGGGAATTTCAATATGCTCGTAAGCGTTAACGTCATCTCCGTTATAGGCTTTTACGCAATAACCATATTTGCCGTAAACCGTTCTAAGTTCGTAAACCAAGTCGTTACACTCAAAATACAAACCGCACTCACACTTGCCACTACCGTTAACGTGTTCTTCATATTCGGTTATGCCACTACCACCTATTTGCTTGCGCCAATGATACGTTTCGTTATAGGTATAAACGTCGGAATACCTAACAGTTTCTTGTTCTTCAGGCGGAGTGTTGCAACCCGTAAGATAAAAACAACAACTTGCCACTAACGTTAATAATGCCGATAATACTTTTTTCATATCTAACCCCATATCAGTTTATAATAAAATTATACCACAAAAGTAAAAACTGTCAATCTCGTTTAAATTTGAAGCGTTTGCTATCGCAACTAAAATTTACACGGAAAAAGCGTTGGCGAATTTGCCAACGCTTTTTCTTTACTTATTTTTTAAAGAATATTGACATAAACGACAAAATTTTATATTATTAAACTAACTATTTATAATAGGAGCACACAAATGGATAAAAAGAACGATCAAATTTCACAATCATCTTCACAACCACAACTCATTATCCCAATTAGCAATCAAGAACCTAAAAAAATTGTTTGCGACGTATGCGGATATGCAAACCCAGATTACACGGCCCAATGCAAAAAATGTAGTAATTATTTAAAAAGGAGTTAAACATGTCATACAAATTAGATAAAATGCCCTTACAAGATTTAGTGCACGATTTAGTATATGAAAAGGTTAACGTAAACGATCTTTCATTAAACAAGAAAACCCAAAGAGATGCTTTTTTTGAAGCAATAAAAGAACGCCCCAACTTACTCAGTAGAGTAAAAGGCGAAAATTCTATGCATTTTCTCAAGCCCGCTCTTGAAGTTAACCCAACAAATTTTATTTACTTAACTGAACAGCAATACAACGATGAACTTGCTGAAATGTATCTTTCCTATAGGTTAAATACTAAAAACGAATCAATTGACGTTAACCCCGCAGAATCAAGCAAATGGTTTACTACGCATAACAGCATTGATGGAAAAATTATCTTGGACTATAACTACGTTACTCCTAACGGTGAAGAGCTTTATTATTTTGATAACGAATTAAACGTTCCTATCTCCATTAAGTCAAACTTTAAAATTTCGCTTAAAATTAACCACGCCCTTACGTTTATAAAGAAAATCGATATTCACGTTACTCAACTTGGAAAAAGCAAGGTTGAAAGCGTTATAGCAGACTCTTTAGATAACCAATATCGCATGGTTCTTAGCAATTATATCTCAAAAAAGAAAATTGGATACTATACCCTTTCAACTTCAATAAGTGATTTTGAAAACGAATTACAAAATAAACTTGAAAGTTTATATAAACCATTCGGCATTGAAGTAAACAAAGTTATTATCCGTAAGTTTGCAATTCCAAAGACAATACAAAATCAAATTGAAGACCAAGCATTTGAATTCCGTCAACTCAGAGCGGATATGGACGCAAGTGTTGAACTTGCTAATAAATCATTACAATATTACGAATCAAAACTTTCTATCGAACAAAAATATCCCGATGCAGAACACTCTTTAACCGAATACGAAAAAGACCTTGCTTTAAAGAGATATTTGATTAAAACTGGACAATTATCAAAAGAAACTTTGGATCGCAACATTAACATTAATCGTCAAGTTGAAAAAGGAGATAAAACTCTTAACAAGCAAGAAGATATCTCTCCGGAAATTCCACCAAAAGCAAATATTTTCAAAGCGACATACATTGCATTGTTAGTTATTTCGATAATAATAAACATTGCCGTTTTATTTACAGCTCCTGGTTCAGGTTTAATTTATTTAGGTGTTAACTTAGCTGTATTTGGAAGCGTGGCAACGGTTTATAAAGATAAATTTAAAAATAATAAAGTTGAACTTGAATCTCAACAAGACACACCAAGCAACTCACAAGACCCAACGTCAACAGTAGATCAAAACGATACTAATACTAATGATAAGGATGAATAATTATGGATAAAACTAAAAAAACTAAAGCTATCACGTTAGTTATTATCTATGCAATTTCAATAATTTTAATTATTGTCGGCATCGTAATGAATAACGGCAATAAGAACAACTCAAATAGATATACTAGATTATCATTATACAACCCTTACTCTACCTATACAGATACTTATGATCAAGAATTTATATTTGAAGCAAAAAGTTCAGGTTATTACTACATTTACTTGGATGGAACTTCGTTATCAGACGTTGTAAGCACAAACGGCGAATATCTTTCAGCTTATACCTACTCTTCAAATTATTATAACGGATATTATTACGATTATTCTTATCGAGTATATATCTCTTCAGAATATAACGATTACGTATTACGAACTAACTGTTCAAAAGGTGAATATATAAAAATTTGTGTAAGCAATTATTAAACTTAAAAGCGTTGGCAAACTTGCCAACGCCTTTTTAATTGTTTTACGCGCACGCTTATATTAACTTAAAGTTTAATGAAAATAAGGTATTTTTTGACTTTATGCATAAATTTTTGCATAAATTTATAGTAAATTGCATATTATTCAATATTTATGCATTTTTATTGAAAAATATTTTTAAAAATTTGAAAAATATGCATTATTTTAGTTGACTTTAAATTTTTATGTAGCTATAATGATTGTATTATTTAAAAATTAATGCTCCGCTTGTTGCGGACAAGGAGAAATTATGGCTGTTTTAGATAAATCAAAAATTAAAAAAGTAGTACTTGCATACTCTGGTGGTCTTGATACTTCAATCATTATCCCCTGGCTTAAAGAAAATTACAATAACTGTGAAGTTATCGCGGTTGCCGGTAACGTTGGTCAAGCAGACGAACTTGAAGGATTAGAAGAAAAGGCTCTTAAAACGGGCGCATCTAAACTTTATTGTTTAGACCTTACCGACGATTACGTTGATAATTATATTATCCCAACGATGAAGGCTGGCGCAATTTACGAAGAATATCTTTTAGGTACTAGCCACGCTCGTCCTTGCATTGCAAAAGCGCTCGTTGAAGTTGCTCTTAAAGAAGGGGCTGACGCTATCGCTCACGGTTGTACCGGTAAAGGTAACGACCAAGTTCGTTTTGAACTTACTATCAAGGCTTTCGCTCCCGATATGCCTATTATCGCTCCTTGGCGTGAGTGGGATATTAAATCTCGTGAAGAAGAAATTGACTACGCTGAGGCGCACAACGTTCCCCCTAAAATCAACAGGAAAACCAACTACTATAAAGATAAAAACTTATGGCAGTTATCTCACGAAGGTTTAGACCTTGAAGATACCGGCAACGAACCTACTTACGAAAAGCCGGGCTTCTTAGAAATGGGCGTTTCTCCAATCAACGCTCCAGATAAGCCGACTTACGTTGAAATTGACTTTGAAAAAGGTATCCCCGTTGCTCTTGACGGCGAAAAGATGAGCGCTAAAAACATTATTTTAAAACTCAACGAACTCGGCGGTAAAAACGGAATTGGTATTCTTGACATCGTTGAAAACCGTTTAGTTGGTATGAAATGCCGTGGCGTTTACGAAACTCCGGGTGGCGCTATTTTATACAAGGCTCACTCAGTTCTTGAAACTCTTTGCCTTGATAAACTTACTATGCACGAAAAACAAAAATTTGCAGTAACGTTTGGCGAACTCGTTTACAACGGTCAATGGTTTACACCACTCCGTGAAGCGCTTTCTGCTTTCGTTGACAAAACTCAAGAAACCGTTACCGGTAAAGTACGCCTTAAACTCTACAAAGGCAATATGATAAACGCAGGCGTTTGGAGTGAAAATTCACTTTACAGCGAAGAAATCGCAACGTTTGGTGAAAGTGATTACAATCAAAAAGACGCTGACGGCTTTATTAACCTTTTCGGTTTACCTATCACCGTTCAAGCAATGGTTAAACAAGGTAAACTCAATAAAAAATAAAATTGTTTGCACTCCTGTCTAATTAATTAGACAGGAATTGTGCTTTTAAAAAAGGACGAAAAAATAAAAAAAATAGTCTATATCGCAATAAACTTTTGTTTAGCGTAGTGATTTGGCGAGAAAAACGCAAAAAGGACAAGCGTTCTTGTGAAGGCGCATACCCTATGGTCTGTAACTGAACAAAACGCAAAGTAATTTGAAGTGTTTTTCCGTCAAAAAGCAAAAGGAGATTGCGATTTAGACAAAGGACTACAATGGCAAAGATGTGGACGGGCGTAACCGATGGGGTTACGAATAAAATAGCGGATGATTTTAATAGTTCAATTTCATTTGATTCAAGGATGTTTGCGCAAGATATAAAAGGCAGTATTGCCCACGCTATGATGCTTGCTAAACAAAACATTATCTCGGAAGAAGAAAAGAACGTTTTAATCGACGGGCTTTCGGGAATTCTTGAAGATTTATCAAGCGGAAAACTTCAATTTGATGAAAACGCCGAAGATATTCATATGTTCGTTGAGCAAATTCTAACCGAAAGAGTTGGCGAAACGGGTAAAAAACTTCACACCGCAAGAAGCCGTAACGACCAAGTTGCGCTTGATTTTAGAATGTTCGTTAGAGATGAAATTAAGGTTATTATTTCCAAGCTTAAAAGCCTTATCTCCTCAATAACTATTCAAGCGGAAACTAATTACGACGTTATTATGCCCGGTTACACTCACCTTCAACGCGCTCAACCCATAACGTTTGGTCATCATCTTATGGCGTACGCAACTATGTTTATGCGTGATATTGGTAGACTTGAGCAAGCTAGCGTTATGCTTGACGTTTGCCCTATCGGCTCGTGCGCGCTCGCGGGTACGACTTATAACACCGATAGGCTTTTCGAGGCTAAACAATTAGGTTTTTCTCAAGTTTCAATGAATAGTATCGACGGAGTATCAGATAGAGATTTTGCAGTTGACTTTTTAAGCGCTTGCTCTCTTATTATGATGCACCTTTCAAGATTTTCAGAAGAAATTATTCTTTGGTCTAGTTGGGAATTTAAGTTTGTTGAACTCTCATCAGAGTTTACGACTGGTTCTTCTATTATGCCACAAAAGAGAAACCCCGATATGGCGGAACTCGTTCGCGGAAAAACCGGTAGAGTTTACGGCGATCTTATGGCGCTCCTTACAACCTTAAAAGGTATCCCCTTGGCGTACAACAAAGATATGCAAGAAGAAAAAGAGTGGGTGATCGACGGGTGCGATACTGTAAAAGCTTGCCTAGACGAATTCGCGGCTATGATAAAGACTATGACGGT
>JAZSBA010000049.1:0-15871 GCA_045602125.1 Christensenellaceae bacterium | reverse complement strand
TCTTTCATTTAAATTTTTTATATATGCAAAAATGTTTACGATTGTTCAAAAAAATATTTATTATTTTACATAAACCTACCTTTTTGGATAGCATTTATCGTATTTTTGGCAGTAATGAGAGATAATTTGTTGTACAATAATAGTGAAAGTGAGGCATTTTAATCTGTAAACTTATATAAAGTTGCGATTGAACGGCTTTTAAATCATTATAAATATAGATACTTAGCTCGATATTTATAATAAAATTGCAAAAACTTATAATATTATTGTTGATAGGCACGAATATAACTTACTAAAGGATTAGCGCACGTGCGCTGTTTTGCGTTCTTCACGCAAAACACGTATCGTTTAATTTGCCAATAAAAATCGGAAAATCGTGCAAATCTATAAGAAAAATATACATTTACTTTAGTAGACGTTCGTGCTACTATTAAGATATTTAGTGGAAGTTTATTATTAAAATATTGAAAAGACTCACAAACTATGTGAAGAAAATCTTACAAGTTTTTCATAAGGGGGAAATTTATTATGAAAAAATCCTACTTAACTCCGTCAATTGAAGTTGTTTCTTACAGTTTAGTTGACATTGTAACGACGTCGGTAACTTCAAGTTACGCGCACGTTAAAGAAACGTGGCTTGAAAGCGATTGGCTTAACTAATAAGGGGAGGGGTCGTTATGAAAAAAGAACTTAGAACTTTTTCTATTAAAACTTTAATCCTTGCCTTAGTCGTATGCCTTGGCGTTTCAATGGCTACTGCTTTTGCAAGTGAAAACGTTGTTTTAGCGGAAGAAGAAGCAGTTTTCGCTCTTACTGAAGGCGCGTCTATTAGAGACGGCTCTAAAGAAACTGACGGAAACTACGGTTTACGCTTTGAAACTAAAGTAACTACCGCTTGGTTTGAAGACGCTTTAAACGCATCTGAAAGTTACAACTTTGGTACTCTTATATTCCCAACTAGCAAATTAGGTAAGTTTAGCGAACTTAAAAGCGTTGACGAAAATAAAGAAGATACTGAAGCGGTTAAATTCCTTGCTAAAACTAACGTAACTGAAAAGGTTGGCTTTACGTACAATTCTTCAATCGTATATAACGAGCAAATAGTTGCCGGTTATATGAAGAACGTTTGGAGCGAAAAATACGCTGAAACTGAACCTAGCAAAGAAGAAATAAAAACGGTAATGAGAAAATTATACGCTATGGACTTAACTGCGGTTTCTTACGTTGAAACTGATAGCGGCGTAAAATATACCGGTTCTTATACTACTTCTATGATCAAGGTTGCAGCGCGCCTTCAATCTAACGAAGATTGGGCAGAAAAGGCAAAAGCATATCTTGGCGACGGCAAGGTTGCAACTTTAAACACTTACGCTGACGACGACGATAACGTCGTTGCTAATTTCGACGCGCAAAACGTTTCATTATTAGTAATCGGAAACGAAACTTTAGTAGAAGGCGAAGATTACACGATAAACGACGGCGCTATCACTTTAAACGCAAGCGACGTTTCCGCTAAAAAGGGAACGTACGAAGATATTTACGCGTTTGATAGCGAAAACAACTTAACGATTATCAACGTTTTATACGCAACAGACGTTTTAAAAACTGCAGACGACGTTAAGAACGCTCTCGACTACGGCAAATACGACTTAAAGTACATGGAAGAAAATTACGCAACTTTAGAAGACTTCAAACCGCACGACGGCGTTTACGTTCTTGCAAACGACGTTGATATGACGGGTTATACTTTCTATAATAACTATGACAACTCTTCTTACGCTACTGCGATTTACAAGATGCAAAACATTGGTTTCTACGGCATCTTCGACGGTTTAGGTCATACTATTTCTAACGCTACTGTAGAAGTTAAGAACTACTACGCAGGTAACGTTACTGAAGCTGCATATCCTACGTTAAAGGCTGCGGGATTCGGCGCATGGCAAAATCATAGAGGAAAAGGTATATTCCATGATATTAAAGCGGGTTCTGCGATTAGAAACGTAGCGTTTGTAAATCTTACTGCTATCGGTCAAGCAGATAATAATGCTTCAACTCCTATTGGTGGTATATTAGCGCGTTCTATCTTGGGTACTATCGAAAACGTTTATATTGATATAAACCCTGCGTCTAAAGATACTGAAAACATTAAAGGCTTATTTTACGATACTAATTATACTTCAACTATTAAAAACGTGGTTATCAACTGGCCTATGAACGATTGGGTGTTTGATTATACTACTTTAACAACTAGCAGCTCTTTCCATTATGGTACGGGTTCGTTAGCTACCTTGCTTAATAAAACTAACGCAGTTTACGAAAATATTTACGTAACTTCACCAAAACCCCTTTCTTATGAAGGAGACGCAAATTCAACTACGGGTGAACTTGAATCGTTAACGAACGACTTCTTCGTATACGGCGCTAACGAAAACGAACTCTTCTACAATCACGCTGTAAACGGCGAAGGAAAAACTTTTAGTGAACTTGCAGTTGATTATAAACAAGCAGGTAAAGTAAGAGTGTTCTCAGCCGCAGTTAGATACGATAGCGTTGAAGACGCTGCAAAATCAACTGACGAAACAACCCTTGCTATGAGAGAAAATCTTGTTTCTACAGGATATTTCAAAGTGATAAACGGTCAAGTTTTATGGCACGATATGAAAGTTCAAGAGACTATTTCAAGCGCTATCGACTATAACGCTGCAACTGGCGAACTCGTAACTAACGAACTTGACGATGAAGAAATTTTAAGCGTTACTATCGGCGATCAAGTTTTAACTCAAGCAAACGGTGGTCTTATTAAAGAAAACGGCGCTTACTTACTCAACGCTAAGCAATCTGCAACTGATGAAAGCGTAGGCGTTCCGTTTATCGATAATACTACTTTAACTCCAGATCAAGTGATGACTTTAACGGTTGAAACGAAAGACGTAGTTTATACTCTTGATAACGTTTCTTACTGGACTGCTCTTATAGGTAGCGCAAGCGACTTTAAGGCGTTTATCGAATTTGACCCAGGTACGAGTTGGGCTTCTAACTTATTCAACAAGGGTTTATATAAACTTTCCAGCGATATAGACTTTGAAAACGAAGACGGCAGTTTAGTTACTATGGACTATTACAATAGATCAACTGGTAACACGGTATATCAATCAGGTCAAAACGGTTTCGCAGGCGTATTCGATGGCGACGGTTACACTATTAAAAACTTCGCTTCTAAAGTATACGGCTTATTCTCATCGCTTACAAGTTATCAAATTAGCGGAAACAAAGTTGTAGTTAAAGATTTCGCTATGACTAACGTTAGAACTTCTTATAAGTTCGACGGTTCGACCGTAACTTACGGTAGCGTTCTTGCTTACGCAATGCACTGGAACAACTCGGTAAACGTTGAAGTTTCTAATATTTACGTTCAAATAGATCCGTCTAGCCATATGGCGTATGGTCTTATTGCTATTCCGAGCGCGCAACTTAAGATGAACAACGTTTACGTTGAATATGAAAAATCAAGAATCGTTGCTCCTTCAAAATACGCGTTTGACGGTGATTATAGCGAAGCGGACGGCAATACTTATATTGCTATTGATTCTAACGTTGATAACGGTTCTTTATGTCAATCTACAACGTTGTTTAAATCTCTTAGAAGAATTGAAACTTCAGTGGACGCTAACGTTACTAACGTTTATATTGCTTCTCCTCAACCGGTTGCATGGCAAGGAACTAACGCAGGTTCTTACTTCAACGGTTACTGGAAGCACGATACTACTAATAAGACTCACACCCTTTTAAATAACGGTTATTCACAAGGTAACACGGGCACAAGTGGATTCTATTACGGTTTTGCTTCTAACGAAGTTAAGTCTTATATCCCCGTTATTAAAGAAATGAAACCCGCGTTTGCTGAAATTTCAGTAATGGACGATTATATTGGAAACACCGTAAAAACAGGTTTCTTCTGTTCAAAGTGTAACGAACCTATTGCTACTGGAACTAAGGGCGACGCTTGTTCTATGACTGCTGATTGCGACGGTACTTTAGTAGGAACTGCATATTACGGTTTCTGGGGCGATGCAAGATCTTACGTTTGGACTTTCCACGATATAGGCGCTGGTTACGTTAATAAAGCGATTTCCGAAACTAACGGCGTTTGGAAATTTACAGGCGTTAAGAAGTTCGACACACCTTCTCTTATGGCTCAAGCAGGCAACGATTACACTTCGTTCACGGGAACGGACGGCAACGGCTTGTGGGCTGCGTCAAACGGCGCTCTTACTTGGGTTGGAAACAACAACTAATACAATTTAAACTAAAGTTCGCCTCAATGCGAGGCGAACTTTAAAAAACAAAAAATCATTGATTTTATCTAAAAAAAAAGGAATAAAATGAAAAAAATTACGCGAAAAATAACAAGTTTAATATTTTCGCTCGTGCTTGCTCTAACTTTCACGGCTTGCGGTGGAGGCGGTCAAGGAGGCAATAACGATAACCCGCAAGGGCCTAACACTTCTATCGTTACGCCCGGCGCTCCGTCGATTACCATGCTTGAAAAAAAGAGTTTAACAGTTGGCGAAAGTTTTTTATTAACTCCTACGAAGAAAAATCTTGATGGGGACTATACTTGGACGAGTTCTAATGATTTGGTTGCAACCGTTTCAAACGGAACGGTAACCGCGGTGGATGAAGGTACTGCTATAATTACCGCGTCTATCGGGGAGACGTTTGCAAACTGTGAAATAACCGTTAGTTACGGAGATTTTAAACCCGAAGTTTTCCCAAGTGTTTCAATGGAAGATAATAATCTTACTCTCTCTATGGATAGTAACTATTATCTCTTCCCATTTATCAAATACAACGGCATAACTTATAACGACGCAACTTACGTTTATAGTTCAAGCGACGAGAGCGTTGCAAGCGTTGAAAACGGCGTTATAACGGCGATAGGTAGCGGCGTTGCAACTATCACTATATCTGCAACTTGGCGTGATTTTACTCCCGAAAACGAGCCGTTCTTAACTAAAACTATCTCGGTTTCCGTTAAAGACGACGTGTTATTTTTAGTAAACGGAGACGTTGCAAGAGGTTTTAACTTAGAAACCCCTGCGGTATATATTCCCAAAGACCAGAGAAAGAACTCCGTTCAATTCAAGCCAACCGTTAAAGTTAACGGACAAGACGAAGTTGACGTTACCGACGTTACTTTAACTCCGGTTGGAAACTTAAAGTTCGGAGAAGATTATCACTTTATTAAATTAAGCGATAGATACGCCTATACGGCGCAAACTTTAGGCGATAGTTTAGTTACCTTAAAATACAAGGTTGACGACGACGTTCACGTTTGCAATTTCTATATCTCGGCAACTCGTCCTAAAAAAGTATTTGAAAAAAGAGTTGAATACTTCAATTTAAAAGCAGGTACTATAAAGGTAAAAGAAAACGGTGTTATGACGACTTCAACTCTCGTTAAGAAGTATTGGGGCGAAGGCGTTACGTTATACGATGCGTTTGACGAGAACGGAAAGGCAATTCCGTTTAGTAGCGACGGCAGAATTTTAGACATCGTTGACAACAACCAAGAAGGCTACGGCAACACAGTCGTAACGCTTGGAACTAAAACTGAAATTTACGAAATTCCACTTCGCACGGCAGGGCACTTTATCTTTGATAAAGAAGATTTAGTTTCCGCTCTTACTGCAAACGCATATTCGATAGGCGAAAAAGACGTTGGGTATTACGTTTTAATGAACGATATCGATATGGAAGGAACGGCTGTTAACTCATATTTAACAGGTGGTTTCAGCGGAATATTCGACGGCCGAGGCAACGTAATTTACAACTTGGTTTCAGACACCACTTCTTACACTATTAATAAAGAACAAAAACGCGGTGGCGGTCTATTCAATTTTTTAACCGGCTCTATTAAAAACGTAGCGTTTATAAACCTTAAAGGTATTCAAACTGGCAGTCACTCTTACGTTGGCTTATTAGGTAGAGAATTCCACGGTGGCGTTATCGAAAACGTTTATATTGACGTCAATCCGGAAACTGCTCCTAAGGGAATAAGTATGTTCTGGAATATAGGAACTTCGGCAACGGCAAACTTTAAAAACACCATTATAAACTACCCAGGTCCTAAAGGATATACTTGGAGCGAACAAGAATATATTGAAAACTGCGAGCAGTCTGGTTACAAGGCTAATCGTGGCGTAATAGGTATGGGGCTTGCGTATTACTCTAAATCAAACACTTTATATAACGTTAAGTCTTACGTTAAAGCGGAAGGATTGATGGTAGTTTCTCCAATGCCACTTTATCATGGAACTCCGTCGACTACCCCCGAGGGATATACTAGCAAAGTCGATTCAACCGACTGGTTTGCTTACGGCGAAAACGAAACTAAACTTTGGTATCAACACTCATATCTTAACGAGTTCTATCCAAATCATCAAGGCGAGCACACGGTTGCAAGCGCGGGCGAGTGGGTAGGAAGATCATATCAATTCAAGGTTAACGAAAAAGTTAGAGTAGTTCCCGGAATTAGAAGATACGATAACTTAAGCGCTCTTACTTCAGACAACTCTGAAGATATGCAAAAAACTATCTCGAAGTTAACGGAACCTGGTTATTTCGTTTTAGTAGACGGCGCTCCAGTTTGGTATAAACTCGTTGGAGATTATACTGGCGTTACCGTAAACGGAGTTGAAATTTCAAACGACTCTTTCGACTTAAATTGTTATTCTCAATCACAAATTGGAATTACCGCTCAAGGTCAAACGGCAGAAAGCGTTACGTTGTCAACTACCAGCAATCTTATTTCCGTAAACGGAAATAAAGTTACAGGCTTAAAAGTTGGAACTGGCGCAGAGTTAAAGATTAATTACGTTTGGGGCGGAAAGAACTTTACAAAAACTATAACGGTTAACGTTTTAAATCCGTTCACTTTCTACGCGGACGGAAAGTTAGTTGAAGATTCTTACTCTAAACTTTTAGGCTCTAACGTAGAACTTAAAGTTAAAATAGGAAACGAGGAAGTTTCAGGCGTTTCGTTTAGCGAAAGCGTTGACGGTTTAAGTATTAGCGGAAACGTTTTATCGGTTGAAAAAGTCGTTGAAAACGCAGTTATCAAAGCAAACTTTAACTATCAAGGAACTGATTACGAAATCTCTATTTTATTTAACACCATAGACCCGGTTTCAGAGTCTGCAACGGTAGTTAAAGGCTTAAATCCTGTTGAAAACGAGTTAGAAATTACCATTTCAAGCGAAGAAATAATAGGAATAAGCGTTCCAAATAAAATCGCAAGCGTTATCTCGTTAGACGTTGATAGCGATAAATTTGCAATAAACGGCGATAGAATATGCGCGGTTGGTTACGGCGAAGGAAATCTTACGATTATCTTTGAAGTAGACGGAAAAACTCACAAAAAAGTTATCCCCGTTAAAACTTCTTGGGAAGAAGAAACTTTAGAAGGTGAAATTTGGCTCGACGCAGACGAAAAAGAACTTAAAGCAAGTTACGACGGCAAAATTTTACAAGCGGTAATTTCTTACGACGGCAATGAAATTTTACTCACCAAAGAAAACGGTGGCGTAAAAGACGGAAAACTTAACTTTAAAGAGGATAGCGAAAGCGAAGAAATAGGCGTTCCGTATATAACTGCTAATAGCAAAACTAGTCGTATGGCTATCAAATTATACACCGAGGCTAAAGTTTATAAGTTAGATAGCGTTAACTATGCAACTTTCCTTATTGAAACTCCTCAAGAGTTAGAGCAAGCTATCGACTACGGCGACTATAACTACGTTGGCGTTGGAAACGGCTCGTTTGAATATAAACTTCACGACGGCATTTACGTTTTAGCAAACGATATTGATATGACTGGGGTTACTATTGAAAATAGAATAGACTTCCTTACTTTTGCTACCCCAGAATATAAAATAAGCGCTGAAAACGTAGGCTTTAGCGGAATATTCGACGGCTTAGGTCATACTATTTCTAACGCAACGCTAACGACGAATAAAAAATACACTTACGTTACAAGTGGTCAGTACGGAAATATTCCGTCAGGACATAAAAATCATCAATCTTACGGCTTATTCCACTCGGTAAAAAGTGGCGCGGTTATTAAAAACGTAGCGTTTGTTAACGTTTTAGCAACGAACGGAACGGCAACTACTAACAGTTTAACGGGCGTTTTAGCAAGGAGTTTTGCTGGTAAACTTGAAAACGTTTATCTTGATATTAATTCTCAAACTAAAATTAAAAAAGGCGTGGCGTTTAGTTTAGATTCTACTGCAAAACTTATAAACGTAGTAGTCAACTTCCCAACCCCTGTTGATTACGAGTTTGACTATACTGCCGCAACTACCGATATCGGCGAATATTCAAGTTATGTTTACGGTTATGGCGCGCTTGCGGGCGGAATAAACAAGTCGGCTCAATTTACTAACGTTTACGTTGCGTCTAAATATCCTTTAAGCCACGCAACCGACGGGAAAAAAACCACTACCGATACCGACGACGCCTTCTACTACGGCGTTAACGAATCAAAACTTTGGTTTGAACACACCTTAAACGAAGGAAAATCGTTTGATGAACTCGTAGTAGACTTTACTTCAAGTGAAACTTCTCTCGTAAGAAGAGTTACAGGCGTAAGGCGTTACGATAGCAAAGAAGATATTCTTTTAGATAATTCAAATTCTAACTTAGAAGACCTTAATTCACTCAAAGGTAGCGGATACTTTAAAGTTGTTGACGATCAAATTATGTGGTTTGATCACAACTTGACTAAAACTATAACTTCGCTCGTTAATTACGATGCAAGTAGCGGTAGTTTAGAAACTAGCGAACTTCCGTCAACAATCAATTCAATTACCGTTAACGGAGTAGTGTTAACTGAAGAAAACGGCGGTTTAATAAAAAACGGCAACTCTTATAAATTAAGGGCGAAAACTTCCGCTAGCGATAGTTTAGCAGGCGTTCCGTATATCGTTCACGGCGATAACCAAAGCCTTAACTTTACCGTTGATACAGGCAACGTTACTTATAACTTTACAAACGTAGTTTACTGGACGGAAGTTATTAAAACCGCCGAACAAGTGAAGAAAATATTCTCACTCGGTGTTTACGACGAGACTAAAACTTACGCAAAGAACAACGGTCTTTACACGCTCGCAAACAATATCGATATGACTTCGCTCGGCGAAAACAATATTATTCAAAACAACGTGCGTTATCAATCAATTCCGGGAGATAACAGCGCAAATTCTTGGAAATTTGCAACGGAATTCACAGGCGTGCTCGACGGCGCAGGCTACTTTATTAAAAACGCGGTAGTAGACCTTAATACTATCAAGAATTACAATCAGTCGGGCGGTTTCTTCGGAATAGTTTCCGGCGGTGTAATTAAAAACGTGGCGTTTATCAATTACAAGGCGCAAATGACGTCTGGCACGTATCAAGGTATGCTCGCTCATACTTTACAAAATAACGCTCGCATTGAAAACGTTTACTTTGACCTTTCAAAAGACTCGGTAGCAAATCTTCCTGTTTGGAACACTACGGCTTACACTAAGTCTCATATCAAAAACGTAGTTATAAATATTCCTATGGCGGACGGTTGGACTTGGAGCGATAGCGTTTACGAAACTGAGTCAAAGGGCGGTTGGAAAACACAATACGGCATTATTTCATCGGGCGTTGAATATTTATCAGCCGTTGAAAACGTTTACGTTATAAGCAAAAGACCTATCCTTTATATAAGACCGTCTTCAAAACCGTCAACTGGTGCTCATCATGCTAACGGTTGGGGCGATAACGACAGTTTAACCACCGATTATTTCTTCTACGGTGAAAACGAAAATAAACTTTGGTACTCTCACTCTATTTTAGATACTTTAGACCCGGATAATATCGGCAAACACACCGTTTCCACGGTCGTCGCAAATAATAAAACGGGTAAGGCAAGAGTAATCAAAGGCATTAGGCGTTACGATGACGTTTCTGCGCTTAAACTTGATAATTCTCAAGAAAACAAGGCAATGTTTGATGCGCTTATCAAAACTAAACTTTGGGTAGACGTTGACGGCTCGCTCGTTTGGAAATCCACGGTTAGTTAATTATTTTAGTTTAGAAGTGCACCAGCACGACTAATAATTTCTTTATGGCTTTTTGAAGAAGTAGGAGATCTTCAAAGGGCAGAACCTCAAAAAAAGGGGGGAGTGGCTTGTTCACTCTCCCCTTTTTTAGTGATATTTTTTACCTTTGGTAAAAAGTGATATTCGCCTTTTGGCGAGTGAAATTTGCAAACTTTGTTTGCAAGTGAAATTTTTTGCTATGCAAAAAGTTGTGGATGAAATTTTATCCATCTTGTTTCTAACGCCTTAAATGTTTTTTCAATTAAACTTTGCGATAAATAAAAAAGCGTGGATGCCATTTTGCATCCACGCTACTTTTATTTTTTAAGCCCTAAAATCTCATCTGCCGAAACGTCTAAAACTTCGCAAATGTTTGCGAAAGTGTCAATCGCTGGAAATTTATCAAGTCGTAAATACTTGCTTATAGTAGACGGATTAATTCCAACTCTTTCAGCAAGTTCTTTTTGAGTGAGATTGCTATTTTTTATTTCTTCTCGCAACCTTTTTTGAATATCTTTAAGTTCTATCATAATAAAATAATAGCACATAGTGCATTTTATGTTTGACAAAAGGCACACCGTGCCATATAATAACATAAAAGGAGCGTTTGTTATTCTAAAACTTCTATTTTAGATTTATTGTAAAAAAATAAAAAAAGGCATAAAAATTATTTGACAAGCAAAAAAAGTGTTGTTATAATTATTCCATTATTAAAAACGCAATGACGCGGAATAGTAAGTAAAAAGGTTTACCTTCAGAGAGATGCCGTTTGGTGCGAGGCATTGGAAAGTTTTTACCGAACTCACCGTAGAGCGGTTATCGTGAAAGTTAGTAATGATAAACGGGAACTCCCGTAACAGAGTTAAGATGTGTTGGCATCAAGAGTGCATCCTATAAGGGTGAAAAAGAGTGGTACCGCGGAAACTGTAACGTTTTCGTCTCTTAAGCTAAGAGGCGAAAACGTTTTTTTATTCGCTTCGGGAAAATATATAGATATAAGGAGATTATAAAAATGAGAAAAATCGAAATTGCAGACGTTACGCTTAAAACACTTTCTAACGAGCGCGAGGTTTCATTGCTTTTCCGTGAGAAATCGGCAATAGCAAACACCGCCGATATGCTCGGCGCGAACGTTATAGAATTACCTCCCGTTAAAAATCACCGCGAAGACTCTATTATTTATAAAACTATTGCTCAAAACGTTAAAAACGCTATTTTAGCTATCCCCGTAGGATTTACCGCTGAAAGCGTTGCTACCGCTTGGGATTCAATTAAACACGCGAGCAAACCCCGCCTTCAAGTTGAACTTCCGGTTTCTACTATTCAAATGGAATATACCTATCACGTTAAGCAAGAAAAAATGCTTGCAAAAATTGGCGAACTCGTTAAAGAGGCAAAGTCTTACTGCGATGACGTTGAGTTTTCCGCAGTAGACGCGACTAGGGCAGACGAAGGCTTTATTTTAAGCGCAGTTCAAACCGCAATAGAAAACGGCGCAACCTTAATTAACCTTTGCGATACCGCAGGTGTTTCTACTCCTGAAGAAATCGCAGTTTTAGTTGGCAAAGTCGTTAACGCAGTTAACGTTCCCGTTTACGTTCAAGTTTCTAACCGCATAAATATGGCGGTTGCGTCTGCGTTTGCATCTATCAACTGTGGCGCTAGCGGTTTAAAGTGCGCTATGGCAGGCAAGGAAACTCTTTCAGCAGGCGAAATTAGCGACGCTATTAGCGTTTGCGGTGATAGAATAGGCGCTAAAATTGAACTTCAAGGCACTAAAATTCACGCAAGCATTAGCGATATGCTTTCTAAAATCAATCATAAGGAATACGAGGCTTCAGCGGCAAGCGAAGCAAGTAAAATTTTGCTTGACGACGAGTCTAGTTTAACGGCCGTTGCAAGCGCCGCTATCGCATTAGGTTACGACCTTTCTGAATCCGACTTAGGAAACGTTTATAAAGCGCTCAAAGCCGTTTGTGAAAAGAGAGCGACGGTTGGAGCAAAAGAATTTGAAGCTCTTATTGCAAGTAACGCTATGCAAGCGCCGTCAACTTATCACTTTGAAAGTTACACGACGACGAGTAGTAACGTTTCCAAATCAATGTCACAAGTAACGCTTAAAGTTAACGGCGAAATTATTTGTGGCGTTAGCGCTGGTAACGGTCCTATCGACTCGGCGTTTAGAGCAATTGAACAATGCTTAGGTCATCACTACGAACTTGACGATTTCCAAGTTCAATCAGTTACCGAAGGTAAAGAAGCGTTAGGTTCGGTTTTAGTAAGGCTTCGCAACAACGGTAAACTTTATTCAGGCAACGGAACTTCAACCGATATAGTTGCCGCAAGTATTAGAGCGTACGTTAACGCAATTAACAAAATAGTAGCCGAGGAGGCATAATATGAAAATTGTATTTTCAACCAAGAACGTAAGCCGTCCGTCGTTTTTAGACACTTGTATTTACGCTTACGATTACGGATTTGAAGGTTTTGAAATTTACGACGCTATCAAGGAGCGCAACTCTCATTACGATAGTATTTTAAGGCGTGATAAAATTGCAGATTCAAAGAGAAAACTCGTAAACAGAAATCTCACCGTTTCCGCGCTTAGACTTCCAACGTTTATAGAGAGCGATGAAACGCGCCCCGAAACGATAGAAAAATACGTTGAAATGGCGTCGGCATCGGGAATTACAAACGTTATAATTACCATAAATGAAAAAACGCCTTTTAGCGTTCTTGACGAAAAGCTTTCACGCGCAGTAAAAAAAGCTGAAAATGCTGACGTTAATTTATTATTTGAAACGATAGGTTATCTTTCTCACACCGAAAACGTAATAGAAATAATCAACCATTTTTCTTCTTCTGCAATCGGCGTTTCTTGGAACGTAAGGGGAACTTACTTTACCGCGGGCGAATCCGCAGAGGCAACCATAAAAACTTTGGGCGCTTACATTAAGTACGTTCGCCTTGGAGATATGAAAGACGGCAAGACCGTGTTAATAGGCGAAGGCGAGTTGGAAGTTTCAAAACTTTTAAACGCACTTTCTTCTCTTAACTACGACGGTTATATTTGCGCCGCGTGGAACGACGAAGTTAACGATGCCGATATAGTTTTAACTCATTTTACCAACTACCTTGCATCGCTCAACCGCAAAAAAGACGCTTGTCAAGGCGAGTACTACAATAGAGCAAAGACCGGTACTTTCGTTTGGAAAAAATACGACGTTATAGACGCTACTTTTTCAACCGTTTTAGACACTATGGTTGAAAACTATCCCGACCAATACGCCTTTAAGTTCCCAACCCTTGATTATACGAGAACTTACGAGCAATTCCGCCGTGACGTAGACGAATGCGCCGCAGCGCTTATCTCTTTGGGTGTAAAAGCGGGCGATCACGTTGCAGTTTGGGCAACTAACGTTCCCGAGTGGTATATAACCTTCTGGGCAACTACCAAAATCGGCGCGGTTTTAGTTACCGTTAACACCGCTTATAAAATTCACGAAATAGAATACTTGTTAAGGCAATCGGATACTCACACTTTAGTTATGATTGAGTATTGCAAAGACATCAACTATAAAGAAATCATAGAAGAACTTTGCCCCGAACTTAATACGCTCGAACCGGGCAAGGCGTTATACTCTAAAAACTTGCCTTTCCTTCGCAACGTAGTAACCGTTGGTTTTAGTATGGAAGGTTGTCTTACTTGGGAGAAAATGCTTTCACGCGCTAGCCTTATTCCCAAAGAAGAAGTTAGAAGGCGCGCCTCTCTCGTTAAGCCTGACGACGTTTGCAATATGCAATACACGTCTGGAACGACGGGTTTTCCAAAAGGCGTTATGCTTACCCACCGCAATATAGTAAATAACGGCAAAACTATCGGCGATAGAATGGATTTATCTACTGCCGACCGTATGATGATTCAAGTTCCAATGTTCCACTGCTTTGGCATGGTGCTTTCAATGACTTCTATTATGACTCACGGCGGAACGCTTTGTCCAATTCCTTACTTCTCGCCAAAATCGTCGCTTGCGTGCGTTAACGATGAAAAAATCACTTGTTTTAACGGCGTTCCAACGATGTTTATAGCGATGTTTAACCACCCAGACTTTTCAAAGACGGATTTCTCTCATATGAGAACGGGCATTATGGCTGGCGCAAACTGTCCGGCGGATTTAATGCGCAGAGCGTCGGTTGAAATGAATATGCGTGAAATTATCTCCGTTTACGGTCAAACGGAAGCGTCGCCGGGATGCACTATGGGCGAAGTAAACGAAGACCTTGACCATAGAGTTGAAACGGTTGGTAGCGCGTTCCCCGGCGTTGAGTGTAAGATTATCGACCCCGAAACGGGCTTAGAACTTCCCGACGGTGAAAGTGGTGAGTTCGTCGCTCGCGGTTTCAATATTATGAAAGGCTATTATAAAATGCCGGAAGCAACCGCTCAAGCGATTGATAAAGACGGTTGGCTTCACTCGGGCGATATTTGCATGAGAACGCCAGACGGTTATTATAAGGTTACCGGTAGACTTAAAGATATGATAATTCGCGGTGGCGAAAACCTTTACCCGCGTGAAATTGAAGAATTCTACTTAACAAACCCCAAAGTTAGAGATATTCAAGTAG
The DNA here is from genome assembly GCA_045602125.1 of Christensenellaceae bacterium. Classification (GTDB taxonomy): domain Bacteria; phylum Bacillota; class Clostridia; order Christensenellales; family Borkfalkiaceae; genus HGM11412. Next base: position 1,112 of record JAZSBA010000049.1, on the reverse strand, counting down.
TTGGCGTTCCCGACGAAAAATACGGCGAAGAGTGTTGCGCTTGGATTATTCTTCACAAAGGCGAAACGGCAACCGAAAACGAAATGCGTGAATTCGGCAACGCGTCTATCGCAAGGCATAAAGTTCCAAAATATTTCTTGTTCGTGAGCGACTTCCCAATGAACGCCGCGGGCAAAATATTAAAGTATAAAATGAGAGAGCAGTCTGTTGAGAAGTTGGGGCTTCAAAAACAGTAAAACACCTTTAAAGATATGATAAACGGATACGAAATAATTGACGCTCATTGTCATATATACCCCGAAAAGATTGCCGAAAGAGCAGTTCACGGCACGGACACCTTTTACGATATAGTTTCCAAGCGTAAAGGAACGGCAAAAGACTTGATTGACGAAAAGCAATCTAGCGGGGTGGATAAATTTATAGTTCAATCGGTTGCAACGACCCCTCATCAAGTAAAGAGCATAAACGAGTTCGTTGCAAAAGAAGTTGAACTCTACGGTGATTTTTTAATAGGTTTAGGAACTTTGCATCAAGATAGCGAAACTATGGAAGAAGACGTTTTGCATCTTGTGGAATTAGGGCTTAAAGGCGTTAAACTTCATCCCGATATTCAAAACTTTAAAATTGACGAAGAGAGATATTTTCAAATTTACGAATTATGCGAAAAGCACAATCTTCCAATTTTAATGCACACGGGCGATTATCGTTACGATAACTCCAATCCCAATAGGCTTATTCCCGTCCTTGAAACGTTTAAAAATTTAACGATAATAGGCGCGCACTTCGGCGGTTGGTCAATGTACGATAAAGCGAGTAAAGAACTATGTAAATACGATAACTTATTCGTTGACTGTTCTTCGGCTTTCTACGCGTTAGAAAAAGCCGACGCTAAAAAAATTATCCGCCGTTACGGAGCGGATAAAGTGCTATTCGGCTCTGACTATCCTATGTGGGACGCCGGCGACGAATTAGAATATTTCTTCTCCCTTAACTTAACTAAGGAAGAAAACGAAAAAATCTTAAATAAAAACGCCAAAAAACTTTTTGAGTAAGTGAAAACGCTCGCAAACTTGCGAGCGTTTTTTTAATTATTAGGTTTAAATTCAATAAAG
>JAZSBA010000048.1:0-4283 GCA_045602125.1 Christensenellaceae bacterium | reverse complement strand
AGATTTTTTCAACACAATGGGTTTCCGGGTAGAATTCATAGAATTTTCCTTTATGGAAAGTGTAAAACCTAGAAACGTCAGTACACATACCGTAAGTTGGAAGGTCTTTTGACGCTATCTCAAATACCAGCGGTTTTTTATCGTTAGTTCCAGAAAATTTTAACCCGTCGTGACTTATTGTAATAACGCCTTCGCCAGTTATATTAGAAGTTTTAAGGTTTTTAAGCGACCCTTTATCGGGTAGAGTTCCAAGCCTTACTTTTGTTGAAAAGCTAAAATCTTTATTCTTTATAAGTTTTCTAACGTAATCACGTTGCATTTCAAACCAATGGCTTTGAGTTTCGGGGATTGTTGAATCGTCTATCGGGGTTAAAGCGTAACTATCGTCAACCGTCGCTCCGTTACCGCACTCGGTGCACCATATCGCTTCGCCACGGCTTGCCATAGAGTGATCGTTGTGGCACTTAGGGCACCAAAATAAAACGTCGCTCAATCCTTCTGCAGATTTTCCGTTAGTTTTATATCTGTACTTATATAATTTATTCCATTTATAATCGTCGTGATAAAGTTTTTGATTGATAATATCCTCGATTTCTTCGGGAGTTAAAGTTTCGATTTCTTCGGGGGTGAACATCTTATCGATTACAACTTCGATATGACCGGGGTATTCGTTGTTGGTGTGTTTAGGAAAAGATAAAAAGCCACCTTTTATAACAGAATAATAAACTGGGAGTTTAAAGTGTTTAATAAACTTTCCAGTACCAATTGCAACCGGTTGGTTCATGCCTGCAATAGAGTTCATGCCTTCCGGGAAAATTAAGATGTTACCGCCCTCGCTTACAATCCTTGAAATTTCCTTCATAGCGTAAATATCGGGAGTGAAGTTCTTTTTAGGGATAACTTGTAAAAGACCAAATATTCCCTTTAAATGAGAGCGATAAAATTCGTTATAGCCCGCAACGTAGTTGTAAACGTTAGGAAGTAGGGGAACACCCGTAAATATGTAATCGTTTCTAGAAGCGTGATTGCTTATAAAAATATGTTGGCAATTATCCTCTCTCGGGTCGTGTTTGTAAGTAACTTTTACGCCGTATTTTTTCATAAATAAAATCTTCCAGATTTTACCTAAGAACCTATAAATAAATTTAGGTGGGGTTTTGATCTTTCTTAAATACAGTTTTTCTTCATTGGTTAAGTTTTTGTTTTTTGACATAAACTACTCCCTAGTCATAATATATTTTATAATATCACAATTTTAATATACAGTCAATAAGTGTCAAAAAAAATAGCTATTGCATATAATTAAAATGAATAGGTTAAAAAAGGAGGCTAAAATGTCATTTTTCTCTAATTGCCCCACCGAAAGATGCCCCGGAAGATTGAGTGGTAATCCTTTGAGTGGGTTGTGCGATAAAGTATGCGTTCAAGTAAAGAAAGTATTCGACGCTTGTATGAGACAGGCGCAGGAAGATAACGTAACCGTAACTTTAACTGGTTTAACGCCTGCAAATCCTACATATCCGCTAACGTTTATCAGCGCAAGAAATATAAGTACTCAAGCGCAAATTTCAAGTTTACAAGTAGACCCTATTCCAGACAGACAAAATTTGAGTAGAGTACAAGTAACTTACGTTATCCCCGTTGAAGTTTTATATACCGACGCAAACGGCGTGGAAGGTAAGGGAAACGCAAACGTAACGCTCTCGCAAGACGTTATTCTTCACGTTCCCGCTCCGTCTATTATGCCGTATGAAGTTGAAGTGATAGCATCGGTTGTTTCCCCTGAGGGAACTTACGTTTCTGGAAACACCTTTAACGTTACTTTCTGCACGACGAGTATTATTAAAGTTGTTATGACCGTTGAACTTTTAATTCCAAGTTACGGTTACGCAACTATACCGCCTTGCCAAGAGTATACGCAAGAAGTATGTTCGGGATTTTTCGAACTCCCGCTCTTTCCCGACGGAGAAAGTAATATTTAAAAAGTAAAAGCGTGTTTATAACACGCTTTTTTAATTTTTAGCGGGGTATTAAAAAAAGTTGCGTTATAAAAAATAAAGTATTATAATAAACTTATGAAAGTTTTTGCTATAAGTGACCTTCATCTATCGCTATCAAACGATAAGCCGATGGATATCTTCGGTGAAAAGTGGGAAGGGTATCTTGACAAAATTAAAAAAGATTGGGAAGAAAAGGTTTCCGATAATGACGTCGTTTTAATTTGCGGTGACATTAGTTGGGCTATGAAACTTGAAGACGGTTTGAGTGATATAAACTTTTTAAAAGATCTTAAAGGCAAAAAAATTTTAATTCGCGGTAATCACGATTATTGGTGGCAGGGAATAACTCGTATAAGAGAAAATTTGCCGGATGATTTTTACGCCTTGCAAAACGACGCTGTTAAAATTGGAAACGTAGTTTTTTGCGGTTCTCGCGGTTGGGCGGTAGAAGGCTCTCCGGATTTTGACGAGCACGATCGCCATATTTACGAACGCGAAACAGAAAGGTTTAAGCTTGCTTTAAACTCCGCTAAAAAGCTTTTAGAAGAGGGGGACAAGCTCGTTTGTTTAATTCACTATCCCCCGTTTAACGTAAGAAAAGAAAGTTCGCTCTTTACTGAACTTTTTGAAAGTTTTAAAGTTGATAAAGTCGTATACGGTCACTTGCACGGAAAGGGCGTAGTTCCGTATTACAGGCTAAATATAAACGGAGTAGAGTATATTCTCTCTTCGTGCGATATGGTAGATAATAAGCTCGTGGAGGTGCTTTGATGAAAGACAAGATTAAGAAAATTTGTAACCGCTGGTTTATAACTGCATTTTCAGGTATGGCCCAAGGTCTTTTCTGCACGTTAATTGCAGGAACTATCCTTGCGTTGATTGCAAAATGGATAGGTAATAATTACGTTGGCAATACCTTAAACGCAATCGCAAACATTGCAAAATCGCTTATGGGCGCGGGTATTGGCGTTGGTATAGCCTTTGCTCTTACTAAGAATAAACTTTTAATATTCTCTTGCGCAGTAGCAGGTTTTGTGGGTGCGTTTGCCGATAAACTTATCGTTGGCGGAGCGGGGCTTCCCGTTTTAAGTTTAGGAGCGCCCGGTAATCCTATCGGAGCATACGTTGTAACGCTCCTTGCCGTTGAACTCGTTTCTTTATACGCAGGTAAAACTAAACTCGATATAATTTTAGTTCCGCTCGGCGTGTTATTTATTGCGCTTGGTGGAGTGTTCGTTGCGTGGCCGTTTATTAAACTTATTGACTTATTCGCTAAACTTTTAGTTATAACTATAAACGCAGGTCAAGCAGTTAAAATTATAGTAGGCGTGTTTATTGCAATAGTTATGGGAATACTCCTTACTATGCCCACGTCGTCCGCTGCAATTTGGGTTGCTATTGCAACTTCAAATACGGCGCTTGAAAACCCCGAAGTTTTCGCTATCGCAGGTGGCGCGGCAGTTGCAGGTTGCGCGGCTCACATGGTCGGTTTTGCCGTTGCAAGCTTCCGTGAAAACGGTGTGTCTGGTCTTATTTCTCAAGGTTTGGGAACGAGTATGCTTCAAATTCCAAACATTATGAAAAAGCCAATTATTATGGTTCCTGAAATTGTATCAAGCGCAGTTGCAGGTTTAGTTGCGGTTCTTCTTGATATGAGATGTACTGCGGCTGGCGGTGGCATGGGAACGAGTGGTCTCGTTGGTTTATTCGGTGTTATCGACGCTAACTCTTTATATAGTGTTGCTCCGATATTAACGATTTTAGGCGTGGCGCTTTGCTTATTTATAATTCCCGCAGGAGTTACGTTACTCGTTAGCGAATTTATGCGCAAGAAAAATTGGATAAAATTCGGCGATATGAAACTCGACGACTAATCATAAAAAATATAAACTTCTCATAAGATTTTATGAGGAGTTTTTTTATGGAAAATAAACACGTTTTAACACTTGATAGCAAAAAAGTTTTAAATCTTTCAAACGCTTTAGAGGTGCTTGCCTTTTCGGACAAGGAAATTAAAATTAAACTTAAAGATAACACTATTTTAACCGCTCAAGGAACAGATCTTAAAATAACTTGTTTTGACGACAAAAACGGCAGTTTTTCAGCAGTTGGTAATTTTACTTTAGTAAAATATAAAACTGATGCCGTTAGTTTTATTAAAAAGGTTTTAAAATGACTTTTATATCTCTCGGTCAGCCAAGGGTGTTTTTGTGCTCGGTTTTCATCGGCATAATTATAGGTATTTACTATGAAATCTTTTATTTTACATCCTTATTTTTTAAA
>JAZSBA010000047.1:0-11051 GCA_045602125.1 Christensenellaceae bacterium | reverse complement strand
TTTGAGTTTCCAAACGTTAGAGAGTATATGTTTTTAGGCGTATTTTTGGGGTGTTTATTATATAAATTAAGTTTTCATAAAGTGATTGCAATTTTATTAAATAGAGTGTATAATATAATTACAATTACAGTCATTAAGCTTAAAAAAAGGTTTTTAGATACTTATGAACGAAGAAAAAAAGAAAAGGGTGTTCTCGGCGGTGCTCGCGGGGCTTATAATGTTCACCACAATACTGGTGGCAATTCTCGTTTACCAGCTCGCAGGGATACTTATTCGCAAAAACAAAATAGAAAAGCTCGATGCGGAAATAAACGCTTTAAGACAGGAAATTTCGCAAACTGAAGAAGAGATAGACGAGTGGTCTAAAGAGTGGAAGATAATCGAGCGAGCAAGAGAACTCGGCTTGTATTTTGAAGATGAAGAAGAATAATAAAACGCTATCCGTTATCGATATAGGCAGTAATTCGGTTAGGCTTATGGTAGTTAAGGGGAGTGAGAAGACTAAATTTCTTATAACCACGAGGCTAGCAGAAGGTAAGATTGATAACAAATTATCAAATATTTCTATTGAAAGGACGGTCAACGCAGTTGCCGTCTTATTTGATAAGGCGATAAAATTAGGTAGTAGTAAAATTTACGCGTTTGCAACCGCCGCGGTTAGGAATTCTGAAAACGGAAACGAAGTTGTTTCTTTAGTAAAGCAAAAGACGGGGCTTAACGTTGACGTTGTGTCAGGGGAGAAGGAGGCGGACCTTGCTTTAATCGGGGCTTTATCGGGTCAGGACGGTGGCGTTATCGATATAGGTGGCGCAAGCACGGAAGTTGCCGTTAGCGTTGCAGGTAGTAGGGTTTACGGCAAAAGCTATAAAGTAGGCTCTGTGTCGCTAAAAAACGAGTGTGGGAGCGACGCTGAAAAGATAGATAATTTTCTTTCAACGATATTTGAAGATGAAGTTGGTTTTGATTGTAAATTTTACGGTGTTGGCGGAACTATAACAACGCTATGCGCTATCGATCAAAATTTAACTGAATACGATCCTGAAAAGTTGAGTGGATATTATCTGCCGATTGATAGGGTTTATGAATTAGCAAGACTACTTTGTAGTCTTACACCTGATGAAATTAAAGAAAAATACCCAATAGCATCAAAGCGAGCAGACGTTATCGGCGGTGGTGCTTTGATACTTTTAAAAGCTATGAGAACTTATAAAATCGGCGGAATATTTAGTAGTGATAGCGATAATTTAGAAGGGTATTTAAAGAGTGTGATAAATCATGAAGAAATTGAGAATTAAACAACTTGTTAACGTTTCGATAGCGCTAGTTTGCATAGCTCTTTTTTCGCTGCTTTTCATATCCGTGTTAAGCTTGATTGGAGTGTCGATTTTAAGAGTTGTAATTAGTACTTTAATAGGTGTTATTGTAACGCTTTTATTAAACGTAATTCTCCACGAACTCGGGCATTTGACAGCGGGTGTTTTTTCAGGATTAAAGTTTTATTCTATTCAATTTTTATGGCTTTTTATCGGTTATGAAAACGGTAAGCTCAAAGTAAAATTTAAAGGAACGGGCGGAGAGCTTGGAAGTACTGAACTTCTACCGCAAAATAGTGAAAACGCATTTAAAAACTACGTAAATTCTGCGCTCGGTGGATTAGTGGTTACGTTTGCTTTAATAATTATTCAAGTGATAATTTGCCTTACCGTAACGTCGCTTGAAATTTACTGCGCGTTGGGTATAACTTTCCCAATCACCGTTTATATTTTCCTTGTAAACTTTTTCCCAATGTTTGAAAATAACGACGGATATTTGGTTTATAAATATATGTCTGGCGGAAAAGATAAGATCGTTTGTGAAAATTATTATACGGCGGTTGCCGAACTTAAAAACGGAGTAGAGCCGAGCAGTTTAGATTCTTCTCTTTTATTAAATTACGGCGGAACGGGTGGTTACGGTGCAGGTATAAGATATCTTAGATATCTTGCCTATATAAAACACGATGAAGAGAGCGCTTTAAAAGAACTTAGAGAAATTAGCGATTTGTCTGAAAATTCATTTTTAGCCGACGAGATTTACGAAGAGTTGTTTTTTAGCGCAATCTTGCTTAACGATATAAAGTATATAAAGACGAGAGAAGTTAGCATGATGCCACTTTTCGAAAAGAGCGTAAGACCGCAAACTTATAGAATTCACGCGTCTTATAGGATCTTTACAGGAGAGACCGATTGGGCTAAATTAATTCTTCAAAGCGGTATTGAATTTTGCAAAACTTACGCTATAAAAGGCATAGCAAAATCCGAAGAAAAGTATATGCAAGCAATGCTTGAAAGTTTAAAATAAACTGCAAATAAAAAGGGCGAAAAGCCCTTTTTTTAATTGTTTTAAAATTTATATCGTAAAAAATAGTACAAAGTACTTATTTTTTAAGTTTTTTTTAAAAAAACGCTTTTCTTTTACGCGCGCGTGTGCTATAATTGACTTAAGTATAGTTTAAACTATATACACTCCAAATTAACAAAAACCACTAATGTTGTGGGCAAGGGGGATAAATGGAAACTGAAAACAAAGTTGTAAATGAATACGGCGCCGATCAGATTAGGGAATGTAAAGGTTTAGAGCATATCCGTTTAAGACCGGGTATGTATATCAGAAACACCGATTCTTACGGTCTTCACCATCTCGTTAAAGAAACGGTTGACAACTCGATTGACGAAGCTTTAGCAGGCTATTGCGATACTATTTCCGTAACTATTCATAAAGACGGTTCTTGTTCAATTCGCGATAACGGTCGTGGTATTCCAACCGGTATGCGTGAAGAAGGTATTTCCACCGTTGAACTCGTTATGACTCACCCTAACGCTGGTGGTAAATTCGGTGATGGTGGTTACGAGATTTCTTCCGGTCTTCACGGCGTAGGTTTAAAAGCGGTTAACGCTCTTTCAGAGTACGCTAGCGTTGACGTTTATCAAAACGGCAAGCACTACCGCCAAGAATATAAAATAGGCGTTCCGCAAACAGAACTTTTAGTTTTAGAAGACGTGAACGAAACAGGTACTCGCATAACCTTTAAGCCTGACGCTACGATATTTTCTACCGTTGACTTTTCCTATGAAACGATTAAGAGTATGCTTCGTGACTTTGCCTTCTTAAATACGGGCGTAAAACTCGTTTTAGAAGACGAAAGAGAAGGTCAAGAGAGAAAGGACGAGATGCTTTCAACGGGCGGTATTAAAGAATACGTAGAAGTTTTAAACAGCAATAAAGAAGTTTTAACGCCAGAACCCGTTTATATGAAGAAAAAGTTCGATAAAGAAACTATCGAAATTGCCTTCCAGTATAACGACGGTTATAGTGAACAAATTTTAGCCTTTGCGAATAACGTTAACAACGTTGAAGGCGGAACTCACTTAGACGGTTTCAAACTTGCATTAACCAAAGTTATTAACGATGCAGGAAGAAAACTCAACCTTTTAAAGACTGACGACGATAAACTTTCGGGTGAAGACGTTAGAGAAGGTATAACCGCGGTTATTTCGGTTAAACTTCTTAATCCTCAATTCGAAGGTCAAACTAAGACTAAACTCGGCAATGCGGACATGAGAACGCTTGTAAACAAGACTATGAGTGAAGAGTTCGCTACCGTATTAGAAGAAAATCCGAACGTTGCCAAAGAACTTATCTTAAAGTGCTTAACTGCTAAAAAGGCAAGAGAGGCTGCAAGAAAGGCAAGAGAAGCAACTAGAAAAGGCGTGTTTGAAAGCGTAAGGCTTCCCGGTAAACTTGCAGATTGTTCTTGTAAAGATCCTGAACTTTGTGAAATTTGCTTAGTAGAAGGTGATTCGGCAGGCGGTACGGCAAAACAAGGTAGAGATAGGCGTTTCCAAGCCGTTCTTCCACTTCGCGGTAAGATCTTAAACGTTGAAAAAACTAGAATTAACAGAGTGCTTGAAAACGAAGAAATTAAAGCGATGATAACTGCGTTCGGCGGTGGTATGCTTGAAGAATTTGACGTAACTAAACTCCGTTACGATAGAGTTATTTGTATGACCGATGCCGACGTTGACGGTTCACACATTAGAATTTTACTTTTAACGTTCTTCTTTAGATATATGCGTCCGCTTATTGAAGAAGGGCACGTATATATTGCTCAACCCCCGCTTTACAAGATAACGAAGGGTAAAAAAGATTATTATTTCTACACCGAAGAAGACAAAGAAGAATTCCTTAAAGAAAACGAAAGATGCGATATTCAACGCTACAAAGGTCTTGGTGAAATGGACGCGAGTCAACTTTGGGATACGACTATGAACCCTGAAACTAGAACGCTCCGTAGGGTAACCGTCCAAGACGCTATTGAAGCAGACGCTCACTTCTCTCTTTTAATGGGAGAACAACCCGAACTTCGCCGTAAGTTCATTGAAGAAAACGCTAAGTTTGCAAACGCAGACCTTGATACTTGATAGGAGATAAAAATATGGCTAAAAAACAAATAAGTGAAGAACTTACCGCCGAATTTAAGAAAACCCTGTCTATGACGAAACTCGTCAACGTTGAAGTTGACAGCGAGCTTCGCCAAAGTTTCATCGACTACGCTATGGCGGTTAACCGCTCGCGCGCTATTCCAGACGTTAGAGACGGTTTAAAACCAGTTCATAGAAGAATACTTTACTCAATGAACGAAATGGGTTTAACGCCCGATAAACCGTTCAAGAAATGCGCCGCAATCGTAGGTGACGTACTTGGTAAGTATCACCCGCACGGCGACAGCTCGGTTTACGACGCGCTCGTTAGGCTTGCTCAAGATTTCTCAATCAATCTTCCGCTCGTTGACGGCCACGGTAACTTCGGCTCGGTCGACGGCGATCCTGCCGCTGCTTATAGATATACCGAAGCAAGAATGAGCAAACTCGCTCTTGAAATGCTTCGCGATATTGATAAAAACACCGTAGACTGCAAAGCAAACTTCGACGATACTAGAAAAGAACCGGTAGTTTTGCCGTCAAGATATCCAAACCTTTTAGTAAACGGCGCTGACGGTATTGCGGTTGGTATGGCAACTAATATTCCACCGCACAATTTAATTGACGTAATCAACGGCGCTATTGCCGTAATTGACAATCCTGAAATCACTATCGACGAGCTTATGGAATACGTTCCCGCGCCTGACTTCCCGACTGGTGGTATCCTTATGGGTCGTAGCGGAATTAGAAACGCTTATCGTACGGGTAGAGGCGGTTTCGTTCTTCGCTCTAAATGTGAAATTGAAGAATACGCAGGCGGAACAAAGACTAGAATTATAGTTACTGAACTTCCGTATCAAGTAAATAAAGAAAAACTTATCAAAACTATCGCAGAATACGTTACCGATAAGAAAATTGAAGGCATATCCGACGTTAACGACGAATCTGACCGTCACGGCATGAGAATCGTAATCGACGTTAAGAAGGACGCTAACGCTCAAGTAGTTTTAAATACTTTATTCAAGCAAACAAACCTTCAAATTTCAGACGGTATTATTCTTCTTGCGCTTGTTGGAACTGATCCAAAGGTATTAAACCTTAAAGAAATTTTAGTTGAATATCACAAGCATCAACGCGACGTTATCACTAGAAGAACTAAGTTCGACCTTGATAAAGCGGAAGAAAGATGCTTAATCGTATCGGGGCTTGTTAAAGCGCTTTCCGATATTGACGAAGTTATTAAGATTATCAAGACTAGTAAAGATAGGGTTGAGGCAGCTGAAAGACTTATTAAAGAATTCGACCTTGACGCTGAAGGTAAGCAAGCAAACGCAATACTTGATATGAGATTGCAAACTCTTACTAACCTTGCAGTTTCTAAACTTCAAGCCGAACTTGAAGATCTTCATAAACTCATAGCTGATTATAAGGACATATTAGCAAACGTTTCAAGAATAGACGCAATTATCAAAGACGATCTTATCTACATTAAAGAAAAATACGGCATTGAAAGAAGAACTGAAATTTCTCATCTTGAAGGCAGTATTGAAGACGAAGAACTTATTCCTAGGGAAGACGTTGTTATTTCACGCACGCACTTTGGTTACGTTAAGAGACTTCCGGTAGCGGAATATAAATCTCAACACCGTGGCGGAAAGGGAATAACTGGTCATAAACCTAAAGAAGAAGACTTCGTTACGGATATGTTTATAACCTCAACGCACGACAAGTTGTTATTCTTTACAAGTTTTGGTAAAGTTTACGCAATCAAGGGTTACGATATCCCAGAAGCTTCTAGAACGTCACGTGGTAGGGCAATAGTCAATATCTTGCAACTTGGTGATGGCGAAAAGGTAAACGCCGTTATTCCGCTTAAAGAAGGCACGGAAGGTTATATTGCGATGGCAACCAAGAACGGTCTTATTAAAAAGACTGCGCTTTCAGAATTTGAAAGCATTAGAAAGACTGGTAAGATAGCAATTAACTTAAACGAAGGCGACGAGCTTATTTCCGTTCAATTTACCTCTGGTGAAGATCAAATCTTAATTGGTACGGCAAAAGGTAAGTGTATTAAATTCTACGAAGGTTTAGATGCTGAAAGGGGAACTTACGGTCTTAAACCGATAGGAAGAGATACTCAAGGCGTTAAAGCTATGGAATTAGCTGACGACGATTATCTTATTGCAATGAGCGTGGTTAAAGAAGGCGAAAGCGTTCTTACGATAACTTCGAACGGCTACGGAAAACTTTCAGATATTGAAGATTATAGACTTCAACAACGTGCAGGTAAAGGTATAAAAGCAGGTAACTTTAATGATAAGACGGGTGATCTCGTATGCTTGAAGTTTATCGCTCCTGACCAAGACGTTATGATGATTTCCGATACGGGCATTATTATAAGAATAGCGGCAAGTGAAATTTCTAAACTTGGAAGAGATACTCAAGGCGTAATCGTAATGAGGCTTGATAGCGGTGTTGTTTCGACTGTGGCGGTCGTTCCGCACGAAGACGAAGAAGAAGTTGAAGGCGAAGAAAACGCGCCTGAAAACGCTGAAAGTGCTCCCGAAACTCAAGAATAAAATTAAAACTCAATAAAAAACTCACCGAATCAATCGGTGAGTTTTTTTCAATGATTAATCTTGTTCAGGCACTTCTTCGTATTTTTTAGTGCGTTTAAGCGAAGTCATTATCAATTTACTTAGGTTACTTAGCGGTTTGGTTATAAGCAAGTTCAGTTCTATAATAGCAAATAGAATAAGAACGAATCCCCAGTTGCTTAAATGTAATGGGAATAAGGCGTCAAGACCGAAGAAGTTGTCAATGCCGAGTGTTTTAGACGTGTCTAGTAACCATATTACCCAAACTGCCATACAAATTGCAACGATAGCAACGATTATAAATCTCAATAAATTGTAAGGTTTACAAATATTGTGGAGATAAACAACGCCACCAAGCGTAAACGCAACTACTTGCATTGTCATAATAAAGTGATCGCTTGGGAATATTGAGAAGTAACTTATAAGTCTTATGATGTATACGTTTGTAAGTAACATTAACGCGCCGGGTAGGGCGTTAGAGAAAATGGTCGTTAAGAAATCTCCGCTAACCTTTTTCTCATTGGGTTGAAGTGATAATGCAAGCGATGCAAAACCAATAACGAAAAGTTCAAGCATCGTCAAGTGTTTAGTTTCAAACGGGAAGGGCGTCATCGTTGCGATAGAAATAAAGGCAAGTAACGCAATAAATATCGTTTTCATTAAGAAAAGCGATGCAGATTGTTGAACGTTGTTGATAACTCGTCTACCTTCGGCTACTACTTTTGGCATTGAGTTAAAGTTGTTATCCGCAAGAACTATGTGGGCAACGCTCTTTGCCGCGTCTGCTCCCGTTGCAACGGTTATAGAGCAGTCGGATTCTCTCATTGCCAATATATCGTTTACACCGTCACCAGTCATCGCAACCGTGTGGCCGTTCATTTTAAGGGTTTTAACTAAAACGCTCTTTTGATCGGGGGTAACTCTACCAAATACCGTGTATTTATTAGCAATAGATGCTACTTCTTTATCCGAAAGTCCGTCTAAACTTATCCAGTTAGAAGCGTTTTCGACGCCGGCTCTCTTTGCAATTTCTGAAACGGTTATGGGATTATCACCTGAAATAACTTTAACGTCAACGTCGTTATCTTTAAACCATTTAATAGTTTGAATAGCTTCTTCACGAATATTATCGCTTAAAACTATGAGCGCTATCGGTTTAAGTGTTAAAGGAAGATCTCCCTTTTGATTAATTTGAGCGGGTGAGTGAGCAAGAAGGAGAACTCGGTTGCCGTGATTCATATGGTGATCCATTTGCTCGCGGATAAAGGGGGAGAGTTCTTTAAGTATAAATTCTGGCGCGCCTAAAGCGTAAGTTCCGATATCTGCAAACGTTACCGCGCTATATTTTCTTGCCGAAGAGAAGGGGATCGTTTTAATAACCGTAAAGTCTGCGTTAGTTTGATAGTACGCTCTAAGCGCAGCGGAAGTCGCGTTGTTGTCTTCAAAAACACTTTGCATCGTTCCGATAATATCAGAGAGCGAGTGTGGGTGGCGTTCTGAAATCAAAATGTCTTTAACAACTTGCATTCTACCATCGGTTATAGTACCCGTTTTATCAAGGCATAAAACGTCAACTCTAGCTAACGTTTCAAGTGAATACATATCTTGAACGAGCGTGTTGCTCTTGAAAAGTCTTATTACGCCAAGCGATAAAGCAATTGTCGTTAAAAGAATAAGCCCCGCAGGTATCATGCCGAGTATAACCGTACCGGTACGAGTTACAACGAATTTTTCAATAGTGTCGTTAATATCAAGGAAAATAGGTTCTCTCGAGTTAACTAGTCCGATACCAATTGCAATTGGAACGATGATTAAACCTACGATTTTTACGATCCAAGTAAGCGTTTTCATAAGTTCGCTTTGAGTGTTTTTGTGTTTTTTAACTTTACTCGTAAGTTTTTGAACGTAACACTCTTCTGCAATTCTATTAGCCTTAGCGGTTAAAGCGCCACTCGTTACGAAACTACCTGCCAAGATTTCATCGCCTTGTTTTTTCTTAATGGCAACTGATTCACCCGTAATCATCGCTTCGTTAACTTCGGCAAAACCGTCTAAAACGATACCGTCAACTGGAATTTGATTACCTGCTACTATTTTAAATACGTCGTCAAGCACTAAATCGTCGGTTGAAATTTCATACTCTTGAGAATTTCTAACGACTTTTGCAACCGGTGCTTGTAAAATAGAAAGTTTTTCAATTGAAATCTTTGCTCTAATTTCTTGGAAAATACTGATTACAAGGTTGAGGGCAAAGGGAATAATGAACGTAAAGTTCGCAATATCCGCACCAACCATAGCGTAAGCAACGATAACTATTGCGCAAAGTAAGTTGAAGAAACTAAACGTGTTTTCAACGATAATTGTAGTAATCGATTTTGATTTGCGAGTTTTTACTTTGTTTGTAAGCCCAGAGTAAACTCTTTCTTCAACTTGCTCCGGAGAAAGACCCGCCGTTATATCAACGTCAAACCTTACCGCATCGTGTTGAGATATCTTTTTAATATTCTTCTTTGGAACGGGGTTTGGAGTTAAAACGCGTTCAGGCACGGGGCTCTCAGGTTCCTTTATTTTAATTTTTTTTAAATCTTTCATCTCTCACCATTTCTAAAATGATTTCTTTATTTATGATTTTAACATAAATAAATTACCATTTCAACGATTTTTATAAATTTTTAGCCATTTCTCGTAAATTTTACAAAATTTTCAAATTAGCCTATTGACATTTTTAGTAAACGAGCATACAATATGAATATATTATCATATTCACATAAAGTTAGGAAAGGATTTTTATATGTTAAATGATGAAAAAATATCAGAGCTTGCCACCGATTTTAAGGCGATTAGCGACGAGGGTAGGTTAAAGATTATAATTTATCTACTAGACGGGAAAAAGAGCGTTGGTGAAATTTCAACTGCGCTTAATATTTCTCAGTCGGCAACTTCTCACGCATTGAGAATTTTAAAAGACGCAAAAATTTTAAGGTGTGAAAAATCTGGTAACGTAATATTTTATTACGTTGCAGACGATCACGTTAGAGCGATTATCGAACAATCTATCGAGCATCTTGATTGTTAAGGAGTAGTTATGGACAAAAAGAATACGCTAATAAAAATCAACTCCAAAATTTCAGACGAGCAAACTTCAAAAATAATTAAAACGGTTTCGGCGTTTGAAGGGGTAATTTCAGTTGAGATTGAAGATAATATCTTAACTTACGAAATCTCCGAGTGGGCGAGTGATTACGATATTATGGTTGAGATTTTAAACTCTTTAGAAGATATCGGTTTAGATTCAGAGCCGTTATTTGAAGGTGGAGAAGAATTAAAAGTTGCATCGGAAGATTGCCACGATCACGAGCATTGTGATTGCCACGATCACGAACGTGAGCACGAGCATTGTGATTGTAACGATCACGAGCATGAGAAAGCTCACACGGGCATGAGTTGTTCTTGCGGGCGCGATCATCACGAACTCGAAGATAAAAAAGAGAGAAAGTATAAGATCGTTGAACTTTCAATTGCCGTCGTTATTATGATTGCCGCAATAATATTCGGAGCGTTCCCTGAAACTTCAAAGATTGCCGATTACGTTTTCGTGGTTGCCTACGCAATAGCAGGTTATAGCGTTGTTATAAACGGTATTATAAGTTTATGCAAGCTCAAACCGTTTAACGAAAACACTTTAATGACAATATCTTCAATAGCCGCAATCTTTTTAGGCGAAGTCGTTGAAGCGGTTGGAATAATGCTCCTTTTCCAAATTGGAGAATTGTTTGAACACTCTGCAGTTTCAAGCGCGGAATCGATTATTGAAAAACTTAAATCGTATAAACAAGATAAGGTTATAAAAATCGGCGAAGGCGGTATTGAAACTCAAGTTGCTGTAAATTCTGTTAACGTTGGCGATATAATCGTTTTAAAAGCGGGGGATAAAAATTCGCTCGACGGTGAAATTATAGAAGGAACATCTGATTTTGACACCAAAATAATAACC
>JAZSBA010000046.1:0-4660 GCA_045602125.1 Christensenellaceae bacterium | reverse complement strand
GGTCAAACATAAACCCCGAAGTGTCAACCGCCGTATTAATTCCGTAAGATTTTACCGATTTTAAAAGTTCGGTTACAAAATCTATTTGAAGTAAAGGCTCGCCACCAGATACCGTAACGCCACCCTTTTCTCCATAATAAGATTTATATCTAATAATTTCTTGCGTTAAGTTTGAAACGGATCTTTCTTCCCCGTCGGTTACAAGCCAACTGTCTGGATTATGACAGTATTTACAACGAAGCGGACAACCTTGCATAAATACTACGAATCTTATTCCCGGCCCGTCAACCGTACCGCCTGAAAATACTGAGTGAATCTTACCAGTCATACAAACCTTCCAAATTTTCTCAAAGTATTATAACACAATATATTGCGTTTGTAAATAGATATTTACAATAAATTTAGGACTTTAAGCAACTTTTTTACCGCTTGATTTTTCACGTCTTGAGCATTGTTTTTGATAACAAAGCACCGCCCATTCTCTTCCAATTACACTAAAAACTGAGGATATTAGCAACGATTTAAACGTATTGGCCATTAAATTATTAGCTAAGAGCTTACTAGCACTTGCGGGGCTAAAAATTCTCGATAAGAAAAACGCAAACTCTAAAACGTAAGTTAAAATTATAATTGACGTTTTACCTTTGAATTTTTCAAAATTTTTAGTTATTGAAACTACGTGAGCAAGCGACGATATTTTTATCGTTTTAAGCCAAATTACGTTTGAGGATAAGCATATTGCGTTAAGTCTTTTTACCAACACTTTAAGCATCGAGATGATTTCGTTTTTTGAATAGTTTAAGTAACCGCCCGATCCTTCAAAACAATTTGAAATTTCACTAAGTAACGAAAGGGAAATATCTTTTAAAGAATCATTTTGAGAAAGAAGATTACGTTCTTTTAATTTAAAGAATTTTCTTACCTTGTTTCCCCTTTTGATTTTTAAGTTTTTCTTTTCGATATTAGCGTAATTATCGTATCGCAAAGCGTGCTTTGAAATTATTTTTTCGCACATTTTGCTCGAATAATAATCTTCGATATTTTCGTAATTTTTACCACTTTCATTAACTATTTTTTTAGCGACGTTCAGAACGTAAATTTTCACAGCGATTGAAAAACCAAATAGCACGGAAGACACTATAAAAACTACGTAAATTATAATAGATAGAACGTTTAAAAACTCAATCATTTAAGTTTCCTCCCGTCCTTTTGGGGCTTAAAATCACTACCGTTTTTCGAGTATAATTCAAACGCTTTAAAGCCAATAAATTTAACAACGTCCGTTACCGTGCTTTCGATTTTTCCACGGAAAACGTAAGCCGTAGCTTTAACTATTTTTTCGCCCGCTTTTTTGAAAAAACTGCTCTTTTTTTCATCGGGAACAACGTCAGGTTTTTCATCCGAGTTTATTGCTTTTTCAAGAACGTGTTCAACGGATTTTAAGGGTTTATCTTCTATCTTTAAAAACTTAAATATAGGACTGACTTTACTATCCAATAAATCAATAGCGCCGTCTATTACGTCAATAGCGTCGTACACGGTATATCCTAAATAATAATATTTATCATCGTGACTACCGTAGCCGTCGGCTATTTCCTTAACGAATTTTACAACGTCTAATTTAAGACCGTCCATGTTATTAGAAAACGTCTTTTCGAGATCGTAACTAAACTTATAGCCGTTGTTGTTAAAAAAGTCAGACGCCCTATCATCACACGAAATTTCATTATTTATAAGTTTTTTCGTTTTTTTAGAAATTTTAAATAACGCTATTAAATATAAAATCCCGTAAACTATAAAAAACAATAAAACTCCACAAACAAAGCAAATTAGCAAAGTTATAAGCTTTACGTTAGTTTTATAAATAGACGACGTAACCGCTGATATAAAATAAGAAAGAGCAAAAACAATAAGTATAAGCGCAGTTTTTAAAAAGCTTTTGAACTTACACTTTTTACTTTTCATTATATTTTAAGCTTGAAAACGAATTTTTTAACGGTTTCTTCTTCCCCTGCAACGATATTGCCAACGTGAAGATCGTTTGGGAAAACTATTGCAAAGTTATCGCCGTTTAAAACTAACGAATTACAGTAAGGCGCAACGTAAAATTCCACGTCTTTAACGTCGTTATAAGGAACGGCTTGTTCGCCAAGGTCAATAGCTTGAAATAAGAAAGTTTCACTACCTTTTACAACGAGTTGCAAATCAAGATATTCTCTATGCGCTTCAAGTAAAACTTCTTCAGGCTCTTCCTTAGTTACGTATTCCATAACCTTTAAGGTGCACTCGTCACCTAAATCGTACTTGCCAAGTTCAACTTTAGATAAATCGTTCGAATTTATAAAATCTATTGCTTTTTGAACGTTAGGAACGTGTAAATATCTATCTAAATTTTTAATGCTATCTGAAATCATTTTATTTTTCCAACCTTTTTTATAATATATTCGGCGTAAGCCTTTGCAACGTTTACACCGGCAACTTCGTCCATCGTTGTAAAAAACGCATTTGAATTAACTTCACAAACGATAGGCTCGCCATTTTTTCCTATCAATAAATCTATGCCCATGTAATCAAGATTTAAAATATTTGCTACTTTTTCAGCAAGTTCTATAAACTCGATACTTGGCTCTATTTTTTTAGCCTTTCCACCTAGAGCGGAATTTGAACGAAAGTCAGTTTCTGAATAACGCTCCATAGCCGAGTAAAATTTCTTACCTATGCAAATTATCCTTACGTCACGACCGTAGCTTGACGATATAAATTCTTGAAATATTTTAGGCTCAAACGGATTTTGATTGATAAAATCAATCAAGTCTTGTTTGGTGTTTATTAGAAAAACACCCTTTCCAAGAGAACTGAAACTCTTTTTTGCTATAAGCGGTAATGAAAGTTCATCAATGATTTTTTGAACGCCTACTTCGTCAACCATCGCCCCACGGGTAAAACAAAGTGGAGCGGAAAAGGTTTTAGGAACTTTTATATTATTCCCAGATAACGCAAGAAGCGTTAACAACTTATCATCGCAAATTTCAATTGAGCGCGGATTATTAAACACGGGAATCCCCTGCTTTTCAATCATAGCTCCAAGATACTTATCTTTATCTAAATAAACGCAAAAATCGTAATCTTTATACGGGCAAACAACGTTTGAATTGCCGTCTATAAAACAATCGTAACCGTTATAAACAACGTCTACCACCGCACCGAGATTTTCAAGTTCGCGCTTGATTGATTGAACTTGATATTCAAGTTGTTCTGCTTTAAAATATGCGTTTCTAACAATAAAACCTTTCATTACTTTTGCTTAAAACAATTATCTTCTTCGTCATAAACGTATCCGATAGAAAATAATAAATTCTCTACTTCGCATTTGTTCAAGTCTTCAGACAAGCAATAGTCTTCAAGCGAAGAATACTTATCTCGAAGCGCGGTGTTTACAACGCTTAACAATAAAAATGGATCCTTAATCATAAAATTAGAAAACGCCTACTATTGTAGGCGTTAAATTAAAATTAATAGTTTTCTTTTCTAACTTCAAAGTACGCCTTAGGATGAGCACAAACGGGGCAAACTTCCAAAGCTTTTTTGCCTTTGTGAAGGTGACCGCAGTTTCTGCATTCCCAAACAACTTCTTCGTCCTTTTCAAACGCCTTAAGATCTTTTACGTTAGCAAGAAGAGCAAGATATCTTTCTTCGTGAGTCTTTTCAATGTTAGCAACCATTCTAAATTGAGCGGCTAATCCCTTGAAACCTTCAGCGTCTGCTTCTTCAGCCATGCGCCTATACATTTCAGTCCACTCGCCGTTTTCACCAGCAGCTGCTGCAACAAGGTTTTCAGCAGTGTTACCAAGTTCGCCAAGGTGTTTAAACCATAATTTAGCGTGTTCTTTTTCATTGTCTGCAGTCTTTAAGAAAATTTCCGCAATTTGTTCGTAACCTTCTTTTTTAGCAACGCTTGCAAAATATGTATATTTATTGCGCGCTTGGCTTTCACCTGCAAATGCCTCTCTTAAATTCATTTCAGTTTTCGTACCTTTAAGTTCCATAATATTCTCCTATAATCTTTATTATTATAATTAAAACGGCTAAGCCGTCTATTACCTATTTACAATCGTGGCATACGCCTTTTATCGTAACGTTAAATTCTTCAACTACGTTGTCGTTTTTAAACTCTTCGCTACAAATCCCCGATAAATCAACGCCGGATATATCAATTACACTATTACACTTACGGCATTGAAAGTGAGCGTGATTACATAAAGTCTTATCAAATCTATCCCCACCGTCTGCCATAACTCTTTGAACTTTGCCTTCTTTACAAAGCGCGTTGAGATTACGATAAACGGTTGCAAGATTTATTGACGGCATAATCTCCTTTGCCCTTGCAAGAACCATCTCTGCCGTTGGATGATCACAGCTTGAAGTTACAGCCGTTAAAACCACTTGCCTTTGTTTTCTCATCAACAAACTCCTTAATAATTATTTTATACTTAACCTTAAACGTTGTCAATAGACAAAATTTTATTTTTTTCAAATTTTAACAACGTTTACAGGCAAATTTCACAACTAATCGCAAACGTGAATTTAACGTATAAAACAAATTGCATAAGTGATAATGATTATCACTATCATTATTATATGCAAGAAAAATAAGTTTCAC
>JAZSBA010000045.1:0-4034 GCA_045602125.1 Christensenellaceae bacterium | reverse complement strand
AGTTGTTTTAGGTGTTTTTTTATGCCGGAATATTACGAAGTTGATATTGGTCTATACCCTATTTTGATGTATAATTATCGTATCAATATATAAAGGAGATCTATTATTTTATGGGACGTTTAGATGGTAAAGTGGCAATTATTACCGGTGGAAATTCAGGCGTTGGCGCGGCAACCGCAGAACTCTTTGCAAAGGAAGGAGCAAAGGTAGTTATAACCGCACGTAGAGTTTCTAAACTTGAAGAAGTAGCTGAAAAAATTAATAAGCAAGGTGGCGAAGTTTTACCTATTCCTTGCGACGTATCAAAGGTAGAAGACGTTGAAACAATGGTTAACGAAGTAGTTAAAGCGTACGGCAAAATTGACGTTTTAGTTAATAACGCAGGCGTGTTAGAAGCAGGGCTTAAACCTATTGATTGTTGCACGGATGAAGACCTCGAATACGTTTTAGGCATCAACACTAAAGGTTGTTTATACTGCACTAGAGCAGTCGTTAAAGAAATGATTAAACAAAACAAAGGCTCTATTATTAATCTTGATTCAGTTGCGGGCGCGTTCGGTACTGGCGGTGCTTCTTACGTTACTAGTAAAGCTGCCGTTATCGGTCTTACAAAGCATACTGCCCTACGCTTTACGGGAACAGGTATTCGTTGTAACTCGGTTAACCCAAGCACAATAGTTACCCCAATGACTATGACTACCGATCCTAAATCACTTGATCCAAACATGATGGGTCAAATGAATAAACACATGAACTTATCCGTTCAACCGTGCATGCCAATTGACGTTGCAAATATTCTTTTATTCTTAGCAAGCGACGAATCAAGAGCAATAACCGGTCAAGTTATCGTTTCTGACTTTGGCGCAACTTTATAATCAATTATTATAAAAAAACCGAGAGCAAAATTTGCTCTCGGTTTTAATTTTATTTAATTAGAAATTAAGAAGTTCTAAATATTCAGCCTTGTCAATAGCGGCAAGGAAGAGATATAAACGCGGGCCCATATCAGTTCCGAAAAGTAAATTATAAAACACTTTAAAAAACCTTTGTTGACGAGCCATGTTTTCTTTCTTTGTTAACGTTTCGTCGTTAATTACTGAATATAAGAATTGTTGAACGTCCTTTTCGCCAATAACGTTGTTAGCAAGAAGATAATCGTAAAGTTTCTTAACCGCTACCCTTTCTTCTTCAGTAAGACCTGCGTAGAATTCCTCGTTCTTATCCTTTAAAAGTTTATAGAGTTTTGACGGTTGATGAACGGTTATCCAATTCTTAACGCGCTCTAATCTTACGATATCGTTATCGGTAAATTCAACGCCTACTTTTGCTAAAATTTCCTTAACTGAATTAGGATTGAAATCAACGATCGTTGCAACGCTTGATAATACACCGAAAGGAACTTTTGAACGAGTTTTGTTACCGTCAAGCATAGCTAAATCGTAAACCCACTCGTTATACTCGTCTGCCTCGCCGTTCTTATACGATTCTAAACCTTTATCAAACTCTGAATAGTGACGGATAATAGTATCGTCAAAATTGAAAGAGAAACCAGCCTTTGGCTCGTATTTAGCAAAGAGCCATCTAATCATATCAGGCTCGTAAACTTTAAGAACCGTTGCAGGAGTGATGTTATTACCAGTTGAAGAGTGCATATCGCCAAGACCTGCAATTGATAACCAACCGTAACCTTGGAAAAGCGGAGGTTCAACGCCTAAAACTCTTCTTGCAATATCGCTTGCAACTACGAAACTACCGCTTGCGGCTGCGTGGTCGATACCACCCGGCTCAAAGTCAACGCCTTCGTAACCCCAACGCATCGGCCAGTCAACCTTCCAAACGAGTTTTATCATGTGATATTCTCTAACTTTAACGGTATGAGTTGCGCCACACTTACAAGTGAACGTAAGTTCTTCACCGTCTTCACTAGAAGATATTACTTTAGTAGTATCTTTTCCGCAAGTTGAGCAGTAAACGTTTAAAGGATAGTAACTTTCACGTTCGCCTTCATCGGAATCTTGAGTTTTATATTCCATTAAAACGTCGTAAATTTCTTTACGCTTTTTAATTGCGTTGATAATACCGTCAACGTAATCGCCGTTCATATATTTTTTAGCTTGATAACGGAAATCAACGTCAATGCCGAGTTCTTCTAAAGAAAGTTCAAACTCTTTTTCATTGTGCTCTGCGTAACTTGAGTGAGTGCCGTACGGATCGGGAATAAGAGCGTAAGGCATACCTAAGTATTTATCAAAATCGGGGCAAATAGGAGCAACGTTAGACGGAACTTTTCTAAGCCTATCAAACTCGTCCCACGAGAATAAAAGCCTTGCCTTTTTACCCATTTTGCGAAGCGCTTTAACAACGTAATAACTAGTTGCAACGTCACGGAAATTACCGATGTGAACGGAACCTGACGGGCTTATACCCGCCGCGCAAACGTATTCTTCCTTGTTAGGATTTCTTCCAATAACTTCTAATGCTAATTTTTCAGCCCAATGCATCTTATACCTACCTTTTAAGCCATATTTCAAAATTTTTAATAATAATATCGGCTACTTCTTCGGGAGTTTTGCCGTTAGTATCTACGACTAAATCGTAGTTACTCATATCCATTATATCAACTCCATATAAAGAGTTATAACGAACGATTTCACTTTCTCTACGCTTTTTAAGTTCCTTAATAGCGCTATCTATATCCGAATACGTCTCGTCTTGACGGCCGGCGTTTATTATACGCTCGGCGGAAGTTTTAATATCCACCTTCATATAAACTTTAAAACTAGACGGAACGAAATGCCACGCTAACCTTGAATCAAATAAAAAGTTACCGTCTATCGTTTCGTGCTCGATAAGTTTATCGTCAACGATTTTATCGTATTCAGGATGTGTTTCCATATACTTGTTAAAATCAGCAACGCTCATGCCGTGTTCTTCCGCCATTACGCGAAGAATTTTACCAATGGAAACCTTTTCCAAATTGTATTTTTTAGTTAAAATCTCGCCGACCGTAGTTTTACCACTACCTAAGTCGCCTGCGAGCGATATCTTTAGATTATTCATAACTTAAATAATATACTATACAAGTACTATTTTGTCAACTTATTAAACGGGCAAACTTTAATGCAAATTCCACATACCGCGCCACGCCCAATATCTTTGTAATTCTTCATATTATTAGAGCATTTTTCCGCAGAGAAAAAGTCTTCTCTTTGCATGCCTTCTTTGTACTCTATACCGCTAATCGCTCCACCCGGGCAGGCTTTTTGGCATATAGTACAACCTTTACATTTACTTTCAACTATCGGTCTATCAGGAACGACTTCCATATCCGTTAAAATAGTTGCTAGCCTAACTTTTGAGCCGAACTCTTCGCTTATAAACAAGCCGTTTTTACCAATAAACCCAAGACCTGAAAGCCTTGCGCCAATTTTATGAGAAAAAATTCCCCTATAAGCCAATTTATCGTCCGCAGTAGATTGCGACGCCGCTATCGGAAAAGCGTTAAAACCTTGCTTTTCAATAAGCCTTGCGCCTAAAAAAGTAATTCTATCAAGTAAAGCGTTAACCGTCCTATAGGTGTGAAAATACTCGATCGTAGGTCTATTCTCTATAGTTTTTAAGACGCTATCGGGAAGTTTTACCGCTATAGTTATTGCGTATATTAAGTTTTGTTGATCTTTGATCGGGCTACGTGGAAGTTTTGAAAACCCAACCAAGTCCGCACCCAAAGAACAAAGTTCTTGTTTTAATAAATTTTCTAACATACTAAATATCGTAAATAATGGTTACGGGGCCGTCTGAAAGTTGAGAGATTTTCATATCAGCACCGAAAACGCCTTTTTTAACGGGAACTCCGTAGCTTACAAGTTTTTCGCAAAAATAATCGTAGATTTTTTCAGCGATATCGGGAACTTCAGCGTCAATAAAACTCGGGCGGTTACCATGAGAAACGTCACCGTATAAAGTAAATTGCGAAACGCTCATTATCTCCCCTTGAACGTCTAAAACGGACTTATTCATCTTGCCGTTTTCGT